>CAZWJZ010000318.1:0-5535 GCA_964634665.1 uncultured bacterium | reverse complement strand
TCTGCGCAAGGCTTAAATCCAGTCCAGCATAGCCAATTAATTTTCCCCCAACCACCAAGGGTTGCCAGATGGATAATTCTTGATTCGCCTCAAGATAAATCGCATCCTTCTGAATCAGAGCTAGCACGTCATCAGGCAAGGTCTTACCAAAATCATCATAAGATACCTCTACCCCATCACCACGATGAACAACATCACTAATAAGCTGATTCTGATCATCAAAAACCCGAATCCGTTTCACTTCAGGCAATGTACCGTACTGTAAAAGCAGAACTTCTAAGCCAGCATAATCCAAGCTCAATAACCTATTAGATGCATCAAGCACCAAATTATCTATGAGCGCAGTTCCTAAACGAGAAATATTACTATGAATTAACTCAGTCTGTTGACGACCCGTAAACCAAGCAAAAAAAGCACTACCCAAAATAGTCAAAAGAATCAAAAAAAGACTAATCTGAACCCTAAAAGCCCTTGGCCACAAAAATCGTAAAAAAGACAACGTCAAAGCAACACAACAATCCTACTCAGAATCTAAAACTAAGTATTCCTCTAAATTTAAATCCTCAAGAAAAGCAAAATGCTCCTCATAAGAAACCTCAAACGCTTCACTAAGCTGAACACTCGTAAGCAACTCGAGTCCTGCTTCTGAATCACGTAATCTTAAAATGGCTTTTTTAACAGCAGTTTGAACTTCTTCTGGTACTCGAAGATGAACAGCTAAAGGATGAGGTGTAACCCCTGGCGTTTCATATAAAACATGAAGTTGTTCTTTTAGCGCATCAGGTTCTTTATTAAGGGTATTCTGAACGCCCCCTCCGGCAGCAGCTTGTCCATGTAAAATATGCCTGTAAACATTACTGTGGGTATCCACATATATACTTGAAAACGCTATCCCTTCAGTTTCCTTAAGCAAAGCTCGCATGTATAAAGATGCACCAAACGCATTAGGAGCGGGAAAGACAAGATTTTGCCCATTTAAGTCTTGCAGACTCTGAAATGGCCCGGAGTTAGAAACCACCAAAATACCTTTAAGCTGCCTTGAAGCGTCACTAAGCAACGGTAGATAACCCTGAGCTTTTTTCGCCATAACCATATGGTAAGGATTCATAAATGCAAAATCTGGCTCTCCCGCCAAAAAACTCGTTTCAAAATCTGGAATGCTGTCTTTGACCTCTAATTCAAAGGCGTAACCCGTCTCTTCAGTTAAATAGCTAAGCAGAGGCACAACAGACACAAGATAAGTTTGTGCTTGGCTAATAGCAAAACAAGACAAGAAAAAAAGAATGAAACTAAGTTTTTTAATCACAAGAAAATGACTCCTTTAACACTCTAGGAATACGCTAAACCTATTACAGTTTCTTTACACCCTTAGCTAAACCAAGATAAAACGATTGAACCATTAAGAAAGAAGCTTTAGCCTAAAACTCATAGTAAAGACTAGTCAAAAACCCTAAACATAAATATGAATCTTTAGACATCTAAGACAAGTACAACAAAAAGCAATACTACTAGCAGATCCACAAGTACTATCAATCTGACCACTAACCTAGAAATGCTTTACTTTTAAGACTCAAGAAAACTCGAGCTTTCTTTATGTGAATCTTTTTTGGTTTTTCAATCGGGCTTTTTCGGCTTCTTCTTCACGGTTGCGTTTAGCTGCGCTTGTTTCTAGTGACTCGAGTAGCTCTTGGGTTATTTTGCTTATGTCTTGTATGGCGCTTTGAAAGGCTTGTTCATTTATTTTTGAGGGTTTTTGAAAACCACTTATTTTTCTAACAAACTGTAGGGCTGCTGCGTTTATTTCTACTTGGCTTGCGGGTGGGTCAAAGTTAGCTAGGGTTTTTATGTTTCTACACATGGCTTGCTTAAGTGATTTTGTTTTGCTTGAGTTGCTGGGCAAGGTCATTTATATCTTTTAATATAAAGTCTGGCTTGTGTTCTGCTTGACCTACGTCTTCTTGAGTTGATACGCCTGAGAGTAGCAGTATGGTTTGCATGCCTGCATTTAGGCCACCTTCTATGTCGGTATTGAGTCTATCACCAACCATGGCGGTTTCACTTGGTTTGGTGCCAAGTCGTTTTAAGGCTTCTTTAAACATAATGCTGTTGGGTTTACCTACCACGGTGGGTTTAACACCTGTGGAGATTTCTAAAACAGATAGCATAGCGCCCGCACCCGGTAAAAAACCTAATTCACTCGGAAAGCTCGAGTCGTAATTGCTTGCTATGAAACTCGAGCCTTTTCTTATGAGTAGGCAGCCCATGGCGAGTAATTCGTAACTTAGGCTTTCTCTTATGAGTGCGCCAACCACCACGGGGCTTGTTGCGCCTTGTCTTACATCTTCTGGACTTAAGAAGCTAAAGCCTTGTGTTTTTAAGGCTTGCTTTAGACCTGCTTCACCTATGACATAAATTTCTTTTAACTTAGGGTGTTCTTGGCGTAAGTAGCTTGCGGTTGCTTCTGAAGAGGTGAGGATGTTTTCAGGCGCTAGACTCACGCCAAATTTAGCGAGTTTTTGGGTGTAATCTGTGGCTACTTTGGTAGCGTTGTTGGTTGCCAGTATGCAAGGAATGCTTAGTTCATTTAGAGTATCAAAGAAGCTGCTTAGGCCTGTAACGGGTGTTTCACCATGCCACAAAACACCATCCATATCTATAACGAGGGCTTTAATATCTTTCATGCCTAATAGCTTACTGTAGTTTTTTTATTTAGGTCATACTTTTCGAGCTTTTACACGTTTTTCATCTATGCTAAGAATGCCGACTGGCTAACAAAGCATCCATCGTTAAAGCTGATAAGCTACGCGCATGACAGAAGCCATTATTTTTGATATGGACGGCATACTGATAGATTCAGAACCCGTCTGGGACGCAGCTAGACTACGAATGGCAACACGACTAGGTAAAACATGGGACAAAAACGATCATGAAGCCGTCATGGGTGTAAGCACCACCGAATGGGTTGACTACATGATAAAAAGACTCGAGCCTGATATGAGCTCGACTGCTGTGCAGGAGGAAATTGCAAAGAATATGCGTGAGCTTTACGCGGAGCGTATTCCTTTTATGCCGCATGCGATTGAGACGGTTAATTTGGCTAAGCGTCTTTTTAGAGTTGGGTTGGCGTCTGGGTCTATTCGTGAACTGGTAGATATTGTTACAACTTCACCTGAGCTTAAGGGTAAGTTTGAGCAAGTATTATCTGCTGATCAGGTTGCGCGTGGTAAGCCTCACCCAGATGTGTACTTAAGAACCATTGAGCTTATGGGGGTTAAGCCTAAAAACTGTATCTGCATTGAAGATTCAGGTAATGGCATTTTGGCTGGTAAAGCAGCTGGCATGAAAGTCATTGCTATTCCAGATGCACGCTTTCCTGTTAAACCTGAAAAGCTTAAAGAAGCTGATGTTATTTTAGAGTCACTCGCGCAAATTAATGAAGAGCTTTTAACTAGCTTGTAAAGAGAAGCCCTTCAGATTTCTTAACACAAAACAACTATTCATCTTAAACAAAGCAAGCTTAACTTAACGCTAGCCCGTCAAACAAGCAGACTTTTAATAAAACTGCAACAGATATAGTAAAACGGTAAAAAAATTAACTACGTACACCCCACCACCTCATGACGCAACCCAAACGCTCTAACCAACAAAATGCACTCACACTCATGGCAGGCACGCTCGGTAGCCGCATATCTGGGTTTTTACGGCAATCCTTACTCACCCAGCTTTTTGATGAACGCATTACCGATGCTTTTTTTGTTGCCCTAAGAGTACCCAACTTATTTCGTGAACTCTTAGCCGAAGGTGCACTCACCAACTCCTTTATTCCTGTTTACAGTTCACTTGACAAACAAGAAGCCAAAAAACTATCCGCAGCCTTACTAGGTTTACTGCTTATAGCTAACGGTGTTTTACTGCTCTTAGCCTACTTCTTAGCACCCTACATTGTTAATTTACTACTCACCAGTAACGGTAGTGTAGATAAAGACTTAGCCATAACCCTCACACGTATTGTCTTTCCTTTTTTAGCTAGCATTTCCTTATCTGCATGGGCTATGGGTATTTTGAATGCTGAAGAGAAATTCTTAGCCCCCGCATGGGCACCCGTTGCTCTAAACCTTGTTGCTATTCTACTTATGCTTATATTTCCGAGCAGCGACACAGTTCTAGCATGGGGCTTTGTGCTAGGTGGCATAGTGCAGCTAATCGTGCAAATCCCTAGCCTTATAAAAGGAAAGCACTTAAGCCCCCTAACTAAAATCTGGCACCCGCATCTAAAAAACGTTCTCATCCTCATGATTCCTTTTGCCTTCACCACTAGCGGCCGGCAAATACTCAACGTCATAACCACAAACATTCTTAATTTACTACCCCAAGGCAGCGTAACAGGCTTTCAAAATGCCGATCTTTTCTTAAGCTTAGCCCTAGGTGTCTTTGCCATATCCCCAGCACTCGCCTACTACTCAAGACTAAGTAACAACGCAAAAAATGAACCTGAGCAATTCCCCAAAACCCTCCTAGAAGGCCTGCAATTTATTAGCTTCTTAAGCGCCCCCGCAGGCTTAGTACTATTCTTACTTGCTGAACCCGCCGTGCAAGTCGTCTTTAACTGGTTTAGTGCCCTAGGGCGAGCAGGTGCAAGTGAAGCAACCCTAGCAGCAACCCTAGCAGCAACCGCTCCCCTAGGTTTAGCCATCGTACCCCTAGGGCTAAACGCACTGCTCATACGCACCTACTACGTCCGCCAAAAAGTACGCACCCCCATCGCCCTAACCTTCATCTTCTTAAGCTTACAAGGCCTTTTGTACTACCTACTCACACCCACACTAGGCATAGCAGGCTTGTCACTAGCAACCGCCATAGTGGCATGGCTACAACTCATCACCCTACTCGCACTCGTAAGCCACAGCGAAAAACTCGAGCTTGGCATATTCTTACGTCATTTCTTAAGGGTTTCACTTGCCACAGCAGTCGCGGCGTTACTCTGCCTGAATTTACTTTATGCTTTACCTAACAATGGTACTTGGCTCATGAGTTTTTTTAGGCTAGGGCTAACAGGCATAAGTATTTATGTGTCTTACTTTTTAATTGCTTACTTTTTACGCTTAAGTGAATTAAGACAATTTGCAAAACGCTTCTTGAAACCCTGAAATCTTATAAACTAAGCACGTCCAAGCTAAGAATAACTATTTTTGTAGCATTTCCACGAATAGCTGTACCAGCAAACCATTTGTAGAAATGCTAGATGCGCTTATTTAACCGCCATTCTAAGTTACTCCATAGAAGGTTTGCAAACTACTGAATGGATCTATTCGTACGCTTCGCTCGGTACTTCGTGACACTCGCTTAAAAGCCTTTAGCCAAGAACAGTCCTGAACCACAGGAGCGTAGCGGCTATGAAGGTCAATACTGAGCAATCAAAGACTAGGGTAACTTCACTAGAAGCGAGTCCTAACGTAACTTCACTAGAAGCGAGTCCTAACGTAACTTCACTAGAAGCGAGTCCTATCATGCCTCTGGTTCACGACTGTTTGAGCG
>CAZWJZ010000317.1:0-5588 GCA_964634665.1 uncultured bacterium | reverse complement strand
AGCACTTCATGCTCGTGCCCGTCTTCACCGTCGCCGAGAACGTGATGTTGGGCAACGAACCGACGCAGCGCTTCGGTTGGCTCGATCTCCAGCGGGCCCGCAAGACGGTCCGGGAGATCTCGAGCCGCTACAAGCTCGACGTCGATCCCGACGCGATCGTCGAGGATCTTCCGGTCGGCCTCCAACAGCGCGTCGAGATCATCAAGGTGCTCGCTCGCCAGGCGAACGTGCTCGTCTTCGACGAACCGACCTCGGTCCTGACACCCAGCGAGGTCGAGGGTTTCGTCGACATCATGAACGGCCTCAAGGCCGACGGCAAGGCGGTCATCTTCATCAGCCACAAGCTGAACGAGGCACTCGAACTCGCAGACCGGATCGTCATCATGCGTCGGGGGAAGACGGTCGCCGAGGTGGAGCCGTCGGACATGGACGAGGAGAAGCTCGCCGAGCTGATGGTCGGGCGTCCCGTCGACCTCGTGGTCGACAAGTCGCCGGCGGATCCGGGCGACGTCGTGCTCTCGGTCGAGAACCTGGTCGTGCTCGACGATCGTAACCAGCGGGCCGTCGACGGGGTCTCCCTCGAGGTGCGAGCCGGCGAGATCGTCGGGATCGCCGGCGTGCAGGGCAACGGTCAGACCGAGCTCGTCGAGTCGATCACCGGCATGCGCCCCTCGCTGGGCGGTTTCGTGAGGCTGAAGGACGACGACATCACGACCAGGTCCGTGCGGGCGATCCACAAGCGCGACGTTGCCCATGTTCCGGAGGACCGGCAGCGGAGCGGTCTCGTCCTGTCGTTCACCGTGACCGAGAACATCGTCCTCGACTCCTACTACGAGGAACCGATCTCGCACGGTGTCCGGATGGACTGGGCGGCCGCGGCGGCTCGGGCCGAGCGGCTCGTCGAGCAGTACGACGTCCGCACTCCCGGCATCGACGTCGCCGTTTCGACCCTTTCCGGCGGCAATCAGCAGAAGGTGATCGTCGCGCGCGAGTTCGATCGAGACGTCACGCTGGTCGTCGCCTCCCAGCCGACGCGCGGCATCGACGTGGGGTCGATCGAATACATCCACTCCCGCATCGTCGAAGAGCGCGATCAGGGCGCCGCCGTGCTCATCGTGTCGTCGGAACTCGAGGAGATCATGGCGCTCGCCGATCGGATCCTGGTGATGTTCGAGGGCAGGATCGCCGGCGAGTTCGACGGGTCGGCGACGAGGACCGATATCGGTCTCGCGATGCTCGGGAGCCGAGCTGCAGAGGTGGCAACGTGAGCGATTCCGATTCGGACCTCGACGCCGGGAACACCGGAGACGGTGGCCAGTCAGACCACGACGGCGCGCCAGACGATGGTGCCGAGGAGGTGCGCAACGAGTCGGCGCCCGACTTCCTCACCCGGGCCACCGGTCTGGGGTCCTCGATCAGGTTGGCCCTGACCGTTCCCGCGCTGGCGCTGTTCTCGGCGCTCGTGATCGGGGCGTTCATCATCGCGGTCACCGACGTCGACAGCCTGAAGATGTGGGGTGATGACCCCGGCGAGGCCTTCCGCTCCACCATGACCGGTATCAGCGATGCCTACCGTGCCCTGTTCGAGGGTTCACTCGGATCCCGTCGGGCGATCACCGAGACGCTGTTCGCTGCGACCCCGCTGATCCTCGCCGGCCTCGCCGTCGCCGTCGGCTTCCAGGCGGGCCTGTTCAACATCGGCGCGAACGGGCAGATGCACATCGGCGGCATGGTCGGTCTGTGGGTGGGGTTCTCGTTCTCCCTGCCGGCGATCATCCACATCCCATTCGCGATCCTCGGTGGGATCGTCGGGGGCGCGATCTGGGCTGGACTGGCCGGGCTGTTGAAGGCGCGGACCGGCGCGCACGAGGTCATCACGACCATCATGTTGAACTTCATCGCCCTGTTCATGGTCGACTATCTGCTGAAGGGCAACCTGTTCCAGGCCGAAGGTCGCAACGATCCGATCTCCAAGCAAGCCCAGAGTTCGGCCCAGTTCCCCACGCTCTTCGACGGCTATCGAGTGCACATCGGTTTCCTGGTCGCACTGGCTGCGGTGTGGTTCGTCTGGTGGCTCATGTATCGGTCGACCATCGGGTTCGAGTTCCGGGCGGTCGGTGCGAACCCCGATGGGGGAAAGTACGCGGGAATGAACGTCGCCTGGGTGTACGTCGCGGTGATGGGGGTGTCGGGCGGTCTCGCAGGCCTGGCCGGCGCCAACCAGGTGCTCGGTCTCGAGCCGTATCGAGCCTTTTCGAACTTCGCGGGCGCCACCGGCTTCGATGCGATCGCTCTTGCTCTGCTCGGTCGGTCCAATCCCGTGGGTGTGCTGTTCGCCGGACTGATGTTCGGTGGTCTGCGCGCCGGCGGCATCCAGATGCAGGGCGCAGCGGGTATCCCGGTCGACCTGGTCCTGGTCCTGCAGGCGCTGATCATCGTGTTCATCGCAGCGCCCGAGCTGGTCAAGGCGGTCTACCGCATCGACCAGGTCGATGAAGGCACCAAAGCGACCGTCTCGACGGGGTGGGGTTCATGAGCGTCGAGGCCGTGCACGGTTCCACCGAGGTGGTCCTTCGCCGTGCGACACCGGAGCAACGGCGAGCCACGGTGATCGGGACGGTTCTGATCGCTCTCGCCCTCTTCGTGCTCTGGGTCTTCGGTTTGGGAGTCGAGAGCGGGGAGACCTCGACGTTCAACCTGTCGCTCCCCGGTGCCCGGTATCAGGACATCACGTGGGAGGTCGGCTCTCGCTCGCTGTCGATCGTCCTCGCCGCGGTGATCGCGATGCTCGGTGGGCTCGTGCTGCGACGGACCCATCTCCGGTGGACGAATGCGGCGCTTGCCGTCAGTTTCGGGCTCACGGCCCTGTCGTTCCTCACGTGGGCCGCCGCAGGACAGTCGTTCAGCCTCGTGGGAATGCTCGTTTCGACCGTCGTGCTGTCGATTCCGGTGACGCTCGGCGCTCTGTCGGGCCTCATGTGCGAACGCGTCGCGGTGATCAACATCGCGATCGAGGGCCAGTTGCTCACGTCAGCCTTCGTCGGCACGATCGTCGGCTCTGCGTCGAACATCTGGGTGGGCCTCCTCGCCGCGATCGCATCCGGGGCGATCCTGGGCGCGGTGCTCGCAGTGCTCGCGATCCGTTACCACATCGATCAGATCATCGCAGGTGTCGTGATCAACATCTTCGCGTTGGGTCTGACGTCGTTCCTCGCCCGTCGGGTGCTCGCATCGGAGCCGGGCCTGAACTCGCCCGGTCGATTCGCCTCGATCAAGATCCCGGTCCTCGGCGACATCCCGGTGATCGGACCGATGTTCTTCGATCAGAACATGTTCGTCTACTTGACGTTCCTCTTGGTCATCGCCATCCATCTCGGGTTGTTCTACACCCGGTGGGGCCTTCGCTCACGCTCGGTGGGGGAGCATCCGAAGGCGGCGGACACGGTGGGCATCGACGTGTACAAGACGAGATACCGCAACGTGATCATGGGCGGTTGCATCGCAGGATTCGGTGGCGCCTTCCTGACGCTGTCGCAGGTCAGCCGCTTCGAGGAGAACCTCACCGCCGGGATCGGCTTCATCGGCCTCGCGGCGATGATCTTCGGTCGCTGGATGCCGTTCGGCGCTCTGGGCGCGGGACTCGTCTTCGGGTTCGCACGCGCTCTCCAGCAGAAGCTGGGCGTTCTCGGCACCGACATCCCGTCGGAGTTCCTGTCGATGTTGCCCTACATCGTCACCATCATCGTGGTCGCCGGAGTCGTCGGGAAGAGCCGACCGCCGGCAGCCGACGGGCAGCCCTACATCAAGGGTTGAGTCCGCCGACGAACCCCGGTGGTGTCCCGTCGATGCACGTGGCCGGAGCGGCGGGTCGGCCTGCTCAGGCGCCCCGGGGGGCGGACGTCTCACCGAACGTGCTGCGGAGCGCGACGTAGGCGACAGCCGACGCAGTCAGGTAGGTGCCGATGAAGGCGAACGCCCAGATGCTGCTGTCGCCGCTGTCGGGACCGGCGCGGTCGATCAGCTGACCGACGAGGTGCGCGCCGGCCACGCAGGCCACGAACACGATGACGGCTCGCTCCCGGGCCGACCGTGGCGCGTGGGCATTGCGGGAGATGACCAGCAATGACGGCGTGAACAGCGCAGCGAGGAACAGCAATGCCAAGGCTGCGACGACGACGAATGCAAAGAATCCCTCGCCGCCATCGGCAGGAGGATCGTCGTCGATGATCGCCAGTACCGCAGCCAGGGCGGGGCCGGCAGCGAGGACCCACCAGGGCCACCAGACGATGGTGGCGGGTTCTTCCGGCAGATGATCCGATCCGTGTTCGCTCATGTCTCGGCACTCACCGGCGGAACCGTAGATCGTGGCGCGCGCGAGACCGAGGTCGCCGGGCGCATCGGCGGATGCGCCGCCTCAGGCGAGAGGGGCCGCTGCGAAGCCGACCCCGAAACGCACGCACCAGATCACGACGGTGTCGAACTCGCCGAGGTCGACGTTGGTGGGGATCTCGTAGTTCTGGCTGCCGATGTTGCCGCTCAGGTCGCCGAGGTCGACGTACCCGGCATCGACGTCGCCGCCGACGGTGAGATAGACGTTGAGGTCCGGTCCGTTGCTGGTCTCGAAGTTCTCCTCGAAGCGCAGGAAGCGCTGCTCGCTGCCGTCGTTGAGCACCAGCGCATCGCCGCCACCCGAGTAGCTACCGAGGCCGGTGAACGTGCCCGACACGAGGGTGACGATCTCGGCCGGGGCCTCCTGTTCGGTGTCGTCGGCAGGCTCGGGCACGGTTGCGTCGGCGCCGCCGTCGGCGTCGGGCGCCGGAGCGGCGTCGCCGTCCGCTGCGGCGGGTTCGTCTGCGGCTGCGCCGGAAGCGAAGACGGGGCCTGCTTCGGAGACCTCGTCGTCGATGAAGGCGGTGTGGATCCCGAAGTAGCCGAACGCGAGCCAGGCCAGGCCGGCGAGGGCGACGGCACCGGCGCCGAGGATGGCGACCAGGTTGCGGCGGATGAATCCTCGGGACGATGGAGAGTCAGTTTGCGGCTGCATGAACCTCCAACGCTAGATCACCCGGGGCGGTTCCACCGACGCTCCGAGCACGGGCAGCGCCGACGCTCAGCGCCGCAGCGGAGGCGTCGCCGACGCCGTGCGCTTGCGCACGTCCTACTCTGGGAGCCGTGGGTGCGCTGGATCGATGGGACGACTGGGAGGGCGAGGTCGAAGATTGGTTGGCCGCCGCCGACCTTCCCCTCGAGGAGCTCTACGACGACGGCACGGTGCGAGCGATCGATGCGGGAGCCGGCGAACCCGAGCGTCGGACCCGGCGGCTGCGCAGCGCCGTGGTGGCCGCCGCCGCCGGAGCTGCCGCGGGCGGGCTGGCCCGCGGCGTGCACGACGTGCTGGCTGACGAGGACGCCGAGCCCGAAGAGGCCGGCGAGATCGAGGTCGCCCCGGTCGAGCGGCGGCTCGAGCCCGTCACGGTCATTCTGGTGCCCGGCGACCCGTCGGCATCGGTGGCCATCGTCCGCCGCTGGCTCTTCTGACCGCCGAGCCCAGCCGGCCGCTCCAGCCCACCATCGGTCGCCTCCACGGC
>CAZWJZ010000316.1:0-5595 GCA_964634665.1 uncultured bacterium | reverse complement strand
AGGCTTAACGTTTGTGAACAATACAGACATGCCGAGTCAGTGGCAAAGCACTGAAAGTACCCACAGTGCCTTTGTGTTAAGTTGGGGTTCAGCAGGTGGAACCCTAAGTGACAGAGGTCGTGACCTACTGCACCTAAGCCTAAGTAAAACCGAAGATAACTACGAAGCAATAACAAAACAAATCGTTACAAATTTTATAAACCCTATAGACTCACTACTTATAGGCAACAAACTATACGTACTCGAGTGGGGAGATCAAGGTGCCTTATGGGAATTAAGTTTCGAGGAGTAAGTCATGAGTGAACAGTTATTAGATAAAGTCAATACAAACTCTGCGCCGTCTGATTTGCGCATTACGGATATGCGTATTGCGAATTTGACAGGCTTGCCTTTTCCTGCTTCGATTATTCGTTTAGATACGAATCAGGGTATCTCTGGTTATGGTGAAGTGCGTGATGGGGGCAGCCCTGTTTATGCGCTTATGCTTAAGCGTCAGCTCATAGGTGAGAATCCTTGTAATGTTGATAAGATTTTTAGGAAAATAAAGCAGTTTGGGCATCATGCACGGCAAGCAGGCGGTGTTTGTGGCGTCGAAATGGCACTCATGGATTTAGCAGGTAAAGCTTACGGCGTACCTGCTTATATGCTAGCTGGTGGTAAATTTCGAGACAAAATTTTGACTTACTGCGATACTGATTCAATTCCAAATGGTACCGAAATGGGTCAACGCCTTAAAGCACGTATGGATAGAGGCTTTAAGTTCTTAAAAATGGATGTGGGTATTAGTTTACTTAAAGATATTCCTGATACCCTGATTGCCCCCCCAGGTATGCTTGAAACACAAACCGTTATGCACCCCTTAACAGGTATTCAAATTACTGAAAAAGGCATTGAGGCTCTAGTTGATTATGTCGCCTCAGTAAGAAAAGTTATTGGTTATGAAATTCCTTTAGCTGTCGATCACTTTGGGCATATAGGGCTCGAGTCTTGCATTCGTTTGGGTCGTGCGCTTGATCAGTTTAGCCTGGCTTGGTATGAAGATATGATTCCTTGGCAATTTACCAATCAGTATCTTAGGCTTTCTGAGAGTGTAGCAACCCCTATTTGTACAGGGGAAGACATTTATCTTAAAGAAGGCTTTGTAGCTCTCTTAGAAGCTCGAGCTGTTGCGGTTATTCACCCTGATATTGCAAGTTCGGGTGGTATTTTAGAAACCAAGAAAATTGGTGATATGGCGCAAGATTACGGTGTTGCTATGGCTCTGCACATGGCGGGTTCACCTATTTCAACGCTAGCTGCGGTTCATTGTGCGGCGGCAACTGAAAATTTTATGGTTTTAGAGAATCATGCTGTGGATATTCCAAGATGGGATTACTTGCTTGATGGGATTGAGCAACCCCTTATTGAAGAGGGGCATATTAATGTACCAGAAGCGCCAGGTTTAGGCTTTAGTGATATTAATGAAGAGGTGTTTGCTGAGTTTCTCAATCAAGAGCGCCCCTTAAATTTTGAATCAACTGAAGAATGGGATAAAGACTGGTCTCACGATAGATTGTGGAGCTGATTTAGTTATCAGTGGGCAGTAGATAGAAAAAAACATTAACAGCAATTCCCCACTATTTTCTGAAAGGAAACTTTAATGATTAATATTGCAGAAATTCTTCCCCCACAAAGCTCGAGCTTGTGGCGCATGGTTAAGCAATGTGGTGTTGACCATGTGGTTGGCATGATGGATTTTAGTGCCGAGGACCCTGCTTTGTCTGACAGTGAGAAAGCTAAAGTTATTAACCCTAGTAAATTGCCATGGAGTTACGATTCCCTTGCAAAACTAAAACATAGTTATGAAGCAGGGGGGTTTGACTTTAATGTTTTGGAATCACGCCCGCCTTTGAACAAAGCAAAATTGGGTTTAGAGGGTCGTGATGAAGAAATAGAGAGCGCCTGTGAACTCATTCGTAATATGGGTAAGTTAGGCATTGGGGTTTGGTGTTACGAGTGGATGCCTGTCTTTAACTGGATGCGTACCTCCACCACCGTGCCTGCTCGAGGTGGCGCAGTTGTAACAGGCTATAAACATGCTGATAACTCAACCGAACTTACTGAATACGGTGAAGTAGGCGAAGAGAAACTTTGGGAAACACTCGAGTATTTTTTGAATAAAGTGATTCCTGTGGCTGAAGAAGCTAATGTGAAACTTGCTATGCATCCTGATGATCCTCCACTTTCGCCGATTCGTGGTTTGGGTCGTATTATGCGGAGTGTTGATAATTATCAGAGACTACTTGATCTTGCACCTAGCCCTGTGAACGGTATTACTTTGTGTCAGGGTAACTTCACCATGATGACAGATGATTTACCCAATGTGATTAGGTATTTTGGTGAGCAAGAGAAAATCTTTTTTGTACATATGCGTGATGTTAAAGGTACGCCTGATGATTTTGTTGAGACCTTTCATGATGAAGGTAAAACCAATATGGTTGCTTGTATGCAAGCTTATAAAGATATTGGCTTTGACGGTGTTTTGAGACCTGACCATGTACCTACTATGGAGGGTGATAGTAACGATAATGCAGGCTACTCAGCAATAGGTCGACTCTTTGCCATTGGCTATTTAAAGGGTATTAGAGAAGCGGTTTATAAGTAATGAGATTTAAGGGAAAGGGGTTTTCTTGGCAAACAAAATTTTAATCACGGGTGCCTCAGGCAGAATTGGTCAGCTTTTAGTAAAGCATCTTAAAGATCGTTTTGAGCTGGTTTTAAGTGATGAAAAAGAACCTGAAGAGACAGCTGGGTTTCCTTTTATGGCTTGCGACATTTCTGAAATCAGTTCGGTTACGGCTATTTTTGAAACACATCCAAATATTCATACGGTTATTCATTTGGCAGCTGACCCAAGAATAACAGCGCCTTGGGAGAGTTTGCTACCTAATAATATTGTGGGTACTTACAATGTTTTTGAGGCTGCTCAGCAAGCAGGCTGTAAACGTATTCTTTATGCCAGCAGCATTAACTCAGTTGATGGCTACCGGCATGACATTCAGGTAAATACAACTATGCCGGTAGCGCCAGCTAATCTTTATGGTGCCAGCAAAGCCTGGGGTGAAGCGTTAGGGCGCTTTTACGCAGATTTTAAAGATATCGCTGTGCATTGCTTGCGAATTGGTTGGGTAACCGCGCCTGATACAGACTTTATAAAAGAGAAAGCCCCTAATATACTCTTGCACATGACCCTAACGCACGCTGATTTACTTAGATTTTTTGATGCCTGCTTAGCGTCTGAAGGCAAGTTTGGCATCTGGCATGTTATTTCCGATAATCTTTTTAAACGCCTAGATCTAAGTGATACTCAAGAAAAACTAGGCTATGAACCCAAAGATGATGGCTATGTGCTGGCAGGAAAAACAAAGCCATCCAAAGACTTTTAAAGCCTTATGAGTCTGCTTGATTTATCAAATAAACGTATTTTAATTACAGGTGGCTGTGGTGCGCTGGGTGTTTATATTATTAAAACCCTGACCGAGCATTGTGCCTTTGTGCTGGTCAATGACGTACTAGCAGAAGATAAAGCCGAAGCTTTATTAGATGCTCACGGTATTGATAGGGCGCAAGTTAGTTATCACTACGCTGATATTACCAAGCCAGAAGAAGTAAAAGAGCTATTTGCGAGTTTCAACAAACCCCCCGATATTGTTTGTTGCCACGCAGGCATAAGCAAAGCGATTGCTATTCAAGATTATCCAATAGATGATTTTGATGCAGTCATGAACCTAAATGTTCGCGCTGCCTTTTTGGTAGCTCAAGAAGCCAGCAGGCAATGGTTAAAACGTAAGCAAGCAGGGCATCTTATTTTTACAAGCTCTTGGGTACAAGATGTACCTTGGCCCGAAATTACACCTTATAACGCAAGTAAAGCCAGTTTGAAAATGCTCATGCGTGGCTTTGCAAGAGAGCTTGCACCCAAAGGCATAAGAGCCAACGCTATTGCCCCAGGGATTGTGGCAGCAGGCATGGCAAAAAAACAACTAGACGAAGAACTCGAGTACAAAAAACGTGCCCTAAGAGCCGTACCTATAGGCTATATGCAGCCACCCGAAAGCGTAGCGCACGCCTTTTTGTTTCTATGTTCAGATATGGCGAGCTACATGACAGGCGCAGTCCTGCAAGTAGATGGTGGCGCGAGCCTATACCCGATGGATGAGGAATAAACATGCAACTAACCAAAATAGAAACCTTCTTAGTACCACCCCGCTGGCTTTTTGTACGCATTGAAGATAGTGAAGGTAATGTGGGTTGGGGTGAAGCGAGCCTTGAAGGTTACGCTGAAGCAGTCGTGGGCGCATTTGAAGCCTTAAAAGACAGATTTATAGGCACTGACCCAAGACGTATTGAAGACATCTGGCAACTTGCTTACCGTGGCGGTTTTTACAGAGGCGGCCCTGTACTCATGAGCGCATTATCTGGTCTAGATCAAGCCCTCTGGGATTTAAAAGGAAAAAGGCTAGGGCTAAGCGTCTGGGAGCTACTCGGTGGCAAAGTGCGAGACAAAATACAAGCCTACGGCTGGATTGGTGGCAACCGCCCCAGCGATGTAGCAAACGGAGCAAGAGAACGCAAAGCACAAGGCTTCAAAGCCGTAAAAATGAACGGCACTGCCGAGCTGGGCTACCTTGAAGGCGACAAAGACCTAAAAGAAGTTTACGCTCGAGTGGAGGCTGTACGGGCTGAAGGTTTAGAGGTGGGTATAGATTTTCATGGGCGTGTTCATAAAGCTATGGCAAAACAACTCATGAAATTACTCGAGCCACTTAGTCCTTTATTTATTGAAGAGCCTGTTCTTAGTGAAAACATAGACGCAATTAAAGAACTTAGTTTAAATTGTGTTACACCTATTGCCTTGGGTGAGCGTCTTTACAGCAGATGGGATGTTAAGCCTTTTTTAGAGCAAGGTGTGGTTGATATTTTGCAGCCTGACTTGTCTCATGCAGGGGGTATTTCTGAATGTCGCCGTATCGCTCATATGGCTGAAGCTTATGATGTTGCAGTTGCTCCGCACTGCCCACTTGGGCCTTTAGCTTTGGCATCTTGTTTGCAAATTGGCGCTTCTACCCATAATGTGGTGTTGCAAGAAATGTCTTTGGGTATTCACTATAATAAAGGTACAGACTTACATGCTTATATGCTTAACCCTGATGTGCTTATGCCAAAAGAAGGCTTTTTAGATATTCCTTTGGGGGCAGGTTTAGGCATAGAGATAGACGAAGATAAAGTGCGCTCGGTTAGTCTTGAGCCTCACCGTTGGCGTAACGATATATGGCGACTTAACGATGGTAGTTTTGCTGAGTGGTAAGCTTATATCAGTTTTTAAGTTAAATACACCATCGACTTAGCACATCTGTTTTTACTCACCCAGTTCGGCATTTAAAACGCTACAGTAAGATGACGGGTACTCGAGCTTAAACCTTATGAGTTTCTGAAAGCTCTCTAGCACTTATCTAAGCGATGGCATCTTAAATGAGATGCCATCAAAACTTGTTGAAGTCATACTAAACTGCTTAGAAAGTGTCATAAGACTGAGTGGGTCAGAGCGTACTCCCC
>CAZWJZ010000315.1:0-5618 GCA_964634665.1 uncultured bacterium | reverse complement strand
CATCTCCGCATCTTAACCTACCTTTAGGGATGTTGTTTTTGTACGCTTACTAAGCATGAATGACTCATCTGACGCCTTCAATAATGTGTCGCTTTTTACACAAATAAATCTCAATAAGCACTCGAGTTATTTATTGCGTACACATTAAACTTACAATGTTTTGGTTACCTTGTTCAAATGCCTTGGCGCATCAGGGTTAAGGCGTTTAGACAAAGTTAAATGCAACGCCAGTAACTGCGCTACCAGCACAAACAAAAACGCTTGTGTTTCAGCAGGCACGCTAGGTAGTTCAATCGCTGCATCTGCCAAAGCTAGCAGTTCCTTATTGCTACTCACAATCGTTAAATCAGCACCAAGTTCTTTAAGTTTCTTAGCCACAATTAAGTTAGACTCGAGTGTTCCATCATCTAAGGCTAGTAAAATAATGGGGTCTGTGGGGTCTACTACGGCTATGGGGCCATGCTGAAACTCTGCAGATGAGTAGGCTTCTGCGTGCAGATAGCTTGTTTCTTTGAGTTTTAAAGCCATTTCTAGTGCAGGCCCGTAAGATAAACCGCGTCCTAAAATATATGCGCCTCTTGCATGCGTTAATCTTAAGGCTGAACGTTCTATAGTAGTTTGTGTATTAAGTAAGCTTTGCATAGTCTCAGGAACCCGTTGCAAAGCTTTTTTTAGGGCTTCATCTTGCGCTAATTCTGCAACTAATCTGGCTAGTAGCATCATTTGTGAACTAAAGGTTTTACTAGCAGCAACGGCTTGTTCACGACCAGCTTGTTGTAAAAGTGTAAAATCAGCTGCTTTGGCTAAGCTACTCTCAGGGTTATTAGTAATGGCTAGAGTGAGCGCGCCAACTGATTCTAGGGTTTCTACGCCTTTAATAACGTCACTACTTTCACCCGACTGGCTTACCGCGACTACAAGCGCATTAAGTAAACTTAGCTTGCCTTTATAAACTGAAAATAAGCTGGGTGGCAAACTTGCCACAGGTAAAGAAAGGTACTTGCCTGCTAAATAGACAAAAAAGGTAACTGCATTGTCAGATGATCCTCTGGCTAAACTCAAAATGAGCTGCAAGTCTTTCTTCAGCAGAATGTTTGCTAATTCTTCTACGGCTGTGTCTTGCAGAATGGTTGAAAGGACTTGGGGTTGCTGACTTATTTCTTGTTCGAATTGCGTCATAATCATCCTTAATTAGCTGTTTTGTTTAACAATAACACCTTGTTCAGAATAATTTCACAGCTTGAAAAACCGTATTGCAGACTCACATAAAGCAGGCTAAACTATGGCACATTTAAGCTATGAAGCATCTCTTAACTGTTCTTTTTTGTCTTTCTTTACTTAGTTCACTTAGCTTTGCTCAAGAAGCCCTAAGCTTTCCTGACATGACCGGAAAAAACTTACTTGACGAAGACTTTAGCTTACCCAGCGATTTTAGTAGCGACTACTCTATTGTTCTTATGCCCTTAGAGCAAGATCAGCAAGATCACTTTGGCACTTGGGAAGCTTACTTAGATGAATTAATAGCAGAACAACGCAATCTTGACTACTATCAAGTTTTACCTATTGGCGATATGAATTTCTTTTTAAAAGGTATTATTAGTAGCGCCATGAAAGGCGCCTTTAGTGACACTACTAAAGCACGCACCATGCCTTTATTTGAAGAAGTTGAACCTTTACTAGCAGCACTCAACGTTACAGATACCAGTGAAATGGTTATTTTGTTAGTTAAAAATGAGAGTATTGTTTGGCGCACCCAAGGCATTTACTCTGAAGCAAGCGCAGCAGAACTCGAGCAGGCCTTAGCTACTAATCGCTAAACACAAATTCATAAACTAAATAAAACATGAGCGACTGATAAAGATATCTTCATTAAGTTATTCTAGCTCGAGTGACTAATTGCTGCTTTTATTGCGTCTAAACGTTTATGCTTTGTATGGCTTAATGTAACGCTTTAAACCTTTTATTCACAGAATTTTAGGCACAGTCTTTTGTCATGTCTTGTGGCTTGCTCTTTTACTTAAATCTCGGAGGTCTTTGATGGCTAGTCCTGCTGTCTCTCAACCACTTATACAGCAACTCTTTCCTGCCAGAGGCTCTATTGTTCGAAATGCCTTACTTGTTGCATTTGGTGTTGCGCTCATCTCATTAGCTGCTCAAGTACGCGTAGATATAGGCCCTATTCCTGTTACCTTACAAACCCTTGCCATTTTCTTAATAGCTGCCGCTTACGGCTCGAGCTTAGCCACGCTCACGATGCTTACTTATCTTTTCTTGGGTGGTTTAGGCATGGCTGTGTTTACCGGTGCTGCTTCTGGTTGGGCTTATATGACTGGGGCAACAGGTGGTTATTTGATTGGCTTTTTGGCTGCTGCAACGGTGGTTGGCTTTCTGGCTGATCGTGGTTGGGATAAACGCTTTAGCTTAACGGCTGCTGCCATGTTTATAGGTACAGCTATTATTTATGTGTTTGGTCTTTTATGGCTCAATCAGTTTACAGCCGACTGGCAAACTACTTTTATGTGGGGTTTAACACCATTTGTGGCAGGTGATTTGGTCAAGATTCTTATTTCGGCGAGCATTTTGCCCTTTGCTTGGAAGTTGCTCAGCAAAGCTTAATTTAGTTCTTTTTTGATTCAGGATTGTGCTAAAAGCACAATCCTTTTTTATTTCTTATGGCATTTGTATAGTTAATCTGATATTGCTCATAGAATTGCTATCAAATTGTATTTCCAGAAAAGGTTGCACCAAAAAGGCTTTTGACTTTGGCTCCTTTATTAAGGGAGCTGTCCCTTTGGGACTGAGGGATTAAGAATGAGTACAAAAAGTTAATGGTGCAATAGTTATTGGAAATGCAAAAAAGATTAAACTGCCCTCTAGACAAAAAAAGAGACGCTTCCAAAATTGGAAGCGCCCGGATACCCGCCTGGTACTGAGGGGAACTAGACCCTCTCAGGTGGAGGTATTCTCAAGTTACCCTCGACGGGTACCTCCACTGGTTAAATTTATATTAATCTAGACCACCTCCTTTCTGTGGTAGCGCTATAGTAGCGCATTTTTAAAGCGTCAACCAGTAAACCCACTAACGTTGTAGGTACACAAGTTTTCAGCCTAAAAAAGGGCTTTACAAAGCAAAAAACAGCCCTTGTATAGAACGTTTTAACCCAGCATCACAGCAAAGCTGTTTTTCAAGCCTTCAAACTCATAGCATTAGCTTATTTCTCGTGAGCCTAATACAAAAATGCAAAAAATACCTTATCCTTTTGAACTGAGTCTAAATCTCTAGACATGCTTTTAACAAAAAAGATACACTTGCACATTATTTAAGCACTCACGGTAATGGAGGCCCCATGCTTACACCCGCCGAAAAACTCATCTTCTTAACCCTAGCTTCCGTAGCATCTTACTTTGCATTCATAGGCTTCAAACGCATTGTAGACAGCGTAGGCCGTGGCAGCACAGGCTACTACCCACGCACCAATAACCTCATGAACCGCATTATCGATGGGCTAACACGCACCATTGCGCAAGTGACCGTGTTCAAAGCCAGACCTGTAGCAAGCTTCTTTCACAGCTTCATCTTTTACGGCTTTGTATTCTACCTACTTGTCAATGTCATTGACGGACTCAAAGGCTTCATACCCCCAAGCTGGCTCAGCTTCTTAAACTTCGGTATTTTTGCAGACCTCTTCAGACTCGCTGCTGACCTCCTAAGCGTATTCATAATCGTAGGCGTCATCTTCTTCTTAATACGCCGCTTCGCTGCCAAACCCAAAAAACTCGAGCAGAACAAAAACACCCTAGTACACGAAAAAGTAGCCAAAGGCAGCGTCAAGCGTGACAGCCTCATAGTAGGGCTATTCATCATAGCGCACGTAGGCTTTAGATTACTCGGTGAAGGTTTCTTCGTAGCCCACGAAGGCCACGCAGACGCATGGCAACCCTTCGCCACCCTCATAGCCAACACCGTAGGCTACGACGAAAACCGCATTATAGGCTGGCACATAGGCTGGTGGGGCGCACTCGGACTCATTTTAGGCTTCTTACCTTACTTCCCAAGAAGCAAACACATTCACCTTTTTATAGCACCCATCAACTTCACGTTAGAACGCCGTCATGAAAACCTAGACAAAGTCTCAACCGGCGCACTCGAGCCTATTGATTTTGAAGATGAAACCCTTGAGCAGTACGGTGTTGCCAAACTCGAGCATTTACGCATGCCGCAACTTTTAGACCCTTACGCTTGCATTCAGTGTAACCGCTGCTCAAATGTCTGCCCTGCCAACACCACAGGTAAAGCGCTCTCCCCTGCTGCCCTAGAAATAAACAAACGCTATGAACTAAACATGATTACCAAAGACTTTGCTGCTGGCGAAGAAAGCCCGCGCGAGCTTATAGATTTTGCTATTTCTAACGAGGCTTTATGGGGCTGCACCACCTGCGGAGCCTGCATAGAGGTATGCCCTGTAGGCTGCGAACAAATGATCGACATTATAGACATAAGACGAGATCAAGTCATGATGAAAGGCGAATTTCCAGCAGAACTCAACAACGCCTTTAGAGGCATGGAACGCACAGGAAACCCGTGGGGCATAGGTGCAGACAAACGCATGGGCTGGGCAGATGACCTAAACGTACCCACCGTAAATGAAAACCCAGATTTTGAAATTCTATTTTGGGTAGGTTGTGCAGGCAGTTACGACCCTGCTGCCCAAACAACCACAAAAAGCATGATTCACATTTTAGAACACGCCAAGATAAACTACGCAGTGCTCGGCAAAGCTGAAAAATGCACAGGAGACGCAGCTAGACGTGCAGGCAACGAATACCTCTATTACCAACTTGCCAGTGAGAATGTAGAAGTACTTAACGAAGCACTCATAAGCAAAAATCTAGATGCAAACAAGAAAAAACGCATAGTCACCACCTGCCCACACTGCTTTAACGCTCTCTTTAATGACTACCCGCAATTAGGCGGAAATTACGACGTTATACACCACACGCAACTCATAGACAGTCTCATAAAAGATGGCAAACTACCGCCACTCGACAGCACAGGCAAAGTCACCTACCATGACCCCTGCTACCTTGGTAGGCATAACGACATATACGACGCACCCAGAGATATATTGAATAGCGGTGAAAAGCAAATCATAGAGTTAGAAAGAAACCGCAACAACAGCTTCTGCTGCGGTGCAGGTGGTGCTCAATTCTGGAAAGAAGAAGAAGCAGGCAGCATGAGCGTAAGTGAAAACCGCTACCAAGAAGCCAAACTCACAGGCGCAACCACCATAGCTGCAGGCTGCCCATTTTGCAAAGTCATGTTAAGTAGCAGCGAAAGCGCTGGCGAAGAAGGCGCGCCCGACGTGCTAGACATAGCCCAACTGGTTTCAGGAAGCCTAACAAGAATACAAAGTAAACTAGACGCCTAACAGCAAGTCAGCAAGCGAATCGTTCAGCCTGCCAAAAGCTGACAGGCTGATAGTTTTTCAAGGGAGGCTTATGGACGAGCAGAAAAAAGCTATAGAGCAAAACAAACTTGCATGGAATACCAAAGCTTACCAAGCATGGCTCGAGCTTTATGGTCACCCTAGTGATGGTGCAGAAAAGTTAAAGCAGGC
>CAZWJZ010000314.1:0-5638 GCA_964634665.1 uncultured bacterium | reverse complement strand
GTACAAAATTATTTCGTACCTCTTTACTTTTCTTTTACATATTTCATTTACCTTACCCGAAAGGATTACAGCATGGCACTAGGCATTAAAGAATTAGGAAGCGCAGTTAAGCTCTTTAACAAACTCGATATGGCAAAAATTTCTAAATTATCCGAAAAAGTAGATCTTGATGAGCTTATCGGCATGGTTACCAGCATGGATGAAGGGCAACTTCAAACCCTTATGAAAGTAATGAAAAAAGCTAAGCCTGCTAAAAAAGAATTACCTAAAGTCAACGGTGACTTTTATGATCTTGCTAGTACCTTAACACCGCGTCAGCGTGACATTCAGCTTAAAGTACGCGCCTTTATGGAGCAAGAAGTCGAACCTATCATTAATGAGTACTGGTCACGTGATGAATTCCCAAAGCAACTCATAAGCAAATTTGCAGAGCTAAATCTTATCAGAGAAGTCTTCAATGACGATGGTAGCCGTAAAGCAGATGCCAGCATTATTGAAGGCATAGCCACTATGGAAATAGCTCGTATTGATGTTTCAACCGCTACTTTTTTTGGTGTTCACTCTGGTCTTGCCATGATGAGCATTATGCAGGGTGGTAGCGAAGAGCAAAAACTCAAGTGGATACCCGCCATGATGGACATGAAACTGATTGGCGCTTTTGGCTTAACAGAACCAACGGTGGGTAGTGGCGCTGCGGGTGGCTTAACAACCACCTGTAAACGTGACGGAGATACTTGGACACTCAATGGTGAGAAGTACTGGATTGGTAATAGTACTTTTGCAGATATCATTGTGATTTGGGCTAGAGATCTTGATGATGGCAATGTTAAAGGCTTCATTGTTGAAAAAGATAACGCTGGCTTTAGTGTTGAAAAAATACAAGGCAAAATAGCTTTGCGTGCCGTTGAAAATGGCCATATTACCCTTAGTAATTGTCAAGTAAGCGAAGAAAATCGTTTACAAAATGCAGATTCTTTTCGCACGACTGCAGATGTTTTACGCATGACTCGAGCGGGTGTTGCGTGGCAGGGTGTGGGTGCAGCTATGGGTGCTTATGAGAAGGCGCTTAGTTACGCGCAAAGCCGTAATCAGTTTGGTCGCGCGATTGGTAATTTTCAGCTTATTCAGAATCACTTGGTTAGTATGCTTGGTGATCTTACTGCCATGCAGCAAATGTGTTTACGTCTTAGCCACATGCAAGATCAAGGCATTATGAAAGATGAACATGCCAGTCTTGCTAAGGTCTTTACAGCGTCTCGTTGTCGTGATGTGGTTGCTAGAGCACGCGAAGTCTTTGGGGGCAAAGGTATTTTGCTAGAAAACCATGTTGCCAGAATTTTTTGTGATACCGAAGCGATTTATAGTTATGAAGGCACAAACGAAATAAACACCCTTGTTGTAGGTCGCGCTATAACAGGGTTTAGCGCTTTTGTCTAAACAAATCTCTTAACGTTAAGTTCAAACCAAATCCCTCAGTGCAAAACAGCTGAGGGATTTGGTTTAGTAAACCATGCTTCCTTAAAAACCTAAAGCGGTATATTGCCGTGCTTCTTGTAAGGGCGCGACTCTTCTTTAAGCTCGAGCATTCTTAGTTGCATTATGAGCTGCTTACGAGTATCCTTTGGGTCAATCACATCATCTATATAACCTCTACTGGCTGCCCAGTAAGGGTTATCAAATTGTTTTTTATAGGCATCTATTTTGCTTTGTCTGGTTGCCTCTGGGTTTTTTGAGGCAGCTATTTCTTTGCGGTAAATAATGTTCGCTGCACCCTCCGCGCCCATAACAGCAACCGCACTGGTAGGCCATGCCAGCACTACATCTGCCCCCATATCTTTTGAATTCATAGCTAAGTAAGCACCACCATAGCTTTTTCTTACAATGAGTGTAATTTTGGGTACAGTTGCTTCTGCGTAAGCGTAAAGCATTTTTGCGCCATGCCGTATTATGCCTGCGTGTTCTTGCGCAACCCCCGGTAAGAAGCCTGTTACATCTACCAAGGTAACAATAGGAATGTTAAAGCAATCGCAGGTTCTAATAAAGCGACTGGCTTTATCGCTAGCATCTATATTGAGCGTTCCTGCCATTGATTTTGGGTTATTAGCAACAATGCCAACGGCTTGAGAACCTAAATGCGCAAAACCAACAATAATGTTTTTAGCAAAGTCAGCTTGCACTTCTAAAAACGTTTTATCATCCACAATGGCTCGAATAACATCATGCATGGGGTAAGGGCGTCTTTGGTCAGGATGCACAATTTTTAGTAATTCTGGCGTTTCACGATTATCTTTATCTTGCGTAGGTCTTGCTGGGGGCTTCTCTTTAGCTGATTGCGGCAAGTAAGCAAGTAGCTTGCGAATATGCGCTAAAACAGCAACATCGCCATCACATTCAAAGTGCGCAACACCTGACTTGCGGTTGTGCACATCTGCCCCACCAAGCTGCTCAAAACTTACATCTTCTTTGGTGACTGACTTAATTACTTCTGGCCCAGTTATAAACATGTAAGAGCTACCTTTTGACATGAGAATAAAGTCAGTCATGGCTGGACTATAAACAGCGCCACCAGCACAAGGCCCTAAAATAGCGCTAATTTGAGGTACCACTCCTGAGTAAATAGCGTTACGGTAAAAGACATCACCGTAGCCAGAAAGGGAATCAACACCCTCTTGAATGCGCGCACCCGCAGAATCATTCAGGCCAATAATCGGCGCACCCGTTTTAGCTGCCAAGTCCATAACTTTAGCTATTTTTTGACCATGCATTTTACCTAAAGAGCCACCCAGAACCGTAAAATCTTGACTAAATACAAAAACTTTACGACCTAATATAGTGCCGTAACCTGTAACAACACCCTCCCCTGGGGCTTTAATGCCCTTCATCATGTCGCCACCCAAATGCTCAGTAAAGACACTCAGCTCAACAAAAGAACCCTCATCAAGCAAACTATCAATACGCTCACGTGCCGTTAATTTACCAGCGTCACGCTGCTTCTTTAAGCGAGCTTCACCACCACCCCGCTCGATTTGTTTGCGTCGTTCTTCCATTTCGGCTGTGAGTTCATTCATCCAACTTAGGGTTTCTTGACCTGCTGATTGTCTTGCCATCTTATAAACTATCTTTCATAATGAGCTCTATCCTCTTTACGCGCAAGACCTGCTTTATTTTTTATGCAGTTCTAAAGTTCTAATGCGCTTCAGTCTATCAGCCTCAGCAGGCTTCAACCAAGCTTGCTCTATAGAAAGTAAGATTTCTATTACGCTTACGCATTTATAGCAGGCCTACAACAGTAAGCATTTTTCCTTCAAAAAATAAAACCCTACACTACTAATGACTTTTCTAGTCCAAACTGGTATCATTCTTAGACCAGAAACGCTCGTCATAACCTTAAAGACGAATTGCGCAGTGAAGGAATTATGGCAAAACGTGGTCTCATCCTTGATTTAAACGGCACCATCTACTTCAAAGAGAAAGCCTTCAGTCATGCCGCTAAAACACTCGAGTGTTTGCGTGCTGAGGGTTACGTACTTCGTTTTGTTACAAATACCGATACCAAGACAAGGCAGCAACTTCATGAGCTTATTGTTTCTTACGGGCTTGATATTCCTGTTGCAGAAATTTTTAGTGCCGCGCATGCGACTTTTCAGTATTTAAAGACTAATAATTATAGTTTTACTGGCTTGTTACCTAAGAATCTTGAGGCGGATTTTTCTGTCTTAAAACGAGATGAACTTAAACCAGATTGTGTCATTATTGGTGAAAACCGTGAAGCCATCAGTTATGAAACACTAGATAAGCTTTTTCGGCACATCATGAATGGTGCTGAACTTATTATTATGCAGCCCGGTCGTCATTATCACTTAGCAGATGGGCCGCATTTAGATACAGGCGCTATTGCAGCCATGTTTGAATATGCCACAGGCAATCAAGGAAACATCATGGCAAAACCTAGTGTCAACTTTTTTAATATGGTCTTAAAAGACATGAAGCTAAAAGGTGGACAGGTTGTTGTTATTGGTGACGACATCGAAACTGACCTTATTGGCGCTTCTAAAATAGGTGCCAAAAGCATTTTGATAAAAACAGGTAAATACCAAAGTGGCGATGAGTTCATGAGTAGCAGCAAACCCAATCTCGTCATAGAGAACCTAAGTCAACTACCCGCAGCACTCGAGCGTTTAAAGTAAGCTCGAGTGCTGCGCTGATATTTTAAAGGTATTTTTTGAGCGCCGCTAAATTTGGCGCTATGGTTAGAACGTTAGTTTTTTGTTCAAATAGTTTATCTAGAGCTTCTTCATGAGGCGCTGCTATGTTCAAGGCTTTTGTAATAGCTTCAGGGAACTTAGCAGGATGCGCACAGGCTAAACTAATAGCAGCATTAGTATCTCCTGTAGCTTCACGGTAACGCGCTAAGCCTTCTAAACCAACCGCTGTATGCGGACAAACAATGTAGCTAAAAGCATCATACGTTTGCTTCATACGCTCCAACGTCACTTCATTACTAACACTCGAGCCCCACACCCAGCTTCTTAACTTATCTTGGGGTAACAAGTGGTAAAGCCGCTCAAAGTTGCTGGGTGAACCTACATCCATAGCATTAGAAACCGTTGCTAGGGTGCTATGAAAATCAAACGCATCAACTGTTGCGTTTAGGTAGTCAGGAAAGAAGTGATTAGCGTTATGAGCCGCAATAAATTTAGCTATATCTTGACCTACAAAAGAAGCAAAGATGCCGCCCGTTAAGTTACCCAAGTTTCCACTTGGTACACAAACATTAGGTGCTGTTAAACCTGAGCGATTCACTGCCCATAGGTAATACAAAGATTGTGGTAATAAGCGCCCAATATTTATTGAGTTTGCACTTGATAAAGGCAGGTGTGACAAGCTGTCATCCATAAAGGCTTCTTTAACCATGCGCTGACAGTCATCGAAGTTTCCTTCGACGGCAAAGCTACGCACACCTTCACGCTCAACAATAAGCTGGCGTTCTTGCACTCTACTGACTTTACCTTTGGGGTAAAGCAGTACCACTTCTATGTTGTCTTGTCCTGCGAACCCATCTGCAACAGCGCTACCCGTGTCACCTGAGGTGGCTACCAATATCAGGCGTTTTTCATCTCGTTTTTGCAAGAAGTACTGCATGAGCCGCGCCATGGTTCTGGCACCAAAATCTTTAAAGCTTAAGGTGGGACCATGAAAAAGCTCTAAAACCCAAAGGTCATCACTGAGTTGCTTAACAGGGCAGTCAAAATTAAGCGCATCACGAACCAAAGCCTCTAAGGCAGGCTGCTCAATTTCACTTTTGAGCCATTCACCTAAAACGTTAAAACCTATATCCGCTAAAGAACTAGCTTCAAGCCAAGCTTTAGCAGCTATGTTTGGAATGCTATTAGGAATAAACAAGCCGCCATCAGGCGCTAAGCCTTTTAAGAGCGCCTCTTCAAAAGAAACAAGATTTTTGTTTTTGTCTCTTGTACTGTAATAAGAAATCATAGGGGTAGTTTAACGTTGATACCTAAGCTAAGCTCTGCCTCAAAGCACTAAATTTAGTCACTAAGCTGCTTTAAAAGCTAGATAAATTTAACTAAGGAACAAGGATAAAATAACCTACGAAAGCTAAGGTCTTAGCGGCAAGGCC
>CAZWJZ010000313.1:0-5638 GCA_964634665.1 uncultured bacterium | reverse complement strand
AGCTCTTCCCTTGCATCCCCATCTTCTTCTCTTTGCTCTACCAGCTTGCCTTGCACGGCTAACTGCAATATGCTTTGCCGTAGTGTCTTTATGTCTTCAGGGGTTTTTATTAACTCATCAAAATGCTGGCTGACCCGCTGCCAGTTCTTACTAAACTCAGCAGCATTAGTACTTTCTGTCAAAGCAGAAAAACTAGCTTTAGTCAAAGACAAACGCACAGTTGCTTGGGTGGTTTGTTCACGCTCGAGTTTGTCGGTTAAGCGCATGAGTTCATCTACTTTTTCAACAATACGTTTTTGCTCCTCGAGTGGCGGGAGGGGAATTGGAATGACTGCCCATTTTGATTTACTGATGATTGGCAGAGTTCCTTGCGAAGCTCTTGTCAATACTTCATGCTGAAAATAAACAGATTTAGACGCCAGAAATATGTATTCAGAATTCACTGGTGTGTAAGGTGTAACTGTGTTTATTTGTTGATTACAAGACACATCTCTATCTACATGCCCTGCTTTTCCAATTGAACCACCGATACAGACCATCAATAGAGAGTTTTTTGAAATTAGCCTTGCTTTAGATAATCCTTGCTTTGATAGTCCCTCTCCAGAAAAATCTACCCCAGCTTCAAGAATTTTAGCGGGTTTTATGAACGGAATGAAATCACCGAAGTTATCACTTTGCGCAGTAGGAGGGGTAGAGCCTGTCTGCGTAAAGCCTATTTCTCCCAGACGTAACCAACGCCAAGTTTCTGGAATGGTGAATGGTATTTCTGTTTCTTTTAGTTTGGCTAACTTCTTGGTTTTTCTAACAGCACCAGATTTTAGTAGTTTTTCCTGTGTTGCTTTAAGCTCAGCATAAAGAACATCTACCGAGGTGTCTTTATTATTTTGTTCAACCAGCTTCCCCTGCACTGCTAATTGCAGTATCAATTCTCTTAACTTGCTTATGCCGTTGGGTGCGTCTAGGTGGTGAGCAAAGTTGTTTAAGAAGTCATCTGCGGTCATGCTTTACTTTCTTCTTCACTTATGGCGATTTTTAATTCCTTAATTAGGCTGGGTAGTTCATTTTCAACAACATCCCAAATAGTTTCTAAATTTTTGCCGAAGTAGTGGTGAGCTAGTACATCTCTAAAGCGTGCCATATTACGCCAAGGAATATCTGGGTAAATGCTTTGGGTGTCTTGGGGTATGTTCTTAGCGGCTTCTCCGAGTACTTCTAGGTTATGCAGTGTGGCATCTATTTTTTCTTCATTTTGCTCAAAAGCTTCGTAGCTTATATGTTGAGTGTAGCGCAGTATTTTTTCTGCTGCATTTTGCATGTCTTTTAGATAAAGCAGGTAATTACGAGGCATGATTTATGGGTTGTAAGTCTTGGTTTATGTGAGGTGCTAGGTCTGGCTTTAGGCTTCCTTTTGTTATTAGGTCTACTTTGCAGCCTAGCAGGTCTTCTAGGTACAAAAGAGCGTCTGTGTACTGCCTAAAGGTGGGTGCTTTACCATAATCAACGACTAAGTCTATATCACTTGTTTGGGTGGCTTCATTTCTGGCAACTGAACCAAACAGTGACAGGGTTTTTATGCCAAATTTTTCTTCTAATTCGGTTAAGTGGTCACTAAGCGTTTTTAGGGTTTCTTGCCTGTTCATGGGGGTATTGTAGCGTTTGTGGCTGTTTTTTGGCATAGCTTATAGACCTAGTTCTTTGTTAACTTCATTTAAGCTCAGGTGGTTTCCGTCATCTGCCGCCTTAGCTTCTCTTAACGTGAATAGGTCTTGGTTTGTATTGTGCTCCAAAGCGGTTGCCAGTTCTTCTTTAAGTTGATTGCGGGTGCTTTGTATCTGGCTTTGTAAGGCTTGGTATTTGGCGAGTAGTTCATCTGGGTCGCCATGGTCATCTTCGGGAGTGTTAGGGTTTTTTTGGTCTAAGTTGTAGTTTTGTTCAACAAGGGTTTTTGCGCTTACTTTCCATGCGTGTTCGCTTTCTTCTCGTTTGTTCCACCAGTTTTTTTCTAAATCAAATTCCTTTATGTTTATGGGTTTGGTTTTGTTGTAGTTCTTAACGCCTTTTGGGTAGGGGTGTTCAAAGTACCAAACATCTGTAGTGGGGCTTCCTTTGGTAAAGAATAGGATGTTTGTTTTTATGCCTGTGTAGGGGCTGAAAACACCGTTGGGTAGTCTGACTATGGTGTGCAAGTTGCATTCAGTTAACAAGCGTTCTTTTATTAAGGTCTTTTTGCCTTCACCAAATAAAAAGCCGTCAGGTAAAACCACTGCTGCGCGGCCTCCATCTTTAAGTAAGTGAATGATTAGGGTCATGAATAGGTCAGCAGTTTCTCGGGTTTGGTAGGCGCTTGGAAAGTTGAGTTCTATGCCGTCTTCTTCGTTTCCGCCAAAAGGTGGGTTGGTTATGATTATGTCCACACGGTCTGCTGGGGTGTAGTCTCTTAAGGGTCTAGCTAGCGTGTTGTCATGCTTTATGTTTTCAGGTACATCTAGTCCGTGCAGCATTAGGTTGGTGGTGGCGAGTAAGTGGGGTAGTTGTTTTTTCTCTACGCCACTCACGGTGTTGGTGATTATGTTCCATAAGTCGGGCGTGTTGGGGGTGTTGGCTTTTAGGTGGTCTATGGTGTTGGTTAAGAATCCTCCTGTGCCGCAAGCTGGGTCGAGTATCTTCTCGCCGAGTTGCGGGTTTAGGGTTTGCACCATAAATTCTGTTACGGCTCTGGGTGTGTAAAACTCACCTGCGTTGCCTGCGCTTTGTAAGTCTTTGAGTATTTGTTCGTAGATATCTCCAAAGAGATGCTGGTCATCTTTTTTATTAAAGTCTATTTCGTTGAGTTTGTTTATAACTTGCCTTATGAGTGTGCCGTTCTTCATGTAGTTATAGGCATCTGAGAAGGCTTCTTTTATGACGCGCTTGCGGGGTTCTTGGTCACTTACATCTAAGTCTTTTAAAGTTGGAAATAAGTTGTTATTTACAAAGTCTAACAGGCTGTCTCCTGTTATGCCTTCGTCATCTGCTGCCCAGTTTTTCCATCTTAGTTCGTCAGGTATGGGGCTTTCATAAGCTTCACCTTCAAGCTCTAACAGTAGTTCGCGTTCTATTTCACGGTCATCAAATATTTTGAGTAGAAACATCCATGCGAGTTGGCTTATGCGTTGCGCGTCACCATCTACCCCTGCATCTTTGCGCATGATGTCTTGAATGGCTTTAATGGTTGTGCTTATCGACATGGCTTAGAGAACTCCTTCTGAATCAACGTCATAGTATCTGAGGTTTATCTCACGTCAGCATATCAGACAAAGAATCCGTTAAACTTAAGCTGAAATCGTTATGTCCGAAATTTATCACATGACACACATCAACAATTTAAAGCCTATTTTGGCGTCAGGGCTTATTCATTGTAAAAACCGCCTACCAAGTAATCTTTTGAATGTAGATGTTGCAAATGTAGATGTTCAAAGCAGAAGGTTAAATAAGACGGTAGGGCTAGCTAAGGGCGGCAATCTACATGATTACGTACCTTTTTATTTTGCACCACGATCACCCATGCTTTATGCCTTGCATAAGAATAATGTTGAGGGCTATCAAGATGGTCAAAATCCTATGATTTATATTGTTTCTAGAGCAGAGCATATTCCTAAAGGTCAATTTATTTTTACGGATGGACATCCAATTATGGCATTTTCCAGCTTCTTTGATGACTTGGCGCAGCTTCAAGAAATTGATTGGGAAGTTATGCGGGCAAGATTTTGGAATGATAGTCAGGAAGACCCTGATAGAAAGCGTAGACGTCAAGCAGAGTTCCTCGTTTATCAAGTATTTGACTTGAGATTTGTAGATTTTCTTGCGGTTAAGTCCTATAAATATCAAAATCAGGTACTTGATTTACTCAAGAAAGCAGGATTAAGCTGGGATGTGCGTATAATGCCAGATTGGTATTATTAATTAAGGTATACTTATTTAAGCTTAAATATAAAGGAGAACCGTATAGCATGATTAAAGTTGTTCATGGTGATTTATTTGAATCCAATGTGGATGCTTTGGTCAACACGGTCAACACGGTTGGCGTTATGGGCAAAGGTGTTGCTTTGCAATTTAAACGTCGCTATCCAGAAAATTTCAAAGCTTATCAAAAAGCTTACAAAAATGATGAACTTGCGGTAGGAAAAATGTTTATTTTTGATTTAGGTGAGGTTTCACAACCTCGTTTCATCATCAATTTTCCAACAAAGAAGCATTGGCGTAGCCCTTCGAAGCTCGAATATATTGACTTAGGTTTAGATGCTTTGGTTGAAGAGATAAAACGTCTTAACATTCAGTCTATTGCCGTGCCTGCTCTTGGTAGTAGTAATGGTGGTTTAGATTGGAATGATGTTAAACCTCGCATTATTAACAAACTAGCTGACCTGAGTAATGTTGATATTTTGGTTTTTGAGCCTTTAGCAGAAATAAGTCATAAATCAATCGCTCGACCTAAGAAGAAACCGAATCTAACCTTAAATCGAGCCCTGTTTGTTAAGTTGATTGATTTATATAGGGAGCCTGGTTATAAATCTGGTCGGCTTGAAGCACAAAAACTTGCTTATTTTATGCAGGAGTCAGGACAAGCTTTACGCCTTGATTTTCAAAGACATCACTTCGGCCCTTATGCACACAACCTTAATCATGTTCTTAAAGATTTAGATGGTCATTATATCAATGGTTACGGCGATGGCACGGGTCCATCAAATATGACTATTATTCCTGACATTATTCCTGAACTTGAAGCGCAGCTTCATAATGAACCTGAAGCTACTCAAAGGCTAGATAGGGTTAGTAAACTCATCGAAGGCTTTGAAACACCTTATGGTATGGAATTGCTTGCCACAACCCACTGGCTTTTTGCTCATGAGAACAATACAAGTCTCGATCAAATCAAAAATGGCTTTAAAACATGGAATGAACGAAAGGCTAATCTTTTCAAAGAAAACCATATTGATATCGCATGGCAACAACTTAAAAAGCTTGAATGGATTTAACTAACTGTATAAATTATTTTCGAGCTCTCTTAGAGCCTGCTGGTACTGCTTAGCTCCACCAAAACTCTTTATGATTTCTATGGGGCTTCCGTAGTGACTTATGGGGGGGTACTTTGAGTGAATCTGTGTTTTCTAGGTCTTCTAAGCCACTGCTTGCATAGAGCTCTAGTAAGGCTTCTAAAACGTTTGCTGCTACACCTTCGTACTTAGCGAAGTAATTTCTTTTCTTTACGTTTTCAGCGCGTTCTTTTCTGCTTAAGGGTGGCTGGTCAAAGGCTATGTGGCAGATTAAGTCAAAGGCATCAAAGTCTTTACCAACTTCTTCTTGTAAGGCTTCTAAGATAATGCCTTGATTTTCGAGTTCTCTTATGACGGCTTGTTTTTTCTCAGCAGTGGTCCAGTCTTTTAAGAAGCCTTTTAAGCTATCGTAAACTTGGCCAACTCGTTTTTTGGTGTAGTCTTTTAGGCTTTCGGTTATTAGCTTTCCGTCGGTATCTAGGTACTGTATGCGTTCATTTACTACGCTTACTGCTACGTTATTCACATAGTATTTTTGTCTTCCTTCACCGCCACCTGTGCCTGTTTCGCCACCTTCATCTTCACCATCGCTGCCTTCATTTTCA
>CAZWJZ010000312.1:0-5644 GCA_964634665.1 uncultured bacterium | reverse complement strand
TACGCTGCAAGCGGACTTGCTATTGGTTTCAACGGTCCAAGACCGCGTTTAGTTCTTTAAGCAACTAAACGGAAATGGTATTAGCATAAAAAGCAAATTCCATTATTTCCTCTTTGCTTCTTTAGCTTACACCTAGGGCTTTAAAGACAGCTTCGGTTGGGTCTTTGTAGAATGAGATTTGGAATTTTGAGAATAGCTCACTGGGTACATTGGCTATTTCGCTGGCGCTGGCTACGGGTATTAAGATGCTGTGTGCGCCACTATCAAAGGCTACTTGTAGGGTGCTAGCTAGGTCATCGACAACACTGAGGGTGCCACCTATTGTCATGTCTCCTAGCACGGCTAGTTGGGGTTGTACGCTTTTGCCTAAACTTGAGCTTACAAGGGCTATGAGTAGGGCTAGGCTGATTTGGTTGGGGTTTCCTGCGCCTTGTAAGTCACTTAGGCTGAGTAGGTAGTCGTGGCTTGTGGGGTTTATGCTGCCACTTATGCGGTTGCTGTTGGCTTTGAAGTAGTTGAAGGCTACATTTACAGCGTCTCGTACTTGGTTTTGGGCTGCGCCGCCCATTTTTTGTAGTCTACCTTTGCCATCTACGCATTGCAGTTCGGTTCGGTAGAGTCCGATCATGTCGCTGTCTCCTCTGCTTATGCTGTATACATGGCCGACGGCTAGCGGGCCGTTTTCTATGAGTTTGCCGCTTGATTGTTCTTTTATTGAGACGAAGTGTTCTTCTAGACTTTCTTTATCTATGTAACTAAAGTGCACGTCGTAGAATTCCATGCCGCCTAGTTTTTTGAGTTGTTCTTTTACGCGTCTTCTTAAACCAAGGGCGTATTCTAATACTTCTTGTACGTCTTCTTTTGTGAATTTGCCGTGTGGGTAGAGTATTTTGAGGAGTCCTGAGGTGGTTTTTCTTACGCCTTGTACGTCACGTTGTTTGAGGTTGTTGCCGAGTTGAAAGTAGGGGTCTATGGCATCTGCGAAGCTTTGTTTTCGCATTTCTCTGAGCCATTCTGCTAGGTAGTCAACTATAAAGCCGTAATCTTCTGTGAAGTTCTCAGGGCCAAATTTGGGTACTTCCCAGCCGGGTATGTAAGCGTGAAAGCGGTCTAGGAAGGCAGTGTCGATCATGGCTTCTGGAAAGGGTGCAAAGAGGTGGCTGGTGGCGACTAGGCTTTCTATGCTTTGGTTTACGTTGCCTACAAAGACCATGCTGGCACTGGCACTTATTTCTGATTTTCCTCGTGCAAATGAACCGCTAGCCATGTAGTCTTTCATCATTTGTACGCCATCTTTGTCTTTAAAGCTTATGCCTGCTACTTCGTCAAAAGCTACGACATCCCATAAGCCGACCAAACCTACTTGGCGTCGGGTCATGTTGTAAAAAAGGTTAGCTACGGTGGTTTGGCCCCCTGATACTAAGATGCTGTTGGGGGATATTTCTTTGTAAATGTGGCTTTTGCCGGTTGAGCGTGGTCCGAGTTCACAACTGTTGTAGTTGTTTTCTACGAGGCTGACCATACGGGCGAGTAAATGCCATTTTGCATCTGAATTAAGGGTGGTGGGTTCCATGCCGGTTGAGCGTAATAGCACGTCTATCCATTCGTCTTTCGTGAAGCTTTCTCGGCCTTCAAAGACTTCTTGCATGTTTAAATTAGGCATTTGAACGGGTTTTAGGTTTGCCAGTATGAAGGGGCTTGGTTTGGCGCTAGCGTCGTACTCTATGCTAAGAATGCACCATATGCCGCCACCTAAGAGTTTTTGGAATTTTGTTGCGTAGGCTGCGTCTACAACAATGTCTTTTACACCTAAATTTTGTAACTCTGCTTGGTATTGATCTGCTTTTTCGTTTAGTACAACGGTTACGCGGTCTATGACGGTGTAACGACCTGTTTCTCTAATCCGGCTTTTTACTTTTTCGGCTTCATCTGGCCTTACGTAGTTTTCTGCCAGTATTTTTTTGACTCGGGCTACACCTTCTTCTATAGCAAGTTCATCATCTGTCGCGCAGTAAGTGCCTAGTAGGTACTCTAAAACATAAACAGGTACATTTGCGCCTTCTTTTAGGCGTTTGGTTAGGTCTTTGCGTACAACTCTACCCGCGAAGACGGTGTTGAGCTTCTGGTTTAAGTCAAGTTCCGAATTGAGTATTTCGTTGTCCATCAGAAGTCTCCAAAGTCATCGGTAAAAGCTAGGTTTATCTGCCAGCTTTCTTTGAGTATTATTTTTAGGCTATCTAAATCCCTTATCATTAAGTAGTAATTCCCTGATCTAGTAACCTTGCTGCTTTCTATGGTCAGGCTAGCTATGTACTCACGGTCAGGTGCTTGTAAGCTGCTTTTGTTTAACTCGAGTTCTACTTGGGTGCTTACGGGGTTTTCTTGCTCATCGTAGAAGCCTACGCTTATTCTTAGGGCTATGCGTCTGGCTGCTACGGCTTCTTGTTGTAAAAGGCGTAGGTTGAATAGGGTGTTGGTTACGCGTTTGCTGTTTGTTATGACTTGCACGCCTACTTTTTGGCTGGGTCCGTCATCACCTTTGCTGGCGCGTATGTGTTTGTAGTGTAGTAGGGGTAGTATGACTTCTTGGGGGCTTATGCCGCCATGTACGTAGTTTGCACCTGAGCCTTGTAGGGCGTAGCGTTGATTGGCATTGGGTGCGTAGGCTTTTAAGTTTCCTTCTAGGTAGGGCAGGTCAAAACCTACTGAGCCTAAGGGTGCATGTGCGTCTGTTCCTAAAGCGTGGCGTCTTTTGACTTCAAATAAATCTGCTTTGCTGTGAATGGTTATTTTGTCTGCCTCTTCGAGTTCTTTTCGTTGGTATAAAAAACCATGATCTGTAGTTAAGAAGACATTGCTGCCATTAAAGGAATTTACAATTCTGCTTATAAGGTTGAGTAAGTCATTTATGGTTTTCTCGCAAGCGGCAAAGACATCCCGCTCTGCATTTTCACCTGTGTTGTCTATTGCGTCATGGTAAATGTAGATGAGTCGGTAGGGTTTGGTTGTTTCTCGCCCACTCTCACGAGATGCTTTTAGCAGTGCTTCTACACTTAGGGCTACAGCTTCAAATTCAGTTGTTTCAAGTATTTTTTGCCGCGCGCTTAAGCCTTGGGTTGACAAGCCATCCTTAAAAACAACATACTGCTCTGCATCACTTATGCTCAGGGTTTTATTGGGTAGTAAGGCAGCCATGCCAAAGTTCGTGCGGCTTGGTAGCACACCAAGCATAGCTGTTAATGTTGCATCTCCCCTTAAGCTTGTTAAAAGTCTTCTTTGTAAGTCTTCAAGAACTTCAAACCGCAAGCCATCAGAAACAATAACAAAGGCGCGCTCACGCTCACTGGAGGCCAAAAAAGGTAATATCTTACGGCTGTAAAACTGCCATTGAACTTCAACTCCTTCAAACCCCCAAGAGCTACCCTCTTTAACTAAAGCAGCTGACCATTTGGGTAGTAACGCATCTAAGTAACGCTGCGTGTAAGCTGCTTCTAACTGAGTATCAAACTGCTTTAAAATATCGCCCGTAACACGGTCACTCGCCATTATGTAATGCCTGTAAGCCTGATCAATCTTATAAAAATCAGTTTGGTAATCGTTAAACAAATCAACTGCGTTTGTACTTTCGTTAGCTTCAAAATTAACCATTGCTTCAAAGAAGTTCGTGGCAGCCTCTAAAGCCGTGTAGTAAGCCTCGTAACGCTCATACCAGAACAGGGTTTTACGGCGGTTAAGCATAGCCCTCAACGCCTTAAAGTCAGTCGCAACCGTATCTAAACGAAGCACCATAGCCCTTAAGAAAGCCTCATCAAAATCTTTAAACGTTTCAACTTCAAGGTAAGCACTCAACTCGAGCTCCAAAGCTATATCCTGCATACCTAAATCACTAGCAATTTCAATAGATAGGTTTTGCCAAGTTAGTGAATCTTCACTATCCCGCAACCAACTATCCATAAATACAGAAGCTTGCGTTGCCCTTGTTAATTCTATGGCTTTAAGACTATCAGGCGTTTGGCTTTGTAACTGCCGACTCATGTGCGTCACCGCTATACAAATACAAAGCTGCCTTAAACTAGGTTTATCAGATGCATAATTCAAGCTTTGTTTAACCACATCCCAAAATTCAGCTTCACTAAAGAACTTAGTTAAATCCTGCCAGACTTTATTATCAAGCTCATTAAGCCCAGCCATAAGTACACGCCTTATTAGCAAACTAGCGTCAGGTAACTTTAAACCCACAAGGGCTGACATCATGCCTAAACGCAAGTCATGCTCCTCACAGTCCTTAGCTAAACCCATGTCCTGCAACTGCCCATAACGACGTTTACTATTAAAAAACGCAAGATGATCCCGAATGTAAAACTCGAGCTTTTTGCTGTAAAACCCAAAGTCACGTTGAATCATGGCTGCCTGATCAGCTGAGTAGTAATTACCTGTTAATTCAAGGTCAAGAAGCCAGTTTTCTTTATCAGGGGGTTGCGGGTACGCTGCGTAAAGCACATAGTTGCTGTTTGGTTCTTCAATGAGTAATTTGTACTTTGTGTAGAAGGGTGTGTGGTTTAGTTTTAGTTTTGCTGCGCCTGCTAGCTCGAGTTCATCAAATAACGCTTCAAAAGCTGCTTCAGGGTCATACCAGAAGATGAGTTTTCGTCCTTCATGGGCCCAGCGTGTGGGTGTTTCAAGTAGCTGCTTTAAGCCTTCTATAACTTGTTTTTCATTTAAAGCATTAGACATTTAATTCCTCTCTGCTCATGCTTTACCTTTTACTATGGTTTTTATGCGGTTTTTTAGTAGGCTGGATTCATCTGTTATCAGTAGCCCAACACTTGCACCACCAACAAAAACAAAGTTCTCAAGACTTAAGGGTTTTAAGTGCTTTGCAACTTGCGTTATGCTGCTTAGAACCTGACTATTTATAGCTGGCATACTCTGCTCTAAAAATGCGCTCTTGTAAGCACTTAGTTGCTTCTCTTTGATCTCTAGCGTTTCCAATGCGAATGGCGTCTACTAAAGCCAAAAGTTCATACAAGTCAGGGTCTTTACGCGCTATAAACCCTGCTGAGCCATGCAAGGGTGAAACAGCAAAGCCACGTGCAGACCCTTCAACATCTGGCCAGACAGGAATTTCATTTGCTTCGCTCATAATGCCATTTAGGGGTGGCGCAGCGTAAGCAGTGGGTATGCCTCTCGTTAAACCACCAGGAACAACATAAAATGCATACTTAACGCCGTAATGAATAAAATCTAAAAATGCTTTTTGGTTAACGGCTTTATCTTGCCTTATTAGTTTTGCTTGGTGTAAGCGTTTTACTGAGCGGTGCAACGTAGATGAAGAAATACGTGTTTCATGCTCGAGTTGTTCAAAACTTTTCTCGGTATTACCTGCAAGGCATAGTTTTAAGCCAATCAGCACATCGCTTGGTTGTAGTACTTCTTGTTTCATCCTTCAAGCATACCATCCCACATCCCGAGATATGGGATAAACCTAACTCACCCAAGCACCCTCCCCTACCCAGCCAACAACTCCCGCTTCCACGCAGACTTAGACTTCAAATCCACCATCTTCAAATCACTCCCCTCATACACAAGCCCCTCAAACAACGAGTAGTTATAAGCAACCCCATCATCCAAATCAATCGAAATA
>CAZWJZ010000311.1:0-5653 GCA_964634665.1 uncultured bacterium | reverse complement strand
AAAATTCTTAAGAGCTTGACCTTCTAGGCGGTAACCAAGCCATTCTTTTTTGGCCTTAGCGCCAACCGATTCGTAAAACTCAATGGCTGGCGTGTTCCAATCAAGAACGCTCCACTCAAACCTACCATAATTATGATCTAGCGCTATTTTTGCTAACTGCTTTAATAAGGCTTTACCAGCGCCTATGCCTCTATAGTCAGGAGAAACATACAAATCTTCTAAATAGAGGCCTGGTTTGCCTAGCCATGTTGAGAAGCTAAGAAAGTAAACAGCAAAGCCAATCGGTTTATTATCTAAAAGGCAAATAAGCCCATAATTTGTAGCTGTTTCACTAAACAAATGTTTTTCTATATCTGCAACAGTGGCAACAACTTCATGTTCTGCTTTTTCGTAAATGGCAAGTTCTTTTATAAAGCCAAGAATTGTCTCAGCATCTTCTTTAGCTGCTTCACGAATAGTAACTGTCATAGTGACAACTCCAAACATTAGCAACATCGACACACAAAGACCCCCCAATGCCGAATCATTGCTCAAGGATTATCCAAAAAATAATGGTTTTCTACCTAAATTTATTTACCTGCTTCAGCTGGGTAAAGCGGTAAGTGGCCAAGAGCAATCACATCATCTCTTTCATCACCCTCAGTAAAAACAACCAGCGTTGCCGCAACCGTGCCACCAATATCATTTTCTAAAAGATCAGAAAGGCTATTAAGCGTACCGCCGGTACTCACAACATCATCAACAATACCAATACGCTTACCTTTTAAACGCGGAATGTCAGAGCCATCAATCACCAAAAGCTGAGGTTTACCCGTAGTAATCGATAAAACCTCTTTAGTAATCGCATTAACCATATAAGGCTTCTCAGTTTTTCTAGCCACAATATAAGGAATACCCGTACGCACACTAATCGCATGAGCCAAAGGAACGGCCTTCACTTCAGGCGTAACCAAGGTATCAATACCTTCAGGCAAAAGCTTAACAAGTTCATCGGCGGCTGCTTCTGTAAGGCTAGTATCACCAAGCATATTAAGCAAAGCCACAGACACCGCACCCACATTAATAATAGGAAGTTCTCGAACCTCTTGACCCACTTGTATTCTATGTGTTGCCATAACTCTCACACCCTCAACTCAAAATCAATTGTTTAAGCAAAGTTTACCCTAGTCTAAACTAAGAAGATGTTCAGCTAAGTGCAGACCCTGCAACGCAGCATCCTCGTAACTCACAGGCCCAAACGCACATACCCCAGCCGCAAACAAATTATCAAACTCAGCAACTCTAAAGGAACTAGCATTCACGTTTTTAATGACCTTACACATAACAGTATAAGGCAAATTATCATCCTCAAACTCAGCTTCGAGCTCGAGTGTTTCAAACTCGAGTCCTAGCGCTTTCAGGTTGTGATAGAAGTCATCATAGCTCATTTCGCTGAGCCTACCTGCGGTTTCTTGTAGGCTGCCTATGCTTAGGCGTGCTTCTAAAAAACTACCCACAGTGATTACGGTTTGTTTGGCGTAACGGGCTACGCCTTCCCATGTTTCTATACCTGTTACTTGAGCATTTTTTGCAATAAGTGCTGACACATTTGATTGCAAAAAATGAATACCGTTCATATGTTCTATCACGTATTTAGCGGCTCGATGCATTTCCCAGTTTGGAACAAAGCCTCGCTCATTTGCAAGATCTTTAGCAGTTTCAGCCATAAAGGTATTAACGTGAGGCTTCAAAATGACACCTTGGCCAAGCAAATTATAAACAGTATCAAGGCTTGTTGTTACCAGCAAAACATCTTTAGCAGCTTCAGCTAACTTTAAAGCACACTCAGTGCCAGCAATACCTGCCCCAATAATAAGCACATCATAAACATGACCCGCACTAGGAAACGTTTTAACAGCCACAGCAAAAAACCATTCTAAATTGAATACTCGAGCTTTTCGTCAGCTTAGTCGTCTATACCTTCTAGCATAATAAAAGGCTGCCTATTACCGGGCGCTTTAATAATCATGTGTTTGTCTTCTAGGCGTTGGTAGATCATAGCGCCACGGCTTGCACCTAAAACATCGTTAACTTCGCCTGATTCAATCATCACTCTAAGGTGAAGCGGCATGCCTGACCTTAAAAACCCAAACTCATAGCGCTCATCTTCATTAAGACGGTAACCAAAAAAGACATCACTAGGGTTTGACTCACTATAAATACAAGTTAATGACTTTGCGTCGCCTGCTCGATAAGAAGCGACGGCTTCAAACACAACAGCTTGAGCTTCTTCTTCACTCAAGAACTCAATGCTACTTTCACCTGTATCTCCAAAGAAGGCAGCAGGAAAGTTTTTACTTTGAACGTAAAAACCTTCGTCACCACAGCGTAGGTTCACAACCCCGTTATCATAGTTTTCGCCCTTCACTAAGCTCTTAACATAAGAGATGGCAAGACCAAACCTACGTTCATGTTGCTCCTGAAAGACTTCCCAATCAGGATCAACCAAGGCAACATCTGTATTTACTTCAAATGAGATCATTTATCTCCAACATGAATGGCACTCACACCAAACGTCTGTAATTTATAGCGTATCTTAACAAACCCAGCGCTATCTAGCATGCTGGCCAGCACATCAGGTGCAGGAAAGTTAAGAACAGACTCAGGTAAGTACTCATATGCACTTCGCCTACCAGAAATCAGACCACCCAAAAAAGGAAGAATTCTTAAAAAGTAAAACCTAAAAAACTGACCAAAGAAACCCTTTGGTGGTGGCGGAAACTCAAGAATCACCAAACGACCATTTGGCCTTAAAACCCTATAAAACTCATTTAACCCTGCCTGATAATCAGAAAAGTTGCGCAACCCAAAAGCAATGGTTAAAGCGTCAAAGCTTTCATCTTCATAAGGTAAATTAAGACCATCGCCCTGCTCGAGTTTTATATCTAGAGTTTGTTTAGCTGCTTTTTTTCGACCAATTACAAGCATGGGTTCAGCAAAATCAACACCAATAATTTTAGCCTCGGGTTTCGCTTTTTTTAAGCTAATGGCTAAGTCAGCTGTGCCTGTTGCAACGTCAAGAACATCTTGAGCATCATTCTCAAAAGCAGCTTCGGTCGCTTCTTTACGCCAAGCTTTATCAATACCTAAACTAAGAACAGCATTTAAAAAATCGTAGCGTTCAGCAATGGCACTGAACATTTCTTGAACATCACTAGCTTTTTCGGGAGCGCCTACAGCATTTGGCATTAGAGAAGGCTAGCACAGTTTAATCTGGTAGCTAGAAGTTCTTCGTACAGTTTGTTTAGCGTAATTGGTGTTTGTTTAAAAACTCATCTAGCTTAGCTCGACTAAAACCAGATAGACTTGCTGCGTCACCATTATATTCTAGGGTTGGCACACTTCTTTTGCCACCGTTGACTTGCATGACATATTCGGCTGCACTTGCATCATTTTCTATATTTATTTCTTCAAAAGGTATTTGAAATTTATCAAGAAAGGCTTTGGTTACTTGGCAATCACCACACCAAGTTGTTGTGTACATTTTAATCATAGTAAATTCCTCCTGCGAGACGTTTTATCGTTAAAAGATTAGCAGGCTAAAGAAGAGACCTTAGTTAAATAGACAGCATAGCTTTTTATTTTCATTGTTTTTAGAAGTTCCACGTCAAAACCAAGAATCACCTTACTGGAACTATTTCAACCATCCAAGACCGCACGATTTACCCTAGAAGGTAAATCGTGGAAATGCTGTTTGATTAAGCAATAGCATTATCTAAACAGACCAATAGCTTTGCGCTCACAAAAAAGCACTTAAAGAAACTAAACGAGGGCTTTAACAAACACACATTTACAGCTAAGACATGACAGCTTTACCAAAGTAGGGCTGCAATACTTCTGGCAAATTAACAGTACCATCTTCATTTTGATAATTTTCTAAAAGAGCAGAAATGGTTCTCGGAAAAGCAAGCGCACTGCCATTTAGGGTGTGCGTCATCTCTGGCTTGCCTTTACCTGCCGCTCCGCCCTCACGGTAACGTGTCATTAGGCGTCGCGCCTGAAAATCAGTAACGTTACTAAGAGATGACACTTCGAGCCATCTTTCTTGACCACTACTCCAGACTTCAAGATCATATTTTTTTGCCTGCGTGAACCCCATATCACCTGTGCACATAAAAAGCTTACGGTAAGGCAAGCCTAGCGCTTCCAAAATACCTTCAGATATCGCTGTCATGTCTTCTAACGCTTGATAGCTTGTTTCGGCTGTTGTGAACATAACCATTTCAACTTTATCAAACTGATGAACACGGTTTATGCCACGTACATCTTTGCCGTAGCTACCTGCCTCGCGTCTAAAGCAAGCACTAAAACCACAGTACTTTATGGGTAAGTCATTACTATCTAAAATTTCATCACGGTGCATACCAGCTAGTACAAGTTCTGACGTTGGCGCCATAAGAAAACCATCTGAAACCTCATACATTTGGCCTTCTTTGTCGGGCAATTGACCAGTTGCCGTTGCGCTTGTTGGGTTAACCATAAGGGGCGGCACAATCTCCGTGAAACCATAATCACTCAGGGTATTAAGAAAATAATTACGCAAGGCCCGCACCAAACGAGCTCCCTCTCCCTTAAATATAGGAAAGCCAGCACCTGTTGTTTTTACACCACGCTCAAAATCAATCCAACCACGCTCACTAGCAAGTTCCCAGTGTGGTTTAGGTTTAAAGCTAAATTCAGGCTTATCACCATGCTCTTTAATCACCTGATTATCATGCTCAGACTTACCAAGCGGCACACTCTCATGAGGCAAATTCGGAATATCCAGCATAAACGCATCAATCTGCTGACTCAAAGAACGGCTCTTCTCTTCAAGTTTTTTAACTTGCTCAGAAAGATTAGACATGGTCTGCATAATCTCATCAGCGCTCTCACCTTTACGCTTTAATTCACCAATTTTTTTACTACTTGCATTACGCTCAGCTTGCATCTCTTCAAGATCAGTTCTTAGCAAACGAAACTCTTCATCTAAAAGCAAAAGCTGATTAAGGCTCTGCTCAGACTCGAGCATTTGTTTGTCTCGTATGGCTTTTCTTACTTGTTCAGTGTTTTCTCTAATGAATTTAATGTCTAACATAAATGCTTAATGTACCTTACTTTTCCTTAAGCGTCATCATGAAAACTTACCCGCACACACATTAAGGGAAGCTTATGTATAGTTTCTTCTCTTTGTTATTCACGTAAGCATCTGACTGACAGCAGGAATAAGTAAAAAGTTGGCTTGTACCAAAATGATACAAGCCAACTTTTTATAATGAGGCCTATTGTTTAACTAAACTAATATCATCAAATTCGCAACTGTTATCTGCTGAAGATAAGTAAATTGCAGTCCAAGCAAAATTTGCTGGTATGGTAAAGCTAAAGGTCTTTAAATCCCAATTAGTACTCGTAAATACTAATTGCTCATTAATAAGCGCACCCGCAGAACCAGCCGCGACATAACCTAAAGTACAAGACCCTGAACCTGCTTTGCCATAAGCGCTAAGTAAATAGCTTGTATCTGGAATGTAACGAGCAGAAATAAGGTCTTGCTGTAACCAAGCAAAATCAGAAACTTGCACTGCTTGACCAGTACCATCGCGACCCGTAAACAGTGCAGAATTACCACCAAACA
>CAZWJZ010000310.1:0-5702 GCA_964634665.1 uncultured bacterium | reverse complement strand
GTATACATTTACTTATAAACAAGTTCAGATTGACGGGCGCATCTCTCCTGTCAAAAGACTTATGCTCATATAATTTTCTTTAAACGGCAAAGGGCAAGTCGCAAAAGGTGTAAACGCGCAAGGAGGATTATGGGCTTTGTTAAAGTCAAGCGTGAGCTTATTATTAACAGCTTCATCAACTGTTAAAAAACGCCCAGCAGCATAACTAAGAGACTCACTACTCAAATCTTTAAATACAAAAAAAAGTCCATTTTTATTCCGAACAGGCAAAAGCGTATGGCGCTCACCCTCAAGGTTAAACTGCGCCTCACCCGGAATGACCGTTTCATACGTAGCCCCCAAAATATTTGTAACCGTAATAGCTAAAGGATCAGCATAAGGAACAAAATCAGCCGCTAAGCAATACGCTTCATTAATAGGAAACCAGTTAAATCCTTGAAACAAATGCCTCGCCTCAGCTTCTTTATCAAACACCCTTAAACCAAATTGATTACCCCTACGAATAACAGAAAAAGCAAAATCATTAAAAACAAATAGCTCTGAATTAGTATTATCAGCTAAAGCAAAAGACAGTTGACTAACTGACTCACCCTGATAACTCAGCACTACAGCCTCTTCACATTGAAAATGAACCGACTCACGCTCGAGCTTAAAGACAGCAAGCAGCTCAGGAACTCGAGTTTTGGGTAAGGCAACGATACTTTGAGAACTCGAGCCTATAAAGTTGTCACCTTCTGTTAACCAAGTTAAAGCAATGGTGCTTAGCCAGCCGTGCTCAGATAGTAATTTTGCTTGATAGGCGTCTCGCCAGTTCATAACTGTTTTTTCGTAGGGAGTCATAGGGCTTATCATAAGTGATTATTTTTATTCTCACGTTAGATACATTAATCTCAAATCTCTTATTTGTTGCACCACGTTGAAGTTGTTGCCCTCTCTTATTGGACAATGCTGGTTTTGAGTTTTTAAGGGCTTGACTATCACTGAAATTAAGTGATATGCTCTTTTTACCCCACCCCTAGAGGGGTGCATAAAGGAGTATTTAAAATGACTAAGTTAAGTATTACTGGTATGACCTGCGGTCATTGCAAAAAAGCTGTAGAAGAAGCTCTCACAACTGTTCAAGGCGTAGAGAGTGTCGAGGTTGACCTAACGCAAGCTTCAGCCAGCATTGTAGGAAACGCAGACCTAGCAACACTTATCGCAGCAGTAGAAGAAGAAGGCTATGGCGCAAGCGCCAGCTAAGCCATGAGCACCCACGATTGCCTACACTTAGATTCAGAAACACGCCAAGACGCCAGCTTACGTTTAAAAAGCGCAAAAGGTCACCTTGAAGGTGTTTTACGAATGCTTGAAGACGAGAGTGTCTACTGCGTAGATGTCTTAAAACAAATAAAAGCAGTTCAGGGTGCCTTAAGCAAAATAAACGAAAAAGTCCTTCGAGCCCACATAAAAGATCATGTAGCAACCGCAGCAGAACGCGGTGATACCCAACAAATAGTAGATGAACTAATGGAAGCACTCAAATACCGAGCTTAGAAAGAGATTATGAACAGCACAACTAGCCAAGAGAAAACCATTCAACTAGGTGTCCAAGGCATGACCTGCGCAGCCTGCAGTACTCGAGTTGAGAAAAGACTCTCAAAACTCGAGGGGGTTACAAAAGCTAACGTTAACTTAGCTACAGAGCGAGCCAGCATTAGCTTTAACCCTGAGATTACTTCAGTTCAAGCATTTCTAGATAGCGTTGAAGAAACAGGGTATACCCCCGTCACAAGCAAAATGACCTTTGCTGTGACCGGCATGACTTGTGCTAATTGCTCTTCAAGAGTTGAAAAGAAGCTAAGCAACACAGAAGGCGTTCTTAAAGCTAGCGTTAATTTGGCAACAGAACGAGCTACCGTTCAGTACTTACCTGACAGCGTAAGCCTAAATGAACTCTACAAGGTGGTTGAAAAAACAGGTTACGGTGTTCTTAAAGAAACAGCTAAAGGCACTAACGACGCCGAAAAAGAAGCCCGTGAACAAGAAAGACTAAAACTTCACCATGATTTACTACTAGCAGCTCTGTTTGCCGTTCCTTTAATTATTGTAACCATGCTGCACATGTTTGTACCTTCAGTAGATAGGTTCCTTATGAACAGCTTAGGCATGCAAGGCTTTTTTGTACTGTCTTTTATTTTAGCAAGCATTGTTCAATTTGGGCCAGGACGACGTTTTTATAAACCCGGCTGGAAGAGCCTACGCATGGGCAGCCCTGACATGAATAGCCTTGTCATGATTGGTACAAGCGCTGCTTATGCATACTCGGTAGTGGCAACTTTTTTACCCCAAATTTTACCTGCAGGAACACGCTTTGTTTATTACGAAGCTTCAGCAGCCATCATCACGCTCATATTACTTGGTAAATACTTTGAAGCCATAGCCAAAGGTCGCACCAGTGAAGCCATCAAAAAACTCATAAACCTACAATCCAAAACCGCTCGAGTGCAGCGAAATGGTGAAGAGCTTGATATCGCAATTGAGGATGTAATCCGTGGTGACATCATTTTGGTTCGCCCAGGTGAAAAAGTACCAGTGGACGGTCGTATTTTAGCTGGTAATTCGTTTCTAGATGAATCAATGATTACTGGTGAAAGCATTCCTGTTCAGAAAAACGAAGGTGATGAGGTTGTGGGTGGAACCTTAAACAAAACAGGTGCCTTTCGTTTTGAAGCTACAAAAATTGGGGCAGAGACGGTGTTGGCTCAAATTATTAAGATGGTTGAGGATGCGCAAGGATCAAAACCTCCCATTCAAGCTTTAGCTGACAAGGTTGTAAGTGTCTTTGTTCCTATTGTCATGCTTATTGCAAGTATTACGTTTGTTCTGTGGATGATTTTTGGCCCCCAACCTGGCCTGACATTTGCTCTGGTGAATACGGTTGCAGTCTTAATTATTGCGTGTCCTTGTGCCATGGGCTTAGCAACACCGACATCCATTATGGTGGGTACTGGCAAAGCAGCTGAAATGGGCGTCTTGTTTCGTAAAGGTGACGCGTTACAAAGCCTACAGCAAGTACGCACCGTAGCTTTAGATAAAACAGGTACCCTTACCAAAGGTGAACCTGAATTAACAAACTTTGAGCTTTTAAGTACCATGAATGCTGATGATGCCCTTAGCCTTATAGCATCGGTAGAAGCAAATTCTGAGCACCCTATAGCTGAAGCTATTGTTAAGACAGCTAAAGCAAAAGGTTTAGCACTTAAAGCTGTTACTGACTTCACTGCAATTCCTGGTTTTGGTCTTGAGGCTAAGGTTGAAGCTCACAAGGTTCAGATTGGTGCAGACCGCTACATGAATAAATTAGGCTTTGATGTAAGTATGCATTCGGCAACAAGCAACAAACTTGCAGATGAAGGCAAGTCTCCCTTATATGCTGCTATAGATGGTCAACTCACAGCTATTTTAGCAGTTGCTGATCCGATTAAAGCCTCAACACCAGCCGCCATAGATGCATTGCACGCTTTAGGTTTACGTGTTGCCATGATAACAGGTGATAACAAACGTACTGCTAATGCAATTGCTAAAGAACTTGGTATTGACGAAGTGCTCGCAGAAGTTCTACCAGATGGGAAAGTAGCTGCAATTAAGCAACTCCAAACGAATAACAGCGTAGCTTTTGTTGGTGACGGTATTAATGACGCGCCAGCTTTAGCTCAAGCTGATGTTGGCTTGGCTATTGGTACAGGTACAGACATTGCGATTGAAGCAGCAGATGTTGTTCTTATGGCGGGTGACTTGCGTGGAATTCCAAACGCAATTGCCTTATCCAAAGCAACGCTTAACAACATTAAGCAAAACTTGTTCTGGGCGTTTGCTTATAACGTAATTTTAATTCCCGTTGCAGCAGGCGTACTCTACCCTGCTTTTGGCATTTTACTAAGCCCCATTTTGGCTGCAGCAGCTATGGGATTATCAAGCATTTTTGTGCTCAGTAACGCACTTAGGTTACGTAACTTTAAAGCGCCCATGCAGCTTGAGCAAAGAAAAGCAAAACAATCAGCATTAGCTGTGGCTTAAAAAATATGGGCTACTCCACAACTGAATTTGCAATTGGGTTGAATTTGTTTTCCGAGGGTTTACGCTCGGAGCTTTGCAAAAAAGTTGATATAGCATTTCCACGATTTATCTGCGAAGCCGTAAAGTGTGTAACCTTGAATCGGATGTTATCGGAACGTCTTGAAACAAATCTTATCGGAACGCCTTGGGTCATTAAAACAAAGACACTAAGTGAATTTCTTAGTTCTATCGTGGAACCGCAAGTAAGTTACTCAATAGAAGATTTGCAACATACTTAATGGTTTTATTTGTACGCTTCGCTTGCTACTTGGTGATACTGGCTTAAAAGCCTTTAGCCAAGAACAGTCCTGAACCACAGGAGCGTAGCGGCCATAAAGGTCAGTATTTGATACTCATAGATAAGAGAAGTCAGTCCTAAGCTAACTTTACTAGAAGTGAGTCCTATCATGCCACTGGCACTAGGCTGTTTTGCTCAAGAAAATTAATCTTCTTTTAAGTCTGCGCCCGCCATTATGTCTTGCAATTCTTCAGTAATACTAACTTGTCTAAGCTGATTAAGCTCTAAAGTTAAGTCACTTAGTTGTTCCTCAATATTCAGCTCAGCAGCTTGCATTGCAGCAAGCCTAGCAGCATTTTCACTGGCTAAAGATTCAGCTAAAGTTCGGTACAAAGATACAAAGTAATACTCACGCACCAGTGCAGAGAACAAAGCTTGCCAATCCAACGTATAAATAGGCAAGCTGCGTGAATCCCAAGCCTCTTTGGTAAGCATTTTTAGCCAGGTTCGATCAAGTGGATACAGCTGCAAACCTCGTTGTTTATAGTGCGAGAGACCAGCAGGACGATTGTTATAAATCAAGGTATGGCGTCGTACCCTACTTTTACCTTCCAGCTTCTCGAGTGTCGTGAGCAGGTTTTGAGCAACCTTTGTAATCGAATGAAGTGAACTTGGCAACTGTAAAATACTTTCAGCTTGAAAACCTCTTACCTCAAGCTCGAGTGCTACACGACCACCAACAGCTATTAGGCTTGTTTCTTTCATGTCATAGTGGTCAGACGCTAAATCTTTTAGGGCAAATTCAACAATTGCTTCATTAAAACGTCCGCATAAGCCTGTGTCTGAACCCACAATTACAACTGTTTGTTGGGCTAGAACTGGGGTTTCTTGTAACAAATCGTCGCTATGGTTTTGCATGACAACCTGAAAACCTTGCGCTACACTTTTGGCATACTGTGATAAAGATCTAACCGCCGCTTCATACTGCCGAATATTCACTGCCGATAGCGTTTTCATGGCAGTTACTACCGTATATAGATCGTTAGTGGTTGCAAGCTTGTGTTTCAGCTTATCTAGACTAGCCATGATGGCTTTCTAGCATGGGATTTATCACTGTTTGGGCAAGCTTAACTAAGGCTTCTTTATCTTCGGCTCGCAAAGTCATATTGCTTTTAATGCGCGTTTCAGCTTCAAGGGGTTCTTCTTTAAGTTTGATTCTTATCTGTTTTTCAACTTCAGGAATACTGGCTCGGGGTAAGTCGTCTAAGAGTCCCTCTGTGACTATAAGCAACATAGTGATTTGTTCAGAAACTAAAAGTGGATTATAAAGTGTTTGTTTTAGTACTTCACGAATACGGCGGCCACG
>CAZWJZ010000309.1:415-5704 GCA_964634665.1 uncultured bacterium | reverse complement strand
AGCCTGCTAGGATTTCCCTTGATACTTGCCTTCATCTTTTGTCCCCGTAGAAAGAGCATGAGCATTATTGCTGAACTATTTGAAAGAGATATACATAGAGATATAAATGGCGTTATTAAAGTAGGCCAGCAAAGCCATGAAGCTGTCTTTCAAGAATTAGATGAGTACGTCATAACAAGAGAGTTAGACCGCTACTTTAATCAGTTTTACACACATTATGTTGCCTCTATAGATAAACCAACAGACAAAATAGGCGTGTGGATTTCTGGGTTTTTTGGTTCAGGAAAATCCCACTTTCTAAAAATACTGTCTTACCTACTAGAAAACAAAACAGCTGACAAAAAAACAGCCTTAAGCTTCTTTGAAGAAAAAATACAAGACCCCATGCTGCTAGCAGCCATGTCACGAGCAACCCAAATACCAAGTGACATTATTAGTTTTAATATTGACTCAAAAGCAGATGCCAGCAGCAAAGCAGACAAAGAAGCCATTGTAAAAGTATTCTTCAAAGTATTTAATGACCACTTAGGTTACTTTGGCAGTGACCCTGCCATAGCAAACTTTGAACGCACCCTAGATGAGCAAGGAAAATACCAAGCGTTCAAAGAAGCCTTTGAACAGCGCTCAGGCTCGAGCTGGCTTAAAGATCGTGAAGCTTGGACTTTTGTTTATGATGAAACCATGCTTGCATTACAAGATAGCCTTGGTCTTTCAGCTTCAGCAGCAGAGAAGCTTGTTGAAAGTATAGACAAGGGCTTTAGCTTTAGTGTTGATGATTTTGCTAGAACCTTAGCTGACTACCTTGATGCCAAAGGCCCTCAACACAGACTGGTTTTTATGGTTGATGAGGTCGGTCAGTACATTGGTGAGAACAGTGACCTTATGCTGAACTTACAAACCGTGTCTGAAGATCTTGGTACACGCTGTAAAGGTAGAGCTTGGGTGGTTGTAACCTCGCAAGAAGATATTGATAGTGTAACGCAAGGCAAAGTTAAATCTTATGATTTCTCTAAAATTCAAGGTCGTTACCGGAACCGCATTAGTTTAAGTTCCGCTAATACCGATGAAGTGATTCGCTTAAGGTTACTCAAAAAGAATGAAGATGCCAAAGCAACCTTAGCTGCTTTGTTTGACAAAAATGCAGCCATGTTAAAACACCAAATTCGTTTTTCTAGCGACACGGCTGAAATGCCTGGTTTTCGCTCGAAAGAAGAGTTTGTACTAACTTACCCTTTTGTGCCGTATCAATTTAAGTTACTGCAAGAAGTCTTTACTAAGGTAAGAGAAATGGGTTCTTCTGGCAAGCACTTGGCATCTGGTGAGCGCAGCATGTTAGAAGCCTTTCAGTTAGCCGCTCAGCAGCTAAGCAGTGACAGCTTAGGTCAGCTTGCTACCTTCTCTGCTTTTTACAATGCCATTGAAGGCTTTTTAGATTCAGCAGTAACCAGAGTCATAGAAAATGCACAAACTAACGACGCACTAGAAGCGTTTGACACGGAGATACTAAAAACCCTTTTTATGATTCGCTATGTCAAAGAAATGCCTGGCAGTATAGAAAACCTAATTACCTTAAACCTAGCGTCTATAGATGCAGATCGGCTGGCTTTAAAAGAAGCAATAGAACATTCTGTTAAACGCTTAGAACGGCAAACCCTGATTCAACGCAGGGGAGATGAGTATGTCTTTTTAACCAACGAAGAGCAAGATATAGGACGAGAACTCAAATCAAGCCAGTATGACCCTGATGGTAGTAGCGTAATTGATGAGTTACAAAGAATCATTTGGACAGAAATATACGCAACCAAAGAATACAAATTTGATAAGCGGCACAGCTACAAATTTAACCGCAAGTTTGATGATAGCCCTTACTTAAGGCAAGATGGTGATATAGATATAAACATTATTATGTCAGGCAACATGGGCGGTTTGGACTTATCGCAAGATCAAAATGCCATGGCTAGAACAGGTGGCAATAACGAAGTGCTACTAAGATTAAGTGAAGATGCCAGCTTGTTTAGTGAAGCCTCGGACTACGTAAGAACCAACACTTACATATCACGTAAAAACTCACCCGGTTTAAGTCAAAACATAAAAGCTATTTTGCAAGCAAGGCAAGATGACAACCAAGACCGCAAGAAACGCCTAAAGCAAATGCTAGAAAAAGAACTATTGCAGGCAGATGTATTTGTAAAAGGCATAAAGCTTGATAACCGTGCGAGCAGCAGCGCAGAGGTACTTGAAAAAGCTTTAGAGAATTTAATTCAAAATACCTACAGTAAACTAAATTTTGTAAGAAGTGCTTATGAAACTGACGCGGAAATAGAACGCATTTTTAGAGATGGCAGCAGCCTGCAAACTCTAGAAGGAGACCCACCCAACCAGCTCGCCCAAGCTGACATGAGTAACTACTTAAGTGAACAAGAACGCTTTAATCAACGCTGCACGCTGCGCACCTTAATAGAGCGTTTCGCCAGCGCACCTTACGGCTGGACGGAACGAGACATTGTGGGTGTGCTCGCTGAACTCGTAGCTTTAGGCAGAGCGGAACTCAAGCACCCTAACGGCCTGATAGACGTAAGGCAAGCCAATTTGGTTAAAGACATGCTTTCAAGAGCAGGTTTAGATAGTTACAGCATTCGGGTACCCAGCGTTGTTGACATAGAAGACTTAAAAGTAGCCAGAGAACTCGCCAAAGATTACTTTGGCATGGCTAGCATTCCGCATGAAGCCCAGAAACTCTTTGAACTCTACCAAGATCGCCTGAATAGCCGCATAAAACGCACAGACGAACTCATAAGCGAAGCAAGCCGCGCTAACTACCCCTTTGCCCAAGAATTACAAGAGCAACTAAGCCTTATAAAAACACTCAAAGCAAGTGACAGCCTAGCCAACTTCTTTAAAAAACTAAACGAAAAACAAAAAGCCTTTGAAGACAGCACCGAAGCGTTTCAAAGCATAAGTAACTTCTTTGAAAAACAACGCCCCCTCTTTGATGACGCCAGAAGGCAACTAAACAGCATAAAAACAAATGAACGCTACCTAGACAACCCCGACTTAAAAAACAACTACAGCCAAGCCCAAGCCATAGTAAACGCAGCAGACCCCAGCCGTGACTTACCTAAATTAAAAACCCTAATAAGCCCCATAATAAGTTACCTAGAGGCACGCAAAGAAGCCGCCAAACAAGAAGCCCTAAGTAGCTGGCAAAGCAACATGCAAACCCTAGAGGACTTAGCCAAACCCCTAGACAGCCAAAAAAGCCAAGCGATCTTAAGCAAACTCGCTAGCGTAAAAAAGCAAATAGAAGCAGCCAACAGCATAGACGCAGCCTTTGCCAGCAAAAGCCACATACAAGACTTAAGCCAAAGCAGCAAAACCCAACTACTCGCCGCGCTAAACCAAACCACAAAAGACAAACCAGACACAAAACCCATGGTGAGCATGCAACTAAGCAAACTCGCACCCAAACGCACCCTTAGTAACCAAGCTGACCTAAAAGAACTCTTAAACGAACTCGAAAGCAAACTCAGTGAAACCCTAGAAGCAGGCCATGACATTCACATTGATTAATACACTCCTAAACAAACAAGGACAAAAATGAACCGCAGTAAGATAAAAAAATTCGCCACATGGGCACGCAAACACCTACTTGAACAAATCGCCGTAAAAGCCACACAATACGGCATAAGCAAAAACGACATAGCCAGCCCCCAAATCATTTCAGGTGGCATGATACTAAACGGACAAAGCTACAACCAAGAAAACACCCGACTCTACCTAGCTTTAAGGCAAGACCTAGAAAAACAACTAGAACACGCAAGCCTAGCAAGCGTAGTTGAAACGCTAATAGATGACATGGCTTACATATGGTTCAACCGCCTAGCTGCCCTAAGATACCTAGAAGCCAACGACTACCTAGAAAAAGCCCTAAGTAGCAGCCAAACTAGCGACAACCCAGACGTACAATTAGACCCTGACTTACTAAGCAACGCCAGCAGCCTAATAGCCAGCGGAGAACTAGGAAATATAAGCCTAAACGACCTAGAAAACTGGCGTAAACAAGGCGATGACTTTAGCTACCAGCAACTCCTAAATGCACAATGCAACGCCCTAGCTGAAAGCCTACCCAACCTCTTTAAAGCCAGAAGCTACGCAGCTTTATTTATACCCAACAACCTACTCAACCAAAACTCGCTTCCTAGAAAAATAGTAAACGACATAGACGCTACAGACTGGCAAGACATAGAAATAATAGGCTGGCTCTACCAGTTCTACATAAGTGACAAAAAAGACGAAGTAATAGGCGCAAAAAGCCAAGTCAAAGCCAGCGACATACCCGCAGCCACCCAACTCTTCACACCCCACTGGATAGTACGCTACATGGTAGAAAACTCGGTAGGCAGACTATGGCTAGAAAACCACCCTGAGTCAAGCTTAAAAGAACACATGCCTTACTACTTAGAGAGTGAACAGGCAGACCCAAGCACCCTAACTATAAAGAACACAAGTCAAGAAGCAACACCAGTAGAACAAGCCTCACTAGCATTCGGAAGTACTAGCTCAGATTCAAACCGTAGCGATAACCCCTCCGCCCTTCGGGCACCTCCCCTAGAAGGGGAGGCTAAAGAGGTACTTGAACCTCAAGATTTAACGGTACTTGACCCTGCTTGCGGTAGTGGACACATATTGGTTTATGCCTTTGATTTGCTGTATCTGATTTATCAGGAACAGGGCTACCCCGAACGCGACATTCCCGCCCTGATTTTGCAACACAATCTTTTTGGCTTAGATATAGACGAACGCGCCGTACAGCTTGCCAGCTTTGCCCTGCTTATGAAAGCCCGGGCCCGAAACCGCCGCATTCTGCGTGACCCACCCAAACTGAATATACTTTCTATAAAACCGACCGATTACCCCCTGCCCGATGTACCCGAACTGAACAAGCCAGACTGGCAACCGCTACTTGACGCCTTTAAACATGCCGATAATTTAGGCAGCTTGATAAGCCCACCACCCTATGACCACGACAAACTGGCAGCGCAGCTAGACGCTTTTAGCCGCAGTGGCAGAACGCAAATCATGGACGCACCGCAGCTCGAGCATTTGCTGGTGCAGGCGCGTCTATTAAGTAAAAAATATCAGGCGGTGGTGGCGAATCCGCCGTATATGGGAAGTGGGGCGTTTAACAAAATAGTAAAAGACTTTGTAAATAAAAATTATCCCCGCAGTAAAAGTGATTTGTTTGCTGTGTTTATGGAAAGAGGCATAGAACTAACCGAACCTTCTGGA
>CAZWJZ010000309.1:0-405 GCA_964634665.1 uncultured bacterium | reverse complement strand
TGATTTATTTGCTGCTTTTATTATCCGATGTTTAGAGCTTGCAAGCCCAACAGGTCAACTAGGATTTATGACACCATTTGTCTGGATGTTCATTTCCAGCTATGAGGACTTAAGAAAAACAATTATTGAAGAACACACACTAAGCTCACTCGTACAATTAGAGTATTCAGGTTTTGATGGCGCAACCGTACCTATATGCACCTTTACGCTAAAGAATCAACATTTGCCAAACTATACAGGCGACTTTGTTAGACTTTCAGACTTTCGCGGTGCAGAAAATCAAGGACCAAAAACGCTAGAAGCTGCACAGAATCCAGATGCAAAATGGCGTCACCGGGCGCAACCCAAAAACTTTGAAAAAATACCGGGGAGTCCGATAGCTTACTGGGTGAGTGAGAAGGTACT
>CAZWJZ010000308.1:0-5706 GCA_964634665.1 uncultured bacterium | reverse complement strand
AGCGAGGATGCTCGCATTAAACTGCACAGCCTTTATCCGTCAATAGATCTTAGGTGAAGTACTAGGTTCCACCTGAAGGGTTTCACGTTTTGTTTATAGGGTGTTGCTTTTAAGCATTTGTTCTATAACTTTCATGTTTGCTACGGCGTCTTCTAGAGGTGTGGGTACAGCTGTGTCATTTAGGATGGCTTGGGCAAAAACATCACCTTGCAAGGTGTATTGGTCAGTTATGTCAAAAACAATTTCTTCTATTTTGCCGTTTTTTTGGTGCCATAGTTTGCAGGCTTTGTCTGGGGGGGCGTTGAAGGGGATTTCTATTTCTACGCGGCCTTCTGTACCAAATATGTTGACGCGTTGGTAGGGGCTGAGTTGGGTTGAGCAACTAAAGCTAGCCGTGCCTTTTTTGAAGGTCAGTATGCCTGTGGCTAGGCGGTCTGTTTTGAAGTTTGGGTCTAGGTCTATTACGCCCATGACGTTTGTGGGTTCGTCATTAAAGATGAATCTTGATAGGGATATGTTGTAGCAGCCTATGTCCATGAGGCCACCACCGCCTATATCTGCCATGTTTCGTATGTTGTTTGGGTCGGTGTTCATGTATGAGAAGAAAGATTGGATGGTTTTTAGGTCACCTATTTGCCCTGTATCTACGAGTTCTTTAGCTTTTTGCCATTGCGGATGAAAGCGGTACATGAAGGCTTCCATGATTTTTGTATTTGGGTAGTTTTTTGAGAAGTCTAGAAGCTCTTGGGCTTCTTGGCTGCTTAGGGCTATGGGTTTTTCGCAGAGTACATGTTTGCCTGCTTCAAGTGCTTTTTTGCTCCATGGTACATGCAGGTGGTTAGGGAGTGGGTTGTAAATGGCATCTATGTTGGGGTCTGCGAGTAAAGCTTCGTAGCTACCGTGTGCCGTGGGGATGTTTAGCTTTTTGGCGGCTTCTTGAGCGCTTGCTAAATTACGAGATGCTATGGCGACAACTTCGCCATGCTTGCATTGCTGCATAGCAGGAATGACTTTTTCTGTACCAATGTTGGCGGTGCTTAAGATGCCCCAGCGTATTTTTTTCATGTTTAATCTCCTGACCTTAGGTCATTTAGGGTTTTTGCTTGATAGCTTATGTCATTAAAGTCTGCTGTGCAACCTTCACCGGTGGGTGCTTGCACTAAGAAACCTGCTTTTAAAGGTAAGTCTTTTTCTAATGCGAAGGTTCTTGTAAAATGCCAGTATTTATTATCAGTTGAGTGATGAAAAGCAAAAGCGTTAGCAACTTTGGCTATGCGTAAATAAATGCTGTTACCCGTTATAAAAACAGAGTTGCAATCATCAGATGTGCCTTTGGTAACAACAGATACAACCATCGGGTCACCATCTGGCGAAACTTCAAAGCAAAGTTTTGCCCATGAGTTTTCATGTTGGTACAACGCTAGCACAGCCGCATCAAAACCACTTTTAAACTCAACCGTAACTCGAGCGCTTAAAGTGAAGTCTTGCTTGACATCAAAAAGAAGCGCATGCGCATTTAAATTAGTCATGTCACCCTGCGGTGAAACAAACCAATCTGTTTTGGCATTTGCCGTCATGCTTAACGGCTCGAGTGTGTAGCTTTGGGGTTCATTAAGCCACTCGAGTTCTTGAGGTATTTCTTTTAAGTTTGGCATTTTATTTCTTAATCACATAAGTCATTAGGTCTATGACTTGTTGCAGCGTTTCAACTACCGCTAAAGCAGTGGCATCAACTTCTTTTAAGGCATGCTGATGCTCTTCACTATGCATAATAATTAGGGGCTTATTAAGCGCAGCTGCAAAACCAGCATCAAACGCGGCATTCCACTGTTTGTACTTATCTCCAAAACGCACCCCTACAACATCTGCTTCGCTTAACAAGGTACGGGTACGAATAGCATTTATTTTAGCTGCCTTATGATCTTTCCAGAAGGCTTTAGCTTCTGAACCTAAAATCTCATCAGCAACATTATCACTCGCATCATGATCTGTTACCGGACCACTAAAGCTAAGGGGCAACTGCGCAGCCTTGGCAGCTGTATAAAGTTGCTCACGCCAATCACTATGAATCTCCCCTGATAAATAAAGCTGCCATGTTTTCATAAACCAAGCTTACCACTTAAGTCATTTAAGGCGCAGGCACCACGCCCGTAAGCACATCCGTTAATTTAAGACCCACATCACGCCTAGAACTGTCCACCCAAAGCTCGAGTTTGTATGTTCCTCTAAATTGACTTATGTTTCTAGCGAAACCTACAAAACCATCTGTTCCCAAACAAACAGCTTTAGTCTCACCTGAACGCACAAAAAAACTATTGTGCTCAAGAAGCGGATACCAAGCCAACCAAAAATCACCCTCAGGCAACTCCCCTAGCGTTCTATCATCTGCCGCGTAAAGCCGAAGCTTAAAACCCGTATTAACACTACTTGTATTCGTAACATCCACACACAAACGTAAGTCATCCCCAGCGAAACTCGGTAAAACCGTTAAAGACCTAAGCTCGAGCTTTGCAAACCCTTCAATACTGTTTGTTTCTTTATCTGCCTGAAAGCGCGTCACAACTGCCGTTTCACCATAGTTATCGACCAATGAATAAAAAAACGCTGCACTACTCATACAGTAAGCAAAATCATCCTCTTGCTCTAAATAAAGCTCACAGGAACGCTGCATGGTTTCTAAAAACTCATTGTCACAGCCTGCCTGCGTATTATCTTGCTTTAAGAAGTAACACAAATCATGCGCGTTACAGGCTTCTCTAAAAAGATTACCCTCTAAGCCCATAGGCCCATTAAGCACTATATTCAAAGGCCCAAACCACTGAGGACCACAGCCATTACTACGCTCATGAGCAACAGCAAATGACAAACTAGCCCAAATAAGAACTAAACATAAAAAATACCTCATATACCTAGCGTAACAAAGCTAAAAAGAAAAACCTAACGTCAAGACAAAAAAGAAGCTCGAGTCTTTAAAGTACCTGTTTTTCAATAGCAGTTTTTAAAGCCCACTGATAGCTTACTGATAGCTCCTCTTTAAACTAAATTATCTTAAGGAGAAGAAACATGAAAAAGGTTTTGAATTGGTTTTGTTTAGCTTTCGTTATCGTGGCTTTTACAGCTTGTTCTGGTGAAGGCCCACAAACAGATGGCTTGGGATTTATTAATACACTACCAGACTTTCCGCAGCCAGCCGTAGGGGCTAAAGATGAAGCTGTGGCAAGCCCTGAGTTTGATTACAGTGGTGACACGGTGTGCAGTAACACAACTTATGAGATTAGTGATGCCCCTAAAGAAGTTGTCATGTTTAGTGCTGACCCGCAAGTGTTCTGGCCAGGTGCACTCATTCAGGGCAAAAGCTATGTAACGGGAAGCCCTCAGCTTATTCCGACACCTAACCGAGCAGCTTTAAATATTTCAGTACAAGGTCTTTACGCGCTTCAAAGCTCAGCATTTGATGTAACACCTACCCAAAGTTCGGTAAATCAGGCTGTACAAGGCTTATTAGGGCAAGCTGTGCAAGATGAAGTTGCCACTACACAAAATGTCTTCTTTCATCAAGAAGAGTCTTACAGCTTTGAACAAGCAGCTCTCAAACTAGGCTTTTCAGCTCGCTACTTAGGTTCTCGAGTGAAAGGCTCACTTAATTACGAAACGACTAGCGAAACCAATACTATTGTAGCTAACGCAACCATAAGGACGTTCACCGTTTCTGTTGATCCGCCAACAACCCCTTCGGCCTTTTTTGAAGGCATGACCCAAGAAGAACTTAATCAGCAAATTGCCTTAGGACGCATGAGTGAAGATAATTTACCTGTTTATGTTGCAAGCGTCACATACGGGCAAATCATGATGTTCTCGTCAAGCTCAGCGGAGTCTATGTCGAAACTTAAAGGCGCGTTGTCTGCTAGTTTTAATAGTTTTTCAGGTGGAGGGTCAGCGAAATTAACTGCTGAGCAAGAAAAACTTTTGCAAAATTCTGATATTACGGTTGTTACGCTTGGTGGTAGTGAAGATGGTGTAAAAGAAATCATTAAAGAAGGACGCCCTGCTGAGTTTTTTACGGGTAGCACAGTTGTTACCTCTTCTGTACCTATCGCGTATACCTTAAAAGACTTAAAAGGCAATGTTGTTCAAGTAGCTGAGCTCAGTAGCTATCAAAGAACCGCTTGTACCTTGCAGGGTACTGCAAATGTTTATGTGGCTAATTACGCTTTTGGTTATGATGGTTTAGGTTCTGTGACGGGTTATTTTGAAAATGGCAGACAAGCTAATTTGGCGACGCCTATTAAAAAGATTACTGAGACAGATTTGCCACCGCAAGCCCTTGCTTACAACAGTGCCGATGATTTAATTCATGTACTTGTAACTTATGTTGAAAAATCTGCAAATCGCAATATAAGCATTGGTGGGATTTTTGCTTACAAGCCTGACGGAACACGTGAAAGTAATGATTTTTTTGCTCTAGCGTATGGCGAGACTAAAGATATTGCGTATGATAGAAATTTTGGTCGTTTGTATGGCGTAGGTGATTTTGATGAATCAAGGGTTGCGTTTGCGGTGGGACCAGATGGTTTACCCTTACAAATCGATTTTTTTGCCAAGAATCTAAAGCCAAACTTAGCGACTGAACTAGCCTTAAACCCTACAGCAGTAACCTATGATGCCAAAAATGATCGTGTTTTAATAGCTGTCAATGTGACAGGCGAAAACGCTCAAGGTGGCGTTATTGCCTTTGATGCAAGAGGGAATCAGCTCGAGCTTAGCGGTGATTTTGAGGGTCTTAGTTCAGCGGAAGGGATTGCGTATGATGCGAACAATGACCGCATTTATGTTTCTGATGCAAAACAAGGCAGCGTCAAAGTTTTTGACACTCAAGGTAACCCTATGGCATTTAGCGAAGCCATATCAAACTTAAGTGAACCTCAAGACATTAGTTTCCATGAAGCTTTAAATCGTCTTTACGTGATTGAGAAAGGTGCTAGCTTGCTAAGTGTATTTAATGCTGATGGTACAGAAGTTAGTGATCTTGAAAGACCCTCTTTTCCTAAGCTAGATAGACCCGTGGATATTGTGCTTCGTTCTTTTTAAGATTCAGCTTAAGGATTTTTCTCAGAAGGTTTAATTGCTTGTTTAGTATGATGTTTAGGTGCAGCCTTCATTACGACTTTTTGGTTCTCCTCAGATTTATAGTGAAGGTGAGTGGCAGCTTTTGGCTAACAATCAGCTTACGCTTTTAGCGGCGTATCTTGCTTTTTCTGAAAACTGGGTAGGTCGTGATGAGTTACTTTTTTTATTCTGGCCTGATTCACCTGAGGCTAAGGCGCGACGTAACTTAAATCAGTTGGCGTATCAGCTTAAAAAGCAAACTTGGGCAGAGGGTTTAGAGTCTACAGCAACGCACTTAAGGTTTAATCTTTCAACAGATTTAAAAGCATTTCGTGAAGCGATTGCAGATAGTGATTGGGCTGAAGCGTCTAATTTGTATGGCTACGAGTTTTTAGAGGGTTCTTTTCGAGGTGTTTCAGGAAATTTTGAGACTTGGTTAGAAAATGCACGATATGACCTAAAGCAAGCATGGCGAAATGCCACTTTAAGATACGCAGCTAGCTTAGAGGCTGAAGGAAGTTATAAAACTGTCCTTGAGCTTCTAGAGCCGTCTTTCCGTACCCCTCTTTTCAAGAAATAAAGAATTACATCAACTCCGAG
>CAZWJZ010000307.1:0-5708 GCA_964634665.1 uncultured bacterium | reverse complement strand
ATTATGAGGCAATCACCAGTATTTTCATAGCTCTAACTTAGTGGAAACTAAAGATCAAAGCTTTTACTTTGAACCAGAAAGTTATCAAGGTCGAGGTAGACCTAAAAAACATGGCAAACGCTTTAATTTAGGGGATGAAACGACGCAACCTGAGTGCAACTCCATCCTCACGACTCACAAAGAAAAAGCTTTACGTATCACCACTTGGTCAAACTTACACTATGAGTCCTACACTGAAATTAAAGGAAGAATCCTTAAGCTCGAATTCCTTGATGATAAGGGCAAAGCCATGTTTGAAAAACCCATCTGGCTATTTGCAACTGATATTGACTTAGAACCTGAAATCCTTGCTAGGGCCTATTTATGGCGTTCAAGCCATGAACTTAGTTCCAGATTCTGTAAGCAGCATCTTGGGCTTAGCCAAGCACAGAGTCCTGAACTACTGCATTGTGACGCTTGGCTCGAGTTTATCTTTAAAACAGGTAACTGTTTCTGGTAGTAACTTTAATGGCGCTGAATTAGATGATGTTAATTTAACAGCGTTCGAAAACAATCGTTTTTCAGATAACGCCTTCTTTGGGCTTTACATAGCTGCGTCGCAAGCACACATGCTAGATGCACAAAGTGATTACAATGCTGGCCTTAGTAACGGTAGACCCTATATTTTTCTTGATGGCATTGGTGGAGATAGCGAAGTGTACCGTAGCGCCACATGGAAAGCCTTAAATACACCCTATTACATTGACATTACAGTCAACCTAAATGCAGGTACTTTGACACTCGAGCCGGGCATTGAGTTTGTTATGGCTGAGGGTGCGAGTTTTGATGTTGACGGTCCAGCTGCCTTAAACGCTAAAGGCACACAAGCAAAGCTAATTGTTTTTAGGGGTGAGCAGGCTCAAGCAGGCTACTGGGATGGTGTTTACTTTTTTGAATCAGATTCACGCTCAAATCTACTTGACTTTGTTGAAGTTCGGCATGCAGGAGGTGGCAGGCTTATTGAAGGCACTATATCGGTAGGGCTCGAGTCTTACTTAAAAATGACAAATTCAGTCGTGGCAGATAGTGGGTCTTGGGGTGTTTGTGTAACTTATATTTCTGAGCGCTCCCAAGCTATTTTTGAAGAAGGCAATAACAATAGTCTGGAACGTTTCGAAATAAAAGCGTGTCGTTTCTTGTAAGCTAAAGATTGCGAAATCAAGCTTATAAAGGAGGACACTAATGAGTATTGTAGAACGGGTAGTAAAGCAATCAGGTTTACGAAGAACGCAAAGTAGATTCCTAGAGAAATTGTTTAATCTTTGGTTAGCGATACCAGGACGAATGAACTATGCTAACTTGTCGCGATTCAGCGGGCAAAACGAAAAAACCTTTAGGAACTGGTTTGCCAAAGCAATAGACTTTGTGAAGCTGAATAGCTGTTGAGTTGAGACATTACAATCAGAAAATAAGCTCGGAAAGAATTTAGTGCTAGCAGTAGATGCTTCCTTTATCCCGAAGAGTGCTAAACAAACGCCCGAACTTGCCAAATATTGGGATGCTAAACAAGCAAAGGCCAACAAAGGTTTAGAACTATCGTGTTGTGCAGCATTCGATCCAGACTTTAGTTACGCAGTTGCTTTACAAAGTTTACAAACCCCTTCTGACTTAGCTGAGAATGAAAGTCGAGTAGATCATTATGCTAAGCAAGTCAAAGATGTTTTAGCTAAACTAACACCACTAGTAAAAGCACAAATAGCTTATGTAGTTGGGGAAAGTTACTACAGTAAAGAACGTTTTGTCAGTTCGGTTGTAAGTATGGGGGAAAACTTCGTTGGTAAGTTACGTCATGATGCGAACCTACGCTACCTTTATCAAGGGGAACGTACAGGCAAAGCAGGTCGTCCACGCCAATATGAGGGCAAGGTAGATTTCAAAGATTTCTCTAAATGGCAATGTCTAAAGGAGACTGATGCACAACGTATTTACAGCCAAATCCTACAGCACGCCTCCCTCAAACGACAGATTCGTGTTGTTTGCGTCATAAGTCCTTACAAAACCGCATCAGCTAAAAGTAAAGAAAAACCTGAACTCTTTTTTAGTACGGATGCTCAGCAAGATGCAAAAGAGATCATGAAGATTTATAAATGTCGTTTTCACATTGAGTTCTGCTTTAGAGATGCTAAACAATTCTCGGGTTTAGTTGATTGCCAATCTCGTCAAAAGAGTGCCATTGATTTCCACTGGAATATGGCTTTCCTAGCGCTTAACCTCACCAAGGCTAAGCAGCTTTTAGCTCATGTCGGCAAGACTGAAACTTTTGTATTCAGTATGGAGGATGCTAAGCGCCGTGCTTACAATGAACTTCTTGCTCAACGTATTTTTCGCTTCTTACCTTTTGGGCAGACTTTTATTAATTCCCAAACCGATTTAGATTCCCTGCTTAACCTTGGGGTTAAGGCTGCTTAAATGTTCCAGACTATTGAATAATAGTTATTTTAATAATCCTTTGGGTGACGTTGTTTTTGATTGTGATTAAGGTAAAAGTGAATCTCTAATATGGGGAAAATTTGCATGAGCAACTCAGCTAGCACAGAAATGCTTTTAGTATCCGACTGCAGTTCGCATGGTGTCACTCATATAGGGCGCTAAGTTAGCTCTTAAATTACGCATAATTTGTGCAATATGACCGTAATCATGAAAAGGCCATTCGTACAAAAAGTCGGAAGCAAGCCAGATTTTACCTTTGTAATCAGCACTGTTACTAAGCTTAGAAGGGTCGATTGTTTTTAGATAAGCAACTTGTTCTGCTCTTACGGCTTCAAATTCATCTAAAAGAATTGCTAGGGGCTTTAGATTATCTTTACGTTCAAGTGCTGCCTCATTAACATTGAGCGGTATTAAGCTAGCACTGTCCTGACTAGTCATGAGTTTAAGGCGATCAGAAAACGCATGGGTATCTGCCCAAATTAAATGACCAATTACTTCATTAATACACCAAGCACCCTCCTTGGGTCGCCATTGCGCCAAATCATCAGGCACAAGACTTAAAAGCTGACGTAAATGAGTAGGTGTAGCAGCAAGCTGAGAAGCAACATCTAAATGAGTCATAGGTGTAGTTTAGCAATAAAAAAGCTCGAGTTTTTAAAACTCGAGCTTTTTTGGGGTTTAGGAGTTTATTTGTTGGCGAGGAGTTTATCTACAACACTGCGGTCTTCTAGGGTGCTTACGTCACCTGTTACGTCTTCTCCTGCAGCTATGTTTCTTAAGAGTCTACGCATTATTTTGCCACTTCGTGTTTTGGGGAGAGCGTCTGCAAATCTTATTTCGGCAGGTTTGGCTATGGCGCCTATTTCTTTGGCGACATGGTCACGTAGTTCTTTTAGCAGTGCGTCACTACCTTCTTGGCTGCCTTCTAGGGTTACAAAGGCAACAATTGCTTGTCCAGTGAGTTCGTCTGGTCTACCAACTACGGCAGCTTCTGCTACCGTGCTGTGGCTGACTAAGGCGCTTTCTACTTCCATAGTGCCAAGTCTATGACCTGACACATTGACTACGTCATCTATGCGTCCCATAATCCAGTAGTAGCCGTCTTCATCGCGTCTAGCGCCGTCACCTGCAAAGTAAACGTGGGGTACTTCGGTCCAGTATTGGTTTTTGTAGCGGTCGTCATCGCCGTAGACGGTTCTTAGCATGCTAGGCCATGGGCGCTTCATGACTAAGAAGCCACCTTCGTTGTCGCCTTTTTCAATGCCATTTACATCTACAATGGCGGGTTCAACGCCAAAAAAGGGTAGGCCTGCGCTGCCGGGTTTAGCGTCGTGCGCGCCGGGTAGGGTGGTTAGCATTATGCCACCTGTTTCGGTTTGCCACCATGTATCTACAATGGGGCAGTTGTCGTTGCCTATAACGCGTTGGTACCACATCCAAGCTTCTGGGTTGATGGGTTCACCAACAGTTCCTAGTAAGCGTAAGCTTGATAAATCAAACTTTTTGACATGTTCAATGCCCCATTTCATAAAAGCGCGAATGGCAGTTGGAGCGGTGTAGAAAATGCTAGCTTTGTATTTTTCTATGAGTTCCCAAAAACGACCTGAATGTGGATAGTTAGGTACACCTTCGTACATAATTTGGGTGACACCATTAAACATGGGGCCGTAAACAATATAAGAGTGACCTGTTATCCAACCCACATCTGCTGTGCACCAAAAAATGTCGTTCTCTTTCATGTCAAAGACATATTTGTTGGTTAGGTAAGTGTAGGTTTGGTAGCCGCCAACGCTATGCAAGACCCCTTTGGGTTTACCTGTTGACCCGCTGGTATAAAGAATAAATAAAGGGTGTTCAGCATCTAGGGGTTCAGCAGGGCAGTCGGTGCTTTCAGCCGCAGTAACTTCGTGGTACCAGTGGTCACGGCCTTCTTTCATTGTCACATCGTTTTCACCACGTTTAACGACAAAGACGCTTGTTACATCTGGGCACTGTTCTAAGGCTTCATCCACAGCAGGCTTCAGTGGGAAAATGCTACCGCGTCTATTGCCACCATCAGCAGTAATAACTGCTTTGGCATCGCCATCTAAAATACGGTCAGCAAGGGCTTGCGCACTAAAGCCACCAAAAACAACCGAGTGAGTAGCGCCAATTCTTGCGCAAGCAAGCATAGCCACGGCAGCTTCAGGAATCATAGGCATATAAATGGCAACTTTATCGCCTTTAGTAATGCCTTTGGCTTTCATAGCATTAGCAAATTTAGACACTTCAGCCAACATATCGTTATACGTTAAGGCTCGAGTATCAGCAGGTTCACCTTCCCATAAAATGGCAACCTTATCACCTCGACCTTGCTCAATCTGATAGTCAAGTGCGTTATAAGAAGGATTCGTCTGACCCCCAACAAACCATTTAACAAAAGGTTCACTCCACTCTTGAACTTTATCCCACGGTTTAAACCAATGCAGTTCATTAGCAACGTTAGACCAAAACGTATCAGGGTCATCTAGAGACTGCTTATAGAGTTCTTGGTACGCTTCAACACTCTTTATTTTGGCATTATCTCTAAACTTGTCATTGGGGCTAAATCTACGTGATTCTTGTAAGACCGATTCAATATGTTCGGACATAGGGTCCCTCCTTAAGAACATGCATCGTAAAACCAATTTTACTTTTACTCTAAGAGAATAGCCTAAGTTAACAACTATCATCAAGCTCAAAACAGATCTAGCAAAGTTATTCTTGACGGCTAATTAGCAACTAGGTACGATGCAACTAAGAAAAAATTTAGTTAGGTGAAATAGGAAGAAAACAACGGAGGATATATGGCTCGAGTTGATCACATTGAGGCTTTACTGGCAGAACAAGCTATTTTTAGGCCCCCACAAAGCGTTAAAGAAAGCGCATATTTACAAGATTATGACGCGGTTTATAAGGATTCTATTGATAATAACGAGGCCTTCTGGGCAAAAGTAGCGAGTTCTTTTGTTTGGACAAAGCCTTGGGATAAGGTGTGTAACTTTGACGGGGTGAACCATAGTTGGTTTGAAGGCGCAAAAACCAACATTACCCTTAATGCACTTGACCGTCATGTTGAAGGCGGTAAAAAAAATAAAGCTGCTCTCATTTGGCTTGGTGAAGATGGCAGTGAGCGAACCGTTACTTACGGCATGCTCTTAAGCATGGTGAATCGTCTTGCTAACGGCTTAAAGTCACTCGGAGTAGAAAAAGGCGATCGT
>CAZWJZ010000306.1:0-5712 GCA_964634665.1 uncultured bacterium | reverse complement strand
GCAGTGAGGGGGGCGTTGTCCCGGTAGGCGTCTACAAAGAGGCGTAGGGCAGAGTACGCGGCCGCGCTGCCCAAAAAAGCTACCCCTTCAGCAAATTCTGCGCTATAAGGGTTTTTTGCCAGCAAAGCAGCCTGTTCAGCATGATAGCTCGGAATGACAAAGGCCTGCGTTTTTTCCCGTTGTGAGCCAAGCACCCATTCCGCGTAGTAAGTTAGGGTTAAACGACGCGGCTGGTTCCAGAGATTTTCGAGCTTAAGTTTAACAATTTTGACCGGATTGGTTTTATCAACAAAGATTTGTGTATTTTGTTTTAAGCCGTGACTATTATGGTGAAACTGGCTATAGCCCGCGCCGTGACGAACCAAATAAGCTGCGTTGGCTTTTGCAGGTCCAGGCGTTGGTGACCAAATAGCTGCCGTCTCTTCATCACGCACATAAAGTAGCTCACCTGAGCGATCTGTTACAGGGTCATTGTGCCAAGGAGTAAGACGGTTCTCACCGCTATTACCCGCCCAACTGTAGCCATTACCTGACTCAGAGAGCAAGGTGCCAAATGTCTCATTGCTCAGCACATTTACCCAAGGTGCAGGGGTTGATTTACCATCCAGATAAATCAAGTATTCACGTCCATCTGGACTAAAGCCACCCAAACCATTATCAAAACCTAGATCACTAGGTCTAGCAACGGCTGCTGTTTCAAATTGCCCAAAAACAGCAGTTTGCAGCGCAGGATTAAAAGTAGGTAGTTGGGCTATAGGTTCAAGTGCTCCTGCCAGCTGCTGTTCTAAGGGTCCAGCATCAGCACTCAAGACCACTCGAGCAGCTGCGTTCAGTAAAAGCCTGTCGTCTAAAACGAGCTGGTCACTGCGTAATAAGAAAATTCCGCCTGGTCGGTTAAGCCACAGATCATCCCCATTTTGAAACAACGAGTTACGAAGCAAGCCCTGTAAATCTTGCAAATATCCGACATCGCGTTCGTTTAAAACCACAAGGTCAATCGTGAGCTGTCGTTCACGCCAGAATCGGTGAGCTTTTAGGAGGGTGCGTAGTAAATCACTATCATTTTCAAAGCGAATGCGTAGCAGTAGGATAGGATGATCCCCTGAAATGCCATGAGCCCACAAGGCTGCCTGACCTTTACGATTTGATGCAAGCATTTCAGAGGGTGCACGCAACTGACCTTGAGGATAAATAAGGGCTGACAACAGCCTTTGAAAGGTTTCAAGTTCACCATTACCCAACTCGAGTTGTTCTAGAGAGCGTTCACTGTTCGCCTTCGCTTGGCTGCAAGCTGCTTCAAGCGCTGACCAAGCATTATAGCGACGGGCCAAAGCCAGCACCTTTGGCCGAGTATCTGCTGCCATAGTCAAGTAAGCTAAACGCAGGTTGCTATGGGGTTCGAGGGTAATGGTTGTCCCTAAAGCCATGATGGGGTCAAGGGTTGCACCTAAAGTACCTGTTAAGCCTTGACTGCCTTCTTTTAAAGCCTCAGGAAAAGACAAGTTACCATTTCTACCAATAAACCTAGCACGATCCGTTTCGTAACTTAGGGGTGCAGCTTTATCTCGTTCAAACAGCAGACGATGTGCCAAAATGACGTGGGGTTCCTTAGGGTCTCGTGGGCGACGTTGGAACACAAGGGCTCCCGTTTCAGAATCAAAAGATGTCTCAATAAATAATTTACTAAAAGCAGGGTGCCTGACATCTGCCTCATGGGGTGCCAGTACCGTTTCAGCATAACTAGTTAGCGATAAATGTTTGACTTTATGACTATGATTGTTCAGTGTTAGCAAACGAATTTCAACATCATCTGTGGGTGAAACGGTAACCTCAAGCTCTAACGACAAGTCATCAATACGCCTATGAAACTCGAGCTTGTGTGGGTAAAAATGTACCTGCTCATCTTCAGCGATAACATGGCAAGGTTGCCTGCAAGCAGAAATCAGCTTGCCTGATTCGAGGTCTTTGACGTAAAGCCACTGACCCCAGTCATCTAAGGTACTGTCTGCTTGCCAGCGGGTCAACTCGAGTCCATTCCAGCGACTTACCCCTCCCCCACCACTGGTCATTAGCACACTGTAGTGCTCATTGGCCAAACTGTGAAGCTGTGGAAAGGGCGTATCTTTTGGAATTAACCAAGGATTAAATTTATATTTAGCTTTAGTCTGATTTGTGCGACTTGATTCAGGCTGCATGTTTGTCTCAAGTGGCGCTGATAAGGAGGTTGGCTCATAAAGCAAGATTTCAGTACTTTGTATACGAGGGTCAGCGTGAAAGCGCGTCACCATCTTGTCAGACGTAAGCGCGTTGGCCATACTTACAAAAGCCATACCCTGATGATGCACCATAAAGGAGCGTACAATTGCGGCTTGTTGCCCTAGCGGAAGCCGTGTTTTGCTATAATCTATAGCCTCATAAAAGCCATAGCGCCCCAGCATGTCAAGCTCACGTAAATGACTCAGGTTATGCATCACAGCTTGAGGTTTGAGGGGTAGTGCTAATAAGGATGCATAAGGGGAAATCACCAGTTCACTGCTAATCTCTCGAGCAAAACCTAAACCAGGCACTCCAAAGGCGCGGTACTGGTAGTTTTCTTGAGCATCAGTATGAAAAAAGCCCGACTCTGAGATACCCCACGGCACAGCTTTAAACTCAGCATAACTAATCTGTCGCTCAATAGCTGCAAGGCAACTTTGGTAAAGGAGGCTATCCTTAGGTGTTTTTACCAAAAGTAATGGCATGAGGTATTCAAACATCGTGCCACTCCAAGAAAGCAGTAGCCTTTTCCCTTTCCATTTGCTAAGGGGGCGGCCTAAATAGAGCCAGTGCTTCGCAGGCACATCACCCTTTGCAATTGCAACCAAGCTAGCAATACGCGCTTCTGAAGCAAGCAAGTCATAAGCATGATCATCTAGTCGGTTAGCGTCCAGATGATAACCAATGCGGAAAACGTTACGCTCCGTATCAAACAAAAAGGTCATGTCCGTAGCAACCAGTAGATCTTCAGCTTCTTGACTCAATTGCTGAGCTGCGTTGATTAAATCGCTAACAGCCTTCTCGGACTCACCCAGCTTGCTTAGCAAGTCCTCAGTCCAAGCTCGAGCCTCTTGCCCAGTCAATACTTGTCTTTGAAGAAGCTCTCGTACATCTTGATAGATTGCTGGTAGTTCGTAGTAGCTTGGTGTTACTGATAAAGTTTCAAGTAACTGCGCTAGCTTAGAGTTTTTTAGTTCATTGGGCAGCGTTTTAAGAGCAGAGAGCCACGGTAAATAAAGAAGGTCCTCACGTTGCATTGCCTTTAAATGCTGATGCAGTCGCTCTGTCCAAATACTTAAGTCGGTTAAGGTATCAACACTAAGTTTTCTGGCCCCCTTATCAACGAGTTCGAGTAAATGCGAATCCAATTCGGCAAGTTCTTGCTCTATTAAGCTTTGTAAACTACCTGACCACTCAGTTGAGCTAATCTTAAATTCAGCAACTCTCGCTTTAATAAGATCAATCTGAGTTTTAAGGGGCAAGATGTCAAACTCGAGCCTTTCTTGATCTAAGCTTTCAGTTAAAACCTCAAGCGTATCAAGCAAACCTTGCCAGCGCTGCCAGCGCCACACAGCGTCAGTCCTTAAGTCAAGGCAGCCTTGCTTCAGGGCAAGCAAGCAACCAAGCAAGTTACCACTATCAACCGTTGACACATAGCGTGGTAGTAAAGCTTCAAAACTTTGCGTGTCATACCAGTTTAGAAAATGACCTCGGTAGCACTCGAGCTGCTTTAAGGCATCAAAGATACTGCGCAGTCTGAACACAAGTTCAAAGGCACTTAGGTAGCCAAGATCATAAGCTGAAAGGTTGGCAATGAGCGACAAACCAATATTGGTGGGTGAGGTGCGGTGTGCAACGCTGCCTCGCGGCTTTTCTTGAAAATGGTCAGGAGCTAGCCAATGGTCATCAGGACCTACAAAACGCTCAAAATAAAGCCAAGTTCGACGTGCCAAGGTTCGAAGTTGGCGTTTATCTTCGTTGCTGAGTGGCAACACTTTAACTTGACTTGGCTTACTCATCAAATAAGCAATTTGAGGCGAAAAGAACCAGGCCACTAAAAAAGGAACAGCAAGCCAAAAGCTTAGCTTAGTTGTTAGCATCAGACTGATGCCTATAACAAGCGCAACAATAGGTGCAACCAGCATTTCTAGCCAAACTCTTAGCGCACCTTTTTGCTTAGTAAGCAATTGAGCTGTACTATCTGCTGTTTGCCACTGTAAAAACTGCTTATGACTAAACCCGAGCCGTAGTAAAGTTGTTGCTACAGCTGAGACAGCAACGCTAGCTTCGAAAGGTAAAAAAACTATGGCGAATAAAGACCGCCATAGTACAGAACCATAAGCACGAAAGCTAGAAGCCCAATTAGTACTCCTCAACGCCCGAACAAAACCATCAATGCCAGCCAAAACAGCTGGCATAAAAAGGCTTATTACAACCAGTATTGACCCGATTATAGGTTCGCCAACTAAGCCCAGCCAGCTAAGAATTAAGTAAGCGAAAAGACTAGGCATAAAAAGGCTACGTAAAAGATTATGTAGCAGCTTCCAGCGGGCCAGATGGTCTAAAGGATTAGCAATCATATGCGTTGCACTTGGAACAGACCAGCTTAGCCAAGGCAAAAGCTGCCAATCGCCCCTAATCCAACGGTGTAAACGGCGGGCATAAGCCAGATAACTCTGAGGGTAATTCTCAAGCAGCATGACGTCACTAAGCAAAGCAGCACGCCCCAAGCTACCTTCAAATAAATCATGACTCAAAATCGCATTTTCTGGAATAAGCCCCACTTGACTACGCTCAAAAGCCACAAGATCATAAATCCCTTTACCCGCATAACTACCTTCGGCAAACAAATCTTGATAAACGTCTGAAACCGCTCGAGTATAGAGGTCTAAGCCTTGGTCTCCTGCAAAAACTCGACTAAAAGGTGAAGTATCAGCACCCACAGGGTTAAGCTCGAGTCTGGGTTGCAAAATGCTATAGCCTGCTATGATTTTGTTGGCTTCGCTAAATTCAGCTTGGTTTAAAGGATGAGCCAGCGTGGCAACAAGACGCTGCGCCGTGCCGGGTGGCAGGCTTGTATCAGCATCTAGGGTAATTATGTACTTAAATCCTTTAAGGTCTTCTGAAGCTACATTCATCTCTGTGAATGACCCTTTATCAGCAGACAAAAGCAGCTTGTTTAAGTCACTAAGTTTTCCTCTCTTACGCTCCCAACCCATCCAACAAGCCTCAAACTGATTCCAACGCCTTTCACGGTGAAAAAACCAGAAACGGTGCGAGCCATACTTATCATTAAGAGCGCTTAAGCCCTGCTTTAAGTTTTCGACTAAGGCATCATCATCTGGCATATGCTGTTCAGAGGCATCTATAAAATCACTCAGCAGGGCAAAACGTAAACTCGGGTCTGGGTTTGCTGTGTAGTGAAGCTCGAGTTGTGCCAGATAAGAAGTAATGGCTTCTCTACTTACCAGCATAATCGGCATAACTACCAAGGTTCGGTAGGTATCAGGAATACCTTTGGAAAAATCAAGTTTTGCTAGCGTGTGAGGTGGCACAAGCAGTGTTACAAGCCAATTCACAGCTTGGCTGGCTATTACCCCAGCTGGAATCAATGCTAATAAAACTGCTAAGCCCCCTCGTAGCCACCCTCCCCCACTAAGCAGCACATAGCTAAAA
>CAZWJZ010000305.1:0-5716 GCA_964634665.1 uncultured bacterium | reverse complement strand
AATTAATCTAGCTTAAACAACTTCAAAGAAGCTCGAGCTTACTGCACCTGAAGCACATTTGGCTTATACTATTCGCCGTGCGTATTATTCTTGTTCGTTCTCAAGAACCCGGAAATATTGGTAGTGCCGCTCGAGTTATGAAGAACTTTGGCTTGTCTGAGCTTTTGTTGGTTGATCCTCAGTGCAAGCTCGAAAAGGCTGCTTTTTATATGGCTACGCATGCAAAAGATGTGGTTGAAAATGCCATTATTGTTGATACTGTTGCAGAAGCTGTTGCTGACAGAACGTTTGTTATTGGTACAACAGCACGTTTTCGCTCTTCGGGTGCGCATGATATTTACACTCCAAGAGACGCAGCGAAAGCCTTTCAGCGTGAAGGATTAGCTTGCATGTTTGGTCCTGAAGCGTCTGGTTTGAGTAATGAGGATCTTGATTACTGTCAAGCTTATATACGTATTCCTACTTCAGAATTTGCAAGTCTTAACTTAGCGCAGGCCGTTAATCTTATTTCTTATGAATTTTTTACAACGCAGGTGGATGCAGGTGAAACAGCTTTAACAACCGATGAGCCTGCCAGTCGTGAAGTGCTAGAAAGGCTTTACGAACACTTTTTTGAGGTTTCAGATTTTATTGGTTATACCGATGAAGGGTACGCCCATAAAACGCAACATATGTATAGACGTATTCTTGATAGAGCCCGCTTGACTCATCGGGAAGCCATGGCAATGCACGGCTTATGGCGGCGCATTAAATGGGCTGCTGAACAAAACCCTCAGCGCTTTCCTATTATGGATAGAATGAAAGACTAAATAATTAATGAAGCAAGCCTGAATATCCCTATAAATTCAGGCTTGCTCCGTTGTATGTTTTGAAATTTAATTCAGAAAGCTTAGTCGCCACCACCACTACTTACGCCTTGTTTAAAGATTAAACGGCGAAGTAAGAAAATAGCGATGAGCGATGCAAAAAGGACAAACAAGCCATTATTATCAAGCTGATTAATTAAAGCACCAAAACCAGACTGGGCACCATCAACACTAGCACCAATACCCTTCTGCATGGTCTCAGCACCCGTATTGACACCCGCTTGAACTTTCACAGCTGTCGTCTCAAGATACTCTCTAGCCTGCAAATACTGAGGAGTTGAGGGCATTTCTCTAAAAAAATTGAATGTGAAACGAGCAATTTGCAAACTACCAATGATCATTAATGCGATGCGGACGAACTTCACGGTACTTCCTCCTTTTCGTCCCGAAATCTCTTGAATTTTAGGTATACCGAAGACGATTATGATAATGCTATTAGTTTTCTCACATATAGCACATGAATACACCTTAAAAGTGGAAAAATACCGTATTTCTCTTAAACGAGCTTTATTCTTTAAGCTAAATCGTAACTTAAAATAGCAACACACCCAGAAAGAATGTAAACAAGATGCCTAAACAAAAACGAAAGAAAAACAATTACCCGAACAAACCTGCAAACACTCGAGTTCATTTAGGCTTTATTTCTTTAGTCATTCTTTTTTTATTTCTGCTTTGGTGGTTTTTCTTTACACCCTCGAGTAGTTTGGTTGAGCGTGTTTACAGTCAAGGTTTTTATGCTTGGTTGGCATCTTGGTGGGTTCCGCTTAGTAACGCAAGTAGCTTTTCTTGGGCTGCCCTTTTGCTTACTGTGTTGCCTTTAGCTTACTTGCTTATGGTGTTTCTTAGCTTTCGGAGTAAGATTTTTTGGAGAGGGCTTTTTCTTGTTTTAAGCCGCAGCATGGCTTCTGTAATTATTATTGCAGCGTGGTTTGTAGTGACTTGGGGTGCAAATTATCAGCGTGACAGTATTGAAACCCAAATGAATTTACAAACTGACGCAGCCACGCAGACTGATTTAGAAGAGCTTCTTAATGCGTTGACAATAATTATTCAAGAAACCGTAACTGCTGATCGTAATGAACAAGAAGCGACACAAGCAATAAGAAGCTCTTTAGAAGAAACGGTAGAAACCCTTACGGGTACACGACCCACTCTACCCGATAACGTTAAGCGCCTTCCTAGTGGCAGTCTTATTTTGTTAGGTCGAGCTTCAGGAATTATGAGTCCTTGGACCTTAGAACCCCATATTGATGGTGCATTACCAAGCTTGTCTTATGTAGCTATTGGCGCTCATGAGCTTGCTCATGTGGCTGGCTACGCTGGTGAAGCAGATGCGGACCTTATTTCTGCTATAGCAGGCTTAAACGCCAAAAATGATTTTGCTAACTACGCAATAGCCTTACGTTTCTGGCAAAGTGCCATTTGGCAACTTCCTCCAGACAAACAACTTAGCTTTAGAGATCAATTACCTCAACAAGCGAAAAAAGATTTAGAAGCCATGAATGCTCCTTATCTTAAGTACCAAGTACCCAGATTCATTCAACGTATCCAGCAGCAAAGCTACGATAGTTACCTTAAAGCCCAAGGGGTAAGCTCAGGTATTCAAGATTACTCACGAGCCGTTGATTTACTTATAAAAGCACAAAAACAGGGTCTTGTTCTTAACCCCTAGTAAGATTTTCAAACAGCTGACTTACCGAAACATTATCATGCACATTACTAATTGCAGAAGCTAAAAGAGGCGCCACAGAAAGTACATTTACTTTACCTAAGTGCCCTGTATAAGGAATAGTATCTGTAACAATCACTTCACTAATGGCAGGGTGGGCAAGCCGCTCTAAAGCAGGCGGAATAAACACCGGATGCGTAGCACCCAAACGAACTTCTGGTTTAGCTCCAAGCTCTACTAGCGCTTCAACACCTCGCGTTATGGTGCCTGCTGTTGAAATCATGTCATCAATAATAATGGGTCGTTTACCCACCACATCCCCAATGACATGCGAGACTGCCGTTTCAGTTGGGCTTTTACGACGCTTATACAAAATAGCTAAATCAAGCCCTAAAAAGTTTGCCAAGCGCCGACCCTCAGTAGCACGACCTATATCAGGTGAAACCACAACACTATCGCTAAGATCTGTTTTTTTAAGATAATTACCAATAATATCCAGTGCGGTTAAGTGATCAACAGGTAGATCAAAAAAACCTTGAATCTGACCTGCATGTAAATCAATAGTAATAACCCTATCAATACCTGCTTGCTCAAGCATATTAGCAACAAGTTTGGCAGTAATGGGTTCTCTTGGAGATACTTTTTTATCTTGTCTTGCGTAACCAAAGTAAGGAATGACCACATTAATACGCCAAGCCGAAGCACGACGTAAGGCATCTACAAAAACAAGCAACTCCATAATGCTGTGATTAACTGGTGCGCAGGTTGACTGAATAATAAAGCAATCACAACCCCTCACAGACTCAGCTATATCAATACGTGTTTCACCATCAGGAAAAGCAGAAACACGCCCATCAGCAAGCTCCGTACCCAAATGCTTCGCTACCGACTTTGCCAGATCATAGGTAGCATTACCACTAAATAGTTTGAGTTTATCGCCAATTTTCATAGCTTACTTCCCTTAAGAGAAAACAATTCATAATGCCAACTACCTGCGAATGATTAAAGCTTTTACGCTCAATAGAATAACAACCCCAAATAATCTAAGGCCTAACAAACCAGCGGAGTATAACAAACATTAAGATGAATACCAAACAATCATCAAACGATACTTACACTACTTACTACGTTTATAGCAAATCACAATTAGAAGTTTTAGGAACTTCTAATTGTGATTCTATATTTGGAGATTTATTAAGTGACTATACTAGAAACTCTCTTGATAACAAATTTATTTGCCCCAGCATACTCCAAATTCAAATTTACCAACCATCAACACCCTACCTGACTTAAACACCCCAACAACGGTTACGACCCTACCTGACTCAACAGGCACACAAGCACCGCCAACAACACCTACAAACACACCGCTAGAAGCACCCGAAACTGCACTACCCGCGGGATTAGGAAACCTAGACACAACCAGCATAAGTTCACCCAATGATCAAGAAACAAGTTCACCTTTACCAGATAACCCAACAGATGTAGGGCTACCCACAGAAGCAGGCGCACCCACCCTAGGAAACACCCCAAGTGACAACCCACTCGACTTCTCACCACCCCAAAGCCTAGACCCAGACAAACCCAAGGAGGTGCTGAGCCTATTGTTAATACTGTGCCGCCAGTTGGGTGGGAAAGTGAAGGAGAAGTTGATAGTTTTAGCGCTGAAAGTGATTATAATTATTGTACTACAACCTTTACTACGCAAAAGCAGGCACATTGGCGAGAAAGGTGTTTAGCTAATAGCTTAACTGAGGATGAAAGAAAAACTTTAGCAGATTTAGCAGATCAACTAGGAGATGAAGATTTATCAGAAGATGACGCTCTCGGCAGACGGCTAAGGTTTAAAATTGCAGAAGAATATGGTGTTGGCTCTATTGAAGAATGGTCAATCGCCATCATAAACAACATATCTCAAGACCAAAATCTCATGTCACCTGAGGCTCGCTTAGATATGTTACAGAAAATTCAGTACCTTAGCACCCAAGGACAAGATGGTATGGATGCAATTATTGAGATTGCCAAAATTGCTTCTTTATCTCGAGCTAATGATGGCGATATGAATCTGACATCTGGTAAATTGCTATGGGCTACAACTATTTTTGCAACTGCATCTATTACCGAGCAATATCAGATGGATGAGTTTATGCCACCAGAGTTTGCTCAATTTGGCCCTATGGATGAAGACCTTTTGGCTTTACTAGAAGCTGGTACTTGGATTGTAGATGGTTCGGGCTTAGTACTAGATCTTTCAGATATCGGTATAACCGCCACAAATAAAATGATAGGCATTCCTGACGTAAAAGGTATAACAGCTTTTCAATACGCTGGCGTTGTATTCTTAATTGTGAACGGATCAATTGATATGGTTACTTCAGTCAGTAAATATGATAATCCTGATGATAAATGGATGGCTGTAGCACACTCTTCTGGTCGAATTGCTACAGCTTCATTGGTTGCAGCGGGCGGTACAGGAGTTGCACTAGCTTGTGGAGCATCAGTAGTCTGTGGTGTTGTAGTGGTAGCAGGTGCGACAGCAGTGGGTTATGGTGCTGATTGGTGGGTAAGACAGGATAGTATTAATATTTTTGGTACTGAGCTTTGGGCACCAGGACAAAGTTACTAATGACAATGACAACGAATAAATCTGTCAAAATAAGACCTAGCATTTTCACATATGCTTTTTCACTTATACTTTTTGGTGTCTCAGTCTATTTGTTTAGAGGGCTTTACGCTGCAATACAACAACAAATCTTGGAAAACTCTAATACCATTATCAAAGCCACGTTAGCGTTTACAATTTATGGCCTTATAGCCATTTCAATCCTCATGTTTGGACTGAACATATCCCTAAGAAAATATGAGGTTTCTTTAAAAGGCGTTCATATCAAGACCCTTTTTAGAAATGTATTCATAGACTGGGAAAGCGTAAAGAAAATGTTGATTATTCCTACTTTTCAGGGTGCAAACAACATCGGGCTTTTACTCAAGGATGGTCGAAGATATGGTTTATCAATTGCTATCTTGGCGCACTATCCCTTTTCAGAAAATGCCATTGTTGAAGCAGCCCATTTAGCAAACCCTGATATCGAAATGGATGCTGGATTAGGTCTTAAAAATGGCAACCCTCCCTATGGTATTTTTCTAGACTTACCAGAGGTCTAAGCTTTAACTAGTCAAG
>CAZWJZ010000304.1:0-5728 GCA_964634665.1 uncultured bacterium | reverse complement strand
CGGTCGGTAAGCTTAGCTTAACTGTGACTAAGGCCTTTTAGGTATAGTCTATTTTGTGCTTCGCGCTAAGAATCTTAGTAAAACCTATGACCTTGCTTCTGGTAAAGTAACCGCTTTAGCTAACTTTAATTATAGTTTTAAAGAAGGCAAAGTAACCGCTATTGTCGGGCCTTCAGGTTCAGGTAAATCTACTTTACTTAACTTACTAGCAGGCTTAGATAACGCTAGCACAGGTAGTGTCTGGCTTGCTGACACTGACCTGAGTCAACTCTCAGAAAACAAGCGCGCTGAACTTAGACTCAACGAATTTGGCTTTGTTTTTCAATCATTTAATCTAATCAACATATTAACTGCACAACAAAACGTGGCCTTCCCTGTTGGTCTTAAAGGCGAAAAGAGCAAAGAAAGACTCGAGCGTGCTAAAGACTTATTAACGCGTTTTGGTCTTGAAGACCGCTTGCAGCATTTTCCTTTTAAGCTTTCAGGGGGTGAAAGGCAACGTGTTGCTTTAGCTAGGGCTTTAGCGAATGACCCTTCGGTTTTGTTTGCAGATGAACCTACCGGTAATCTTGATTCAAAAAGTGGTGAGCTTGTACTTAATGCCCTTTTTGATGTGGCTGAAGACCGCACGGTTATTGTCGTTACGCATGATTTAAGCGTGGCAGCCAAGGCTCATGAAGTTGTGTATTTAAAAGATGGAAAGCTGGCAGATGCCCCTGTAACCGCTCTAGCTTAAAGCGGTATGCTAAGAGCATGCAAAGTTCCATGTCACCCTTAGTCACTCAGAAACGTTCAGTAACTATTCACCCAGCGCAATTAGGAGCTTTTTTAGCTTTTCTTGCGGTTGCCCTTGGTGCATTTGGCACACACATGCTAGCAGACGCACTAACAACAGCTAGACTTGCTACCTTTGAAACTGCTGTTCGTTACCAGATGTATCATGCTCTTGGCTTACTTGCTTTAGGGGCTTTACCAAAAGTAACCCACGTAGCAGCTCTACCTTTGTTTTTAGGAACCATTATTTTTTCAGGTAGTCTTTATTTACTGGTAGCCACAAATACCTCTTGGTTAGGTGCTATTGCGCCTATTGGTGGCGCACTCATGCTACTTGGCTGGGCTCTATTATTCTGGAAACTATTTAGAACAAATTAACTTAGCGTTCATTCGTCGTCATATTAAAGCCACCTTGCCTAATTAATGCCTGATACCACTTATAAGACGCTTTAGGAAAGCGCTTCTGCGTTTCAAAATCAACAAACGTTAAACCAAAGCGCTTTGAGTAACCCTCAGTCCATTCAAAACCATCTAAAAGGGTCCAAGCAAAATAGCCATGCACATTAGCACCCTTAGCCATGGCCCTTTTCAGACTAGCCAAATGCTTCTCAAAGTAATGAATGCGCGCTTCATCATTCACTTCTTCATAAGGATTCAAACTATCAGGGTAAGCAGCACCATTACCCGTAATAAATAGTTTCGGATTAGCATAGTCTTCTTTTAAACGCATAAGCACTTCAAAAAGACCCTCAGGATAAAGCTCCCAACCCATATCCGTTAAGCCCATTTTGCTTTCAGGCTCAGCTTGCGCAAACCCAAAAAAACTCGAGTTATCTGCTTTTATAAGATTACGCGTGAAATAACTTATGCCTAAAAAATCTATAGACTGCTGTATCTGCTTTAAGTCACTGTCTCTTACAAACTCCTGAAACATGCTTTGGGTTTCTTGTGGGTAGCGACCTTTTAGCAGGGGGTCAAGAAAATTTTTGTGCTGCACCGCGTCAAAACGCTGCGCTGCTTCTATATCTTCATCGGTATCTTTTTCAGGCTGGACCGCCTGCAGATTAACTACGGTACCAAGTTGCCATGTTTCGTTCATGCTACGCAAGCGCTCTATCGTCATACCTGTTGCTAAGTTAAAGTGATGCGTTACACTAGCTACTGCCACAGGGTCAGCAACAGCAGGTGCATGAAGCCCTAATAAATACCCCAAGCGCATTAAAACATTAGGCTCATTAAGCATGACAAAATGCTTAACCCTGTCACCAAAATACTCAGCTACATAGGCTGCGTAATCCGAAAACCAGTACACCATATCTCTATTTTGCCATCCACCCTTATCTTGCAACACTACAGGTAAATCCCAATGGTAAAAACAAAGCCACGGGTCAATGCTTTGACTTAAAAGCTCATCAATAAGCCTGTCATAAAAATCAAGCCCTTTGCTATTAGCTTTACCACGCCCCTCAGGAAACAAGCGCGTCCAAGCTGTAGAAAAACGGTAAGCCTTAAGCCCCAAATCAGCCATAAGCGCAAGGTCTTCTTTGTAACGAAAGTAATGCTCACAAGCTTCATTACCCGTATCCTCCTGATGCGTTTTGCCTGTGGTTTGACTAAACTTATCCCAAATACTTAAGCCTTTAGCATCCTCATCCCAAGCACCTTCAATCTGATAAGCAGAGCTTGAAACACCCCAGATAAAATCATTTGCAAATTCAATATCCATATTGTGCTCCTGTTAACTCCTATCCTAACGTGATTAGATTAAGAAGAGCTCCATCTAGCACCTAAACTTATGATACATTTCTTCTACTTAATAAGCTTTTGGAAGTAGGTAAGTATGAATTTCAAAAACAAAGTCATCATAATCACAGGAGGCGCATCTGGCATGGGTGCAGCCACCGCCAAATTATTTACAGAAGCAGGCGCGCTAGTAAACATAGTTGACAAAAACGAAAGCCTAGCCAAAACCCAAGCAGACACCCTAAAAGCCACCGCTCATATAGGTGATGTAAGCAACTCGAGCTTTTGTGACTCGGTGGTTGAAAGTACGCTTAATACCTTTGGTCGTCTTGATGTCTTGATAAACGCAGCAGGCATTATTGTCAGAGCAGATACGCTTGCTACAAGTGATGAGGATTGGCAGCGCATTATGAATGTAAATGTCAATGGTCTTTTCTTTATGAGTCGTGCTGCCATAAAAACTATGAAACAACAAGGTTCAGGTAGCATTGTTAATTTTGGCAGCATCTGGGGTGGCGTGGGTGCAACAGGCGTGATTGCTTACTGCGCATCAAAAGGTGCAGTGCATCAAATAACCAAAAGCATGGCTTTAGAGTATGTAAAAGATAATATTCGTATTAATGCTGTTTGCCCCGGTGAAGTAAATACACCCATGCTTGCCAGCGAGCGAAAAGCACCTGTAACCCCAGAAATGATGCAAGCCATAGCTGATAGTGTACCTATGGGTAGACTCGCTGAACCCGAAGAAATAGCTCAAGTTGTGCTTTTCTTGGCTTCTGACGCGGCAAGCTACATGACGGGTAGCTTAGTAGAGGTAGACGCAGGCTACACCGCACGATGATTCCTTACCGCACCCTTGGTCGAACAGGCGTAAAAGTAGCTCCGCTTGCCTTAGGGACAGATAATTTTGCAAACCCAACTCCTGAAGCAGAATCAATAGAAATAATCAATAAAGCGCTAGATGCTGGCATAAACCTAATTGACAGTAGTAATAGTTACGCTAAAGGTGAAGCTGAACGCATTATAGGGCGTGCCTTAAAACAAAATAAGTTACGTGACAAAGTCTTAATTGCCACCAAAGCTCACTACCCGACAGGAGAGGGCCCAAACGATCAAGGCAACTCACGTTTACACATCATAAAAGCCTGTGAAGACTCTTTAAAACGCCTTCAAGTTGACCATATTGATCTTTATCAACTCCACCGACCTGACTTCAACACGCCCATAGAAGAAACGCTCTCGGCCCTCACTGACTTAGTAAAGCAAGGCAAAGTCCGCTACGTAGGCATATCCACAGCACCCGCATGGAAAGTCATGGAAGCGCTTATGGTTAGTGAACTCAAAAACCTTGTACGCTTTGTTTCAGAACAACCCCCTTACAACCTGCTTGACAGACGCATAGAGAACGAACTCATCCCTATGTGTCAAGCTCACGGACTAGGCCTATTAACATGGTCACCTTTAGCCATGGGCTTACTAGCAGGCCGCTACTCAGATGCCAACAACTACCCCGAAGCCTCACGTGCGCAACTAAGAGGCGGCATATATGCAGAGCGTATAACTCAAAAAGGCATAGAAGTCAGCAACAAGTTTGTAGAGCTCGCCAAAGAAAATAATATCTCCCCTGCCCAACTCGCAGTACTTTGGGTCAAAGAGCAAGAAGGCATAACCGCGCCCCTCATAGGCCCAAGAACCCTTGAGCAACTCGAGCATTTCTTACCCGTCATGCATATGAGCCTAAATGAAGAAACAAGGGCTGCTTGCAATAAGCTTGTAGCAAAAGGTAGTTTTGTAGCGAACTTTCATAATTCTGCGCCTTGGATGAAAATGAAGCTAATAGATTAAGATTTAGGTCGCTTCTTATTAGCTTTAAATCTTCTATTTGGCTTAGCTGCAGAGCTACTTTCTTGTTTTGGTTTTCCTTTTTCAGAACCCTGCTTAACTACTCTTTTCTGCCTATTTTGCGCACGGCCCCTCTGAGCTTGTAGTTTCTTTTCTTTTTGTTCTTCTTGTTTTTCGCGTACTTCTGACTTTGTTTCAGTAGGTTCAAAGCCTTTAATAATTTTACGCTCGAGTTTGGTTTTTATTAGGCTTTCTATATCTGAGAGTTGTTTGGCTTCAAATAGGCTTACAAGTGAGATGGCTTGCCCTGTTTCGCCTGCTCTGCCCGTGCGACCTATGCGGTGTACGTAATCTTCGGCGGTGTCAGGTAGGTCGTAGTTGACAACGTGAGGTAGTTGTTTTATGTCTATCCCCCGGGCAGCTACATCGGTTGCAACAAGCGCTCTTAGTTTGCCATCTTTAAAAGCTTGCAAAGCACGATTTCTAGCACCTTGGGTTTTGTTACCATGAATAGCCATAGCTGGTATTTGTTCTTCTTCTAGTTTTTTAACAAGTCGATTTGCCCCGTGCTTAGTTCTTGTAAATATGAGTACAGGGTCCCATTTGTTTTCCCAGATGAGGTAACTTATAAGCTCTGCTTTACGAGCTTGATCTACAGGATGCAGCCATTGCTCTACCGTATCAGCAGTAGTGACTTTGGGGCTTATATCTATGCGAACAGGGTTATTTAAGAAGCTCTCCGCAAGTTTACGAATTTCACCTGATAGGGTTGCTGAGAAGAGTAGATTTTGTCTTTGACTAGGTAAGGTGGCTATGATTTTACGAATATCAGGTATGAAGCCCATATCTAACATGCGGTCTGCTTCATCTATAATAAGGCAGTCAACTTTACCCAGATTTACGGCGCGTTGACCGTAGAGGTCAAGCAGGCGACCTGGCGTTGCCACCAGAATATCAAGGCCATTTTTTAATTTTGTTATCTGAGGTCTTATATTGACACCGCCATAAACAACGTCACAACGTAACCCAGAAGGGTTTGCGTAACTAATAATTGTTTTTGAAACTTGGTCAGCTAGTTCACGTGTTGGTGTCAAAATGAGTGCACGAATAACATGGCGTTCTTTATCTTGACTTAAGCGCTGCACAAGTGGCAGGGCAAAGGCATCTGTTTTACCTGTACCTGTTTGGGCTGCCGCCATGACATCTTGACCTGAAAGTACTGCGGGTATGGCTTGTTCTTGAATGGGTGTAGGTTCAGTGTAGCCTTGCTGCTTTATAACAGCAAGCAAGGTTTCATTTAGATTTAGGGAATTAAAAGACATAATAATCTGTTCAGCATAACTTTAATTTGAAGCACTCGAGTGTTTAT
>CAZWJZ010000303.1:4556-5728 GCA_964634665.1 uncultured bacterium | reverse complement strand
AAATACCTTCAAATTCGTTAAAAATCGATTCTAAATTTTTCCCAATATTATTAACTAATATGTTTAATCTTCCTCTATGTGCCATTCCTATAACAATGTTAGATAGGTCTGTATTGGCAGATTCTTGAAGAATTTGATCCATAAGTACAACTACAGATTCAGCACCTTCAAGACTAAATCTTTTTTGACCAATAAATTTTTTATGTAAAAAGTCTTCAAAAACTTCTGAATCAATAAGTTTATTAAGTATATGAATTCTATCATCTGGACTTAGGTTTGGGTTATTTCTTGTAGATTCTAAAGTATTTTTAATCCACTGCTTTTTATGATAATCTTGAATGTGCATATATTCAATACCAATAGAACCACAGTAAGTATCCCTCATTAATTCAATAATGTCTCGAAGAGTCATATAATCTTCATTCCATGAATCAACAGAAGGAAATAATCTATCTAAATCATCGATAAAGATCCAAAGTATCGTTCCTGAGCTATGCAACTCTTCTGAAAGCTCTTTTTTCAACATAGAAATACTCTTATTGGTACTTGCAAGTGCCTCTCCAACACCCTTCAAAGCTCCCGCAGCAAGTGCCCCCATAGCTATGAAAGAACTAAACGGTGTTAGAACCTTCCCGATATTTTCCAAAGTTGTTCCTAATTTCTGCATATCAGCTTTTGAATATAGTTCAGCTGCAAGCTGATTAAAAAATTTAGCCACTAACTCGTCTTTATGAGTAAACCACCACGGATTAAACTCAATTAGAATGGGTTTAGAAACTTCGCTACTTGCATCTAAATATTCTTTCATCAGATAAAAAATTGATGTTTTGCCGCACCCCCACTCACCCTCTAATGACATCACAATACTCGAGGGCTGCTTGTATTCGATAAGCGCTTTAGCCAAATTATCAGCAAAAGGTTTACGACGAAATAGATCTTTATCTTCATGTTTAATTGGCTCATCTGAACGAATAAAAGATGTTTTCTCTGCTTCTAGCACTACACAAACCTCTTCTCTAAGAAATATTTTGGCACACAGGCGGCACACATAATCTATGGCTTGACTAATGAGCAAACAAAAAGCCGTTCAAGAAACGTTGTCCTGAACGGCTTTTTTAGTGGTGGACCCTGAGGGACTTGAACCCGCGACCAATCGATTATGAGTCGACTGC
>CAZWJZ010000303.1:0-4546 GCA_964634665.1 uncultured bacterium | reverse complement strand
ATTCGTTCGCTATCATAGTATATTGCCGAGGAGTTGACCAAATGACCTTACAAGCCAAGAAGCGATCAGACGTGTGACCGCAAGGTGAGCAAACTCGGAGCACCCACTATGCCTTGCACAAACAACACGAGTAGGGCCGGCAGGACTTGAACCCGCGACCAATCGATTATGAGTCGACTGCTCTAACCAACTGAGCTAAGGGTCCTCTTTTGCTCATTTTGAGCGGTTTGTATTGTATCAGTGACTTTGTTTGCTGTCTACTCTTTGGTTTGCAGTTTGATCAAAAGCATACTGGTAATTAGTTGCACGATTATTCCTGTTTACATATTATTACCTAGTCAGTTTCTAAGTAAGCAGCTAGAGCAACTTCAGAAAGAACCTTCACACCTAAAGATTCAGCTTTTGCTAATTTAGAGCCAGCATTTTCACCCGCCACCACAAAATCCGTTTTCTTACTCACCGAAGAAGCTACCCTTGCTCCCAAAGACTCGAGTCTTTCTTGTATTACGTTTCTTGCCTCGCTAAGCGCACCCGTGAGTACAAACGTTTTTCCTTTTAACTTGTCAGATGTCACTGCGGACGCCTCTGTTGGGTTTAGACCTTTAGCACTAAGCGCATCAAGAAGTGCTTGCATGTTTTCTTCTTTTAATGCCTTTACGACTGCCTCTGCTGTGGTTCCACCAATATCATTTAACGCTACTAAATCTTCTACACTGGCAGCGCGTAAAGCAGTTAAGCTAGGAAAAGCTCGAGCTATGGCTATGGCAGTTCTTGTACCTACATGGGGTAAGCCTAAAGCTATTATTAAGCGGCTTAAGGGTTGTTCTTTGCTTTTTTCTATACTGTTAATAAGTTTTCTGGCTGATAACTCCCCGAAGCCTTCTAAGTCTTTTATGTCTTCAGCTTTTAAGTCATATAAGTCAGCTACGCCTGTTATTAAGCCGGTAGCTAGCAGTAGCTCAATGGTTTTTCCTGCTAAACCCTCTATATCCATAGCTGTTCGCGAGGCAAAATAGACAATCTTTTGACTTTGCTGAGCTGGGCAAAACGCATTTATACAGCGTACGTTTGCACCATCGATTATTAAAGCTTCTTGACAAGCTGGGCAAATTATAGGAAACTCAAAGGCTTCACTATCTTCAGGTCTTTCAGGGGCAATGACTTTAAGAATTTCAGGAATAATGCCTCCTGACTTATGAATAAGTACCCTATCGCCAATATGCAAATCAAGATCTTTAATAAAACCAGGATTATGCAGCGTTGCCCTAGACACCTCGGTACCCTCTAAAATTCTAGGCTCGAGTTCTGCCACGGGTGTTATTTTGCCTGTTCGTCCAACTTGCAAACTTATGTCTTTTAGTATTGTTATGACTTCTTCAGCAGGGAACTTGTAGGCAATTGCCCAGCGGGGTGCGCGGCTGGTTGAGCCGAGTTCTTCTTGCAGTTGCAAATCATTTACTTTTATAACAACGCCATCAACTTCATAAGCAAGCTTAGGGCGCTCGGCACGCCACTTTTCCATTAGTGTTTCAATATCTTTTGCAGAAGCAACTTTTTTCCTACTTGGGTTAACCCGAAAGCCTTGTTTAGCTAACCAGTCAAGTAATTCAGCTTGTGTTTTAACGCTCAAGTCACGACTCGAGCCTAGTGCATAGAAGTAGGCTTCTAAGTTTCGGCTGGCTGCTATTTTGGGGTCTAGGTTTCGCAGGGTTCCGGCTGCTGCGTTGCGTGGGTTTTTAAATAGGGCTTCGCCTTGCTCTTCTCGTTCATCATTTATGCGTTGAAATTCTTCTTTTGATAGATATACTTCGCCTCTTACTTCTATGCTTTCGGGTGCATTTTTGAGTCGTTTTGGAAAGCCTTTTACACCTAATATATTTATGGTGACATCTTCACCTTGGCTTCCGTTTCCTCTTGTGGCTGCCCATATGAGTACGCCTTTTTCGTAATAGAGGTTTATAGATAGACCGTCTATTTTGAGTTCAGCTAGGTACTCTAAGTCTCCTCCATAAGCTAAGGCTCGCCGAATGCCGTCTTCGAATTCCTCTATATCTTCTTCATTAAAGGCGTTGTCTAGTGACATCATGCGGTTGGGGTGCGTAATGGTTTTGAAGCTGGCTTGTAAGGCTCCACCGACTTGTTTTGTAGGTGAGTCTTCGCGGGCTAAGTCTGGGTATTGTGCTTCTAAGTTTTTAAGGGTCGCTAAAAGTGAATCGTATTCTTGGTCGGAAAGGGTGGGTTCGTCTTCAACATGATATCGGTAGTTAGCGTCGTTGAGTCGCTCTATTAAGTCGTTTATTTGGTCTTTAATTAGGTCTAACACAAGTACTATTATATAGTCTTAAGCTTCTAATTCTCGTCCTTTATTTTTGCGTCTTTGCCTGCTTGATGCATTATTCTGCGCAAAGTCTCAGTAGCTTTTTTGTTTTTTTATTAGCTAGCCTTTGAAAGACCTCTTAGCTTGTCAGGAGTGTGACTTCGAGGTGACTTGTGGCTTTGTTTTGTTAAGGCAGTATCACGCGTTTAAATTGTTTTTAGATATTAATCTTTAAACTGTTCATTGTTTCTTGAGGCTTTACCTTTTTAAGAAATTTGCATGATATACTTTTTTCGTCGATTGGCGTTTCAGCTTTGAAACGCAGTTGCATAATTAAACGGAGGACAAATATGAGAAAAGTACTTCTTCTCGCAGTAGCACTGCTTTTTAGTGCGTCTTTTGCCCAAGATTACATTATGGGTATTAATTTTGATGCTGGTGGTAAGTTTGATGGTTCTTTTAACGAAGGTACCTTTAATGGATTTTCACTAGCAATTGAAGAGCTTAGTGGCGAGTATGACATTGAGCCTTTAGAGTTCGAAGGTCAACCAGATACTTTTGCGCAAGGTCTTCGCCAAATGGCTAGTGAAGGCGCTGAACTTATTATTGCTCCTGGTTTTTCACAAGCAGATGCGATTCATACGCTTGCTGCTGAATTTCCAGATACAAACTTTGTTAGTTTAGATGGCTGGGCGCCTGATGCTGCTAGCAATGAGCTTTATGTTGCTTTTGCTGAACATCAAGGTAGCTACCTTGTTGGTTACTTAGCTGGCCTTATGAGCCAAACTGGCATTGTGGGTTTTGTTGGTGGTATGGATATTCCTCTTATTCAGAAGTTTGATCTTGGTTACCAAGAGGGTGTTTTGGCTGCTTGCCCAGACTGCACTATCATTAGTAACTACGTAGGTGTTACACCTGCTGCTTGGAATGACCCTGCAAAAGCTAAAGAATTAGCAACTGCGCAACAAGCTCAAGGTGCAGATATTATTTACGCAGCTGCTGGTGCTAGTGGTAATGGTGTGATTGATTTTGTAAATGAAACCATGTGCTACATGGGTGCTACTAAAGAAACACCTTTAACTGCAACTTCAGCTGTTTTACCAAAAAGTGCTGCTTACACTGCTAACTGCGGTGAAGGTTCACAACCTTTATTCTTTATTGGTGTTGACTCTAACCAAAACTTCCGTGGTGACACTGACGATAACTTACGTACCCTGAATCATGGTCTTACTAGCATGCTTAAGCGTATTGATGTTGCTGCTTACAACGCTGTTTATGATGTCGTAAATGGTGAATTTCAAGGTGGTTACTTAACCTTAGATTTAGCTGCTGAGGGTGTTGGTTACGCTTTAGACGAATACAACGATCCTCTTATTCCTCAGAGTGTTGTAAATGATCTAGGTAGAATTAGAGACCGAATTGTCTCTGGAGAAATTGTTGTAACTGACTTCACGCTTCAGTAAGTTTAGTTAACTAATGAATTTTAAACCCCGCTTCGGCGGGGTTTTTTGTTGACGCCATATCTATTAAGCTAATCCATAGTACGTTTGCAATATAATACTAAACTGCTTAGAAAGTGTCATAAGACTGAGTGGGTCAGAGCTTACTCCCCTAGGTCGGAATTATAAAGTCTTACGACATTTATAATTCAGCTTAGTATAACTGAGTTTATTTGTCCTTACTCGTTCCACTCGGGTTTGTTTCTATTTTGCAAACAAATCACGGAGGTACTTAATTTTGTTCTATTTGCAATTTCGAAATATAACCAAGCTAGTCTCTTGGTCTTTGTGCTGTAGTATCCAAAAGACATTTCTTAACCTCAAAGTCAAAGTCTCACCTAGGAGACTAAGCCCACATTTGCCTCAGTCTTAGGACAAGATCAAACCAGTTTAGTATCAAAGTACTTTAGGGCTCGGCAAACAAATCGTAGAGAAACTTTAAATTTGCACGAATTAGCCGAACTCGAGTGAGTTCTGTAGATCTTCATCCGCTGAGAATTTTATGTGCGTTTGTTTTTTGACTTGTCTTAATCAGCTGACTTGCTTTGCATTTGAGGTGCTAAACTGCTCTTTGGTAGTGAGATGCGTCTGATCGCGGTTTGGCTTTGTCAAACCGAGGAAAGTCCGGGCACCACAGGGCGTAGTGCCAGTTAACGACTGGGCGTGTAAGGCGACGGCAAGTGCAACAGAAAGTAAACCGCCTATATTTTTTGTAGGTAAGGGTGAAACG
>CAZWJZ010000302.1:0-5732 GCA_964634665.1 uncultured bacterium | reverse complement strand
GGTGTGGATGTTGCTGGCAGCGTTATTGGCTATCTAGAAAACTCTGTAGAGAAACACAAAGCCACCACAGCCAAACGCAAAAAAGTAAAGGCGGGCTAAGCATAGCCTTCAAAATTGCAGACACCACCATAAAAAAGGGAGAGCAAAAAACACTCGAGCTTCCTGTTGCTCGGCTTGTTACGGGTAACTGGTTATCATTACCAGTCACGGTCATTGCTGGCACTAAAGAGGGGCCAAAGCTATTTTTAAGTGCTGCTATTCATGGCGATGAGCTTAATGGGGTTGAGATTATTCGGCAGCTACTAAAGACTATTAGTCCAGATAAACTAGCTGGTATTGTCATTGCAGTTCCTGTTGTAAATATGTTTGGCTTTATTGATCAAACTCGCTATATGCCTGATCGTCGTGACTTAAATCGTTCTTTTCCGGGTTCTGCAAAGGGCTCTTTGGCGAGCCGTCTGGCACATCTTTTTATGTCTGAAGTGGTGCAGCGCTGCGATTATGGTATTGATCTTCATACGGGTTCTAATCACCGTAGCAACTGGCCTCAAATACGGGCTGATCTTGAAGATGAAAGAACCTTAACTCTTGCTAAAGCGTTTGCTGCGCCCATTATGATTCACTCTAAAACAAGAGATGGTTCTTTGCGAGCTGCCGCCGTTAAGCAAGGCATTCCAACTCTTTTGTATGAAGCTGGTGAGGCTAGCCGCTTTAATAAAACCGCCATTGCTGTGGGTACAAAAGGTGTACTTGGCGTTATGACTAGCCTAAATATGCGTGAAGGTCGCCCTAACCAAAGCCCCTCAATTAGAGCAGACAAAACTGTTTGGCTAAGAGCCAGTCGGAGCGGCATTTTCCATGCCAAATTTGAGCTTGGTCAAGCAGTAACAAAAGGCCAAGAATTAGGCAAAGTCAATGATATTGCGGGTAAAAGCCAGTCTATTGTAAAAAGTCAGCTTAAAGGATGGATTATAGGGCAAAGAAATCATCCCCTTGTCAACCAGGGGGATGCACTCATTCATATTGCTCTAGCTGAATCAGGCTAAATTCTTATCTGCATCCGTAGCAGCATCAGACTTTTTGAATTCACTCACAACAGCTTGTAAGCCTGTCATGATTTCCATCATCTTGCCACTACTAAGCAATTCCGTATTTTCAGCCACACCATCTACCATTTGACCAATACCCATGCCCTTCGCATACTGACTCATCATGTTAGACATAGTCTCAGGTGAACCAAAAATCTGCATATTACCGCGGCTCATAAATTCAGAAATAGCTTTAGCTAGTTCCACTTGAACATCTCTAGAAGCTTCGATACGCAGTTTCTGAACCTCAAACTCAATAGCAGCGTGACTAAACTGCTCACGGTTTTCTAACGCTTCACGCTCAACCGCAACTCGAGCCTGCTCAACCGCCACTTTTTCCTTTTCAATGTCAACATCTACCCTCTTTAAAGCTGTTTCACCAATTGCAAGTCGTTCTTTAGCTTCCGCTTCAGCTCGAGCTCTACTTAGGGCAGCTTCAGCTTCTAGCACCGCAGCTTCACGCTTAGCTTCAGCCTTTTTAACTTCAGCGAAAGCTTCAACAGTTGCGTCAGTTTCTTGACGAAAGCGGTCTTCTTCAATTTGTTGTTTAGCTGCAATCAGTTTTGTTTGCGCTTCACGCTCAGCCTCAGCCAAACGTCTTACTGTAGTAACTTCTTGCTCAGCACTTTCACGCTCAGCCTGCGCCTGCAAATAACCTTTTTCAGCTTCAGCTCGAGCGCGCTCAGCCTCAGCAATTTCAACTTCACGTTGCCGCTCAGCAATATCCACCGCTTTTTTACGACTAACATCAGCCGTTTCTAACTCTTGCTGTCTAGCAATAATTTCACGGTCACGCTCTAAACTACGGCGCTTCACAGCTTCTTCTTGCGCAATTTGAGCTTCTTCAACTTGCCGTTGCTGCTCAATACGATAGGTTTCAGCCTCACGACTACGCTCCGACTTAGCTTTACTAATCTCTGACTCTTGCGCGGCTTCAGCTTCAGCTTGCTGACGCTCGAGTTCTAGGGTTTCTTTGCGTGTGCTTACATTTTTGGTAGTTATTTCCCTGAAGGCTTCTTGCTCTATGCGGTTGCGTTCTACGAGTGCCGATTGGGTTATTTCAGTTATTTTTCGTTTACCTTGTGCGTCAAAGATGTTGTTGTCAGAAAGCATATCTTGATTGGTTTGGTCAAAACGAGATACCGTTACGCTCTCTAGCGTAAGTCCGTTTTGCTCTAAGTCTGTAGTGACGAGTTGCTGCACAGCACCAGCAAATTCATCTCGTTGTGCATGTATTTCAACAAGCTCTTTGGTAGCAGCAACACTTCTTAAGGCAGACACCAGCTTTTCAAACACAAGGTCAGATACGGATTCTGAATTTACGCTTTTATCACCTAAACTTCTGGCTGCGTTAATCACATCATCTTGGTCAGGTAAAACTTTAATGTAGAATTCACCACGCATATCCACACGTAAATTATCTTTGGTAATCAAGGCATCTTGGCCAAGTCGCTCTACATCTAGCTTCATGGTTTCTAGGGACACGGGCACCATTTGCTGCACGATGGGTATAAACAAGCCACCTTGGTCAATTAAAACCCTGCGGCCACCCATACCTGTTATGACATATGCTTCATTTGCAGATGGTTTTATATAAAAACTACGTATTGCCCAGACCGTTAAGCCAAGTACAAAAAATACAAGGCCAAACACTAAACTAACAACACTATTAAAAAACGACCATGTTGGTAGCAAGTTAGCACCAAATAAACTCAGTACAATGCTTGCAACCGCTACAACAGTAAACAGTAATGAAATCATTTCATCTCCTTTTCAAATGTTTCTAGAGCGGCTGGCTCTACCAGATAGCTTCGGCGCTTAGCATCAAAAGCTATAACTCGAATGGCTTGATTTGCAGCAATAGGCTGTTCAAGCTTTGTAAAACAACTTATGCGGTGAATATTGCCATAAGGATCTTTGATATGAGCGACACCTCCTGTGCCAGAAATTGCGTAAACCGCTTTGCCTGTTAAACCAATAAGCCCTCCTGTTGAAATAGCTGTTGGATTTGCTCTTAATACAGATGCTAATGACTTAGCCACAAGCTGACCCGTAAAAGCAGAAAGCATCGTACTAGTCAAAAAAGAAAGTGGCGCAAAAACAAAAGCAGAGGCTAAAAACCGAGCAAAAAAACCATTAAGCAGCAAGCCACTTAAGCCACCAGTCACCAGCAAAATGGGCAACATAACTGATAAGGGAAGCCCTTGACCAATGCCAAAAAAACTTAAGATTTGAGCAAAAACATCGCTTGCTTCAGCTTCTGACAAATCAGCATCTAAGCTACTAGCATCTGAGTTCGAAAAATCTGCTTCTGCTAGATCAATACCAGCAACATCAAACTCACCAAAGTCTGCATCACCAAAGTCTGCGTCTCCTAAATCAGCATCAGCAAGATCAGCATCTGCCCCCCCTAAATCAGCCATTGCACCCGAAGCCACAATGCCAACTCCAAGCAAAAGCCCCGAAAGCAGCGGCAACAAAAACATATAATTCCACCACTCGAGTAAGCTTGTCATTTACACCTCCTTCTTTTTTTCTAAATATAGTATGGTTTTTGAAGCGTTCCAAAATCGTTCCGAATGTTTAGCAGCGACCTTAACGGGGCTTAAATTGATATAAGCAAAGATGGTAACGGTTCACATAGGTATAACCTCTCTAAGATGAACTATAAAAAAATACCAGATGAGAGTCTAGCTCAAGCTGGCTGTATGTTTGGCTGTTAGCTTTGGGGAAACAATAAAACAGCTGCCGCTAAAAACGGTAATCTCGGAATTCATGAGATAGCAACTGAATAATTTTCGTGACAACCAGTTTAATAGTCTACTCTCAGGCTGTCCTCATACCAAAGTAGGGTAGCTTGGTTTGCAAGAACAAAGCACAACCCTAAGCGTTATTTAACATACAATCAGCCGCATGCGTTTTCAGCTTTTACTTGGCTTCTTTTTAGGCTTTGCACCTGGTGCTGCAGTAGGCATAGGCCGCTTTGCCTACGCTCTTGTTTTACCAGAGATGCAGCAACAACTAGGCTTAAGTTACGCGCAAGCGGGTTACTTAGGTAGTGCCAACACAGCAGGCTACTTAATTGGCGCACTCATTAGCCACCGCATTCTTTACAAAATAGGTTACAAGCAAGGCTTAGTCTTTTGTCTTTTCTTGCAAACTGCTAGCTTACTCTTACTTAGTTTAAGCTTGCCCTTAGCCTTCATGATGCTACTACGCTTTGCACAAGGCTTTCTAGGCGCATGTGTTTTTGTTGGTGGCGCAACCCTTATTTTGGCAAGTGGTGGCAAAGGCACAGCCACAGGGCTTTACTTTAGTGGTGTGGGCGTAGGCATACTGGTATCCCCCATTATTTTGCCCCTCATGAAAAGCTGGCAGCAAGGCTGGCTACTCCTAGGCATTCTAAGCTTACTTTTTAGCCTCACAATCTTCCCGATTTACCAACAGTTAAAAGAACCCGCAGCAAGAAACAAAAGCAAAACCGAGCATCAAAAACTCAGTCAATTCACGCTCATATTAATTGCCTACGGGCTTTATGGCCTTGGCTACATAGGCTACATGACCTTCATAACTAGCAGCCTCCAAAGCTCAATCATGCTTTTCTGGATAATACTTGGCTTAGGCGCAGCCTCAACAGGCCTATTCTGGTCACCCATCATCAACAAAGTTGGCGGCAAACTCGGCCTCAGCATCATCTTACTTACACTCGCAAGCTCGAGTCTTTACTTCTTGGTACAAACCCTACCTTGGCTCTCAGCCTTTATGTTTGGCATTAGCTTCTTAGGCGTAATAACAGCCATAACAAATATTTTTAGACAAGAACTAAACCCAAGCGAATGGGCCAGAGCCATGGCTTACTCCACCGCTGCCTTTGCACTCGGACAAACCTTAGGCCCAAGTCTAAGCGGCATAAGCGCTGACCTCCTCGGAAGCTCGAGTGCAGCTATTCAAAGCTCGAGTGTGTTTTTGCTTTTGGCTTTTGTACTTTCTGTTGTTGCTCTGCTTAGAAAGAAACGTTCACCTAAGTTAAGTCAAAAATAGACTTAACTTAGGCTTGCCTGAATGTGATTTCTAATCATTTTGCATTCTCCTTATTTGCTCGTAAGCTTTACTTCGTTTATAGACTTAGTTCATTAGCTGTTTTCTAAATTGAAGTTATGGTTTAGACTGTAGAGTTGATTTATAAGGAGACCGAATGCAAACCGAACTCATTAAGAAAGAAAATGTAAGCGCAAGCTTTAAAGTTACTGTTCCTCAAGATGTTGTTGATAAGACCTATGAGCAAGTATTTAGAAGCTTATCACGTCAAATTAAAGTGCCGGGTTTTCGTCCTGGTAAAGCACCTAGAGGCGTTATTTTAAAACGTATTGGCGCAGAGGTACTTAATCAGGAAGTTCGTGAGGTTCTTGTAGATCAGCATTATCCTAAGGCTGTTAAAGAGTTAGACCTTCAACCTGTTCATGCGCATATTGCAAAAGCAGATGAGCCTAGCCAAGGTAGTGATTATAGTTTTGAAGTTGATGTGGATTTGTTCCCTGAGTTTGAACTTGCTGATTTAGATGAAATTATTATTGACGCAGCAGCGCAATCCTTAACTGAAGATATGGTGCAAGAAAGTATTGAGCAACTTCGCGGTGAGCATGC
>CAZWJZ010000301.1:0-5741 GCA_964634665.1 uncultured bacterium | reverse complement strand
ATGAGTGTAAGTGCTGGGCGAATCTTACCTTTATCAGGTCCTAAATTAGGGCCAGTTACCGCCATGCTATGACCATCAATTAGCAATTTAATACTCTGAGTTCTAAGAACACGCTCTATCTCAGTATGAAAACTATCAAAGTAGCGATTTAATCTTGCTTCACGCTCAGCTTCAGTTAAGCTAAAACCCTTGGGGTACAAAGCGCGCTCATCAAAATCAACCATCTTAATCACGCCATTAGCTAATATGTTATCTCGAAAGCGATTTAAGTCAACTACAAAGCGGCTTACAAAAGCATGTAAGCAATGCGCATCAGGTAAATTAAAAATAAGATCTGTAAAAGGATCACCATCATTAAAAATATGCTTTAAACGTTTGGCTCTAAGCTCGTTATTAAAAAAATCTGAACCTAACATTTGCATTAGAACTTCCGCAGGAACATACCCAGAAGAATGAGGGGTCAGCACGAGTAAAGGAAGCATTATGCAGTTCCCTTTTTGAAGATTTTCCATTCAGTACTACCCATAAGACCAGCAGGACGTAAAATTAGAACCAATATCATCGTAATGCTCACCACAACCTCTGTTGTTCCAGCAATACTGGTAGGAAAAACCTGCGAAATATTAATAGTATTCTCAATTGCCCTAACCCCTTCAGATAAAACAGTTACAGCGACCGTACCTAAAAAAGCGCCACTCACACTACTAGAGCCGCCAATAATCAGCATGGCTAATAAGGTAAAGGTTGTCGAAAGATAAAACGCGCCTGCACCAAAACTTGTAATAAAATGAGCATAAAGTCCACCTGCAATGCCAGCTATAAAAGCAGAAATAGTAAAGGCAAACCAGCGCATCTTTATAATATCAATTCCAATGCTACCAGCAGCTTTTTCATCTTCACGAGAAGCCCTTAACATAAGCCCAAAATTACTATATTTAAAGGTGTAACTTAAACCAAGTGCTGCCAATGCCCATATAGCAGTAGCCCAGAGACTAGTGTAGCGAGGTACATTAAACACAGTTCTAGGGCCATTGGTTAAAGCAGTCCAGTGGTTTAACAGCACATGAATTATAACAAGTAAAGCAAAAGTCGAAATGACCGCCGCGCCACCAGAAAGCCTCATAAGTGGAAAGCCAATAATTGCTGCAAACAAAGCTGCCACCAAACCAGCAATCAGCAAGGCAGGTAAAAAGGAGCTTGAGAGTGGCTCGAGTGCAGTGTAAAGTTTGGGTAAGGTTACGCGCTTCATAGCGCTAGGCAGGGTCAATATAATAGAGCTGTAAGCACCAATGCCCATAAAGCCAACATGAGCAAAGGATGCTACGCCTGAGTTCCCCATGAACATCTGAAAAGCTAAGACCATTATTAAATTTATTAAAAAGACTGTAACTATTCTTTGTGTAATCATATCTGTGAAAAGACTACTAATAACCGCAATCAGTAAAACGGATGCGCTGAGTAACACAAGACTTTGGATTCTCATACGCGCTCAATCTCCCGCCTATTCGAAATAAGACCTTCGGGTTTAAATAAAAGTACAAAAATCACAAGCGCAAACAAAAAGGCTTGCGAAAATTCACGTAGTTCAGCAGGAAGCCAAAGTTGCAGACCGACGGTTAAAAACCCCAAAATGTAGCCACCCAGAACAGCTCCTGGCAAGCTATCCATGCCGCCAATAACTATGGCAACAAAAGCAATAAGCACAGGTGTTAAGCCAATTTGGGGTGTTACTGTTCCTACCCTAGCAATCCAAAATAAAGAAACAATACCTGCCAGCAAACCAGAAATAGCAAAGGCCGTAGCTATCACAGCATTTGCACGTACGCCAAGCACTCGAGCCATGACAAAATCATCTGCTGATGCCCGAAGGGCTAAACCAAGCGTGGTGCGTTGTAAGAATACTACTAGTGTAAGCAAAATACCTAGACTAACCACTAAACTAATAATGTCCCGCTGAGATACAAACACTCCACCAAATCTAAGGGATCTCGTAAAAAAATCGGGTAAAGGAACGGCCTGTGGTCTAGGAGAAATGAATAATCTTGCCAGATTTTGTAGAAGGGCACTCACTGCAAACGAAGTAATAAGCATAGTATTGGCAGAAGCCTGCCGAACGGGTCGAAAGGCAATTCGTTCCAATAATACACTTGTTAAAAGCGCCATCAATATACAAATAAGTGCAGCAATAATCCAAGGAAGGGGCCCGCCACCAACAACGAGTAGAGTGTAGCCACCAATCATGACGAGCTCACCATAAGCAAAATTTACTAACTTTAAAATGCCATATACAAGGGCTAAACCCAAAGCCATAAGTGCATACAGGCCACCTAAACTAGCACCACTAATAAGAAATTGCCCAACTGTATTAAAAGCGTCCATCAAGCTCCCAAATATGCTTTTTTAATATCAACCTGCTCACGAATATCTTGAGCCGCGCCGCTATGCTCAATAATTCCCGTATTCAAGACATAAGCCCGATCAGCCAGCTTAAGGGTACGCTTGGCATTTTGCTCAACAATCAAAATTGTTACATCAGTCTCTTTAAGCTGTGCAATCAAATCAAAAATCTCATCGACCAAAATAGGGGCCAAACCCAAAGAAGGCTCATCTAGCATTAGTAATTTAGGGCGGGACATTAGGGCTCGCGCAATGGCTAACTGCTGCTGCTCGCCTCCTGAAAGGGTACCGGCAGCTTGAGCAATTCGTTGTTCTAATATAGGAAAACGCTTGGTCATGCGTTCAATATCGGCTTCTATTTCAGTATCTCGTCGAATGATTGCACCTAACCTCAAATTTTCACGCACACTCAAGCTTGGAAAAATTCGACGCCCTTCAGGTACTAACGCTAAACCTTTGCGAATAATATCTTCAGGCCCCAAGCCATTTAAAGTTTTACCCATAAACAAAAACTCTCCAGCTCGAGCTTTTAAGATACCTGCCAGAGTATTTAGTAAAGTTGTCTTACCTGCACCATTGGTACCAATAAGCGCAACTACTTCACCTTTTTGAACATTTAGAGAAATGCCTTTTAATGCGCTTATTGCCCCATAAGCAACCTCAAGATTGTTGACTACTAGCAAGCTCATGCGGCCTCTGAACCCAAATAGGCTTTTATCACTTCAGGATGATTGCGAATCTCATCAGGGCTACCCTCAGCAATTGTGCGACCATAATTAAGCACATGTAAACGCTGGCAGAGTCGCATAATTAGACGCATATCATGATCAATAATCAGTAAACCACAACCATAATCCTTAACAATTGAGGGTAGAGATTTTAAAAGTGCATCTGTTTCGCTTTCATTCATGCCTGCAGCAGGTTCATCTAACAATAAATACTTAGGTTTAGCTATTAATGCTCTTGCAATCTCCACACGCCGCTCCTCACCATACGGAAGTGTGTCGGCTGTTTGCAAAGCAAGATAAGATAGCTTTAGCCTATCGAGAATATCAGTAGCTCGCTGCTTTGCTTCACGCCGTGACAAGCCTGCGCTAATGCCTGCTACCTCAACATTTTCAAACACTGTCAAGGCTTTAAATAAACGAATGGTTTGAAAGGTGCGGCGAATACCTGCTTTCGCAATCTTATGATTAGGTAAACCTGTTACATCTTTGCCATCGACGAGCACCCGACCTGAACTAGGTTTCAAAAAGCCTGTAATTATATTGACGGTAGTGGTTTTTCCGGAGCCATTAGGACCAATAAGACCCAGAATCTCACCAGGTTTTAGACTCAGGCTTACGTCATCCAGTGCACGCAAGCCTGAAAAATTCATACCAATAGCCTCAATCTGAAGTGCAGTCATAAAAAAAGAATTAAGAACCCTTAGGGTTCTTAATTCAGCCTAATCCTCTAAGGATTTGGTGCAGATTCAGGAGAAAGTTTTGTCACAAAAGCAGGTTGACCCCCCTGCACTTCTAAAATAAACAGCTCTTTATTAGTGGCATGCCCAGAAGCAGCGTCAGACCAGTCAAGTTCACCACTCAGCAAACTAAACGTCATATCCTCCATAGCTTTAGCAACCGCTGCACCATCCGTAGAACCTGCTGCTTCAATAGCTTGAGCTAAAACCTGAACGCTGTCATAACCAAGTGCATAAAAAGAGTTATCAGGTGTTTGATTAAAAGCAGCTTCAAAGCCAGCTACAAAAGCTTGCATGGCCTCATCACTACTGTCAGCACCCACATAACTATGCGTTGAGAAAAACACGTCATTTCCAAAGTCAGCACCTAGCACTTCATAAAATTCTGTCGCATCATAAGCATCGCCACCAAGAATTGGTGTTGTTATACCCAGCGCACGGATTTCTCGTACTAAGGTACCCAAATCAGGCATGTATGAAGCAATAAAAATGACATCAGCGTCACTACCTGAACTTTGCAAACGCTGCAACAACACGCTAAACTCAGCACTTTCCTGAACAAAACTATCCGTACCAATTAGTGTGCCGCCAAGCTCTTCCCAACGCTCCCTAAAGTAACGACCCTGAGAATCACTATAGTCAATTGAGGTATCTGTAATTACATAAGCGTTCTGCCAGCCCTTATCATTAAACCCCCATTCAGCCGCGGCGGCTGAGCCGTAATTTGTCCATGCAGCCAGTGCAAACTGCTTATCACCCAAAGCTGTAGACCCAAAAAGGGGCGAAGATGCACCCGGAGAAATGCCTACTAAGCCAGCCTCTTGAGCGGCACTACTCGCAGGCCCACCAATATCAAAATCACTAGGCGTAATAATAAACTGAGCACCCTCATTAATAAGCTGCAGTGCTGCATTAAAAACCGTAGCGGGATCCGTCTCACCATCTAAAACAATAAGCTCGAGTGGTCTACCTAGAACGCCACCTGCAGCATTAATCTCTTGAATTGCTAGTTGAGCACCAGCTTGTGGAGGCTGATCATACGCTGCCATCCAGCCGGTTGCATTAAACACACCCCCAACAATAATAGGGTCTTGTGCCAAAGCTAAACTCAAGAAAACTATACCTACAACCAAACTAAGCTTCTTCATACAAACTCCCTTCCACAAACCCATTTGGGTTAATGAAGCAAAAAATTTAGCCTTTAACCTGATCTAAAGGCAGACACGTTGTTGCTTTAATTTCTTCAAGTACAATAGACGTCTGGACATGAGCAATACAATCCTGGGATTCAGAAAACCGCAGCAAAAAATCTTTCAAATTCGCATGATCCTTAACCAAAACTTTTAAAATAGCATCATCACTACCTGTTAAAGCATGACACTCGAGTATTTCTGGAAATCCTTTTAAAACAGCGCGTAGTTCTTTGTAATTATAAGGATTTAAGTTTTGTTTAAAACTTAGTTTTAAAAAACAAAGTAAATCAAGACCTAAAGCATCTCGGTTTAGTAAAGAGGCATCTTGTTTGAAGTAGCCATCGCTTCTCAACTTTTTTAAGCGTTTGTGTACCCCTGCTGCTGACAAATTTACCTTTTTTGCCAATTCAGCGTTGCTTATCTGACAGTCAACTTGCATATTTGCAAGAATTTCTTTATCAATGGCATCCAAGCTAATCATTCTGCTTACGCCCCTTTTGTTATGCTAAACCAAAATCTAAATCCTAATCACAAATAGTAACTATTTTGAACCAGAAAGTCAAAATTAATTGCTCTACTTGCAAAAATAGTATTTGATTCTCACTTTAAGGATCTCCAGGGTGAATTTGCTTATAAGCAAATTCACCCTGGCTAAACAGCCTTGAGCTAGAGGCATGATAGGACTC
>CAZWJZ010000300.1:2214-5745 GCA_964634665.1 uncultured bacterium | reverse complement strand
TTACTTGTGGTGTGCTTTGCACTTTGTCAGCTAAGTCAGCAAAGCTAAGTGTTTGAGCTAAAGAAAACGAACAAGCAATACAAATAATGATACTTAGTCCCCTTAGATAAGCAAATCTTAGCCTGCCACTGTGTTTAGGTCTTATTCCCTTAAGCCGAAATACTTTAACTTTTTCTAGATTGAATCGCGCAGATACTTTGCAGATACGAGAAATACTATCAACTCCTTAAGCTACAGCTGACCATATAAGAGGAGAACACAGAAAACCAAATGCAAAAATGCCAACCAAAATGGTTGACCTTAGAGCTTTAGACTGATTACTCAAAACATTAACCCCTATGTAAACAAGCAAGAGTTGCCAAACAACAGCTAAATAACTGAGAATTTGTGAACTGCGCCCGAACAAACTACGATTAATTTCTTGCTGAAGCGTAGTTATAGCATTAGTATCATTCAAGTCTAAGCTAATAGGCGTTGTTTCTATAGGAAAAACTAAAGCAATAATAAGCAAAATAATTGAAAACAAAATCTGTGGCGATAATGAATATGCTGTTATTGCCCACGGCTTAATATCTATTCCTGCACCCATACGTACTAAAAGACCATAAACTAGCCATAATAAAATACTCACTGCGATCGTTACTAAAGGTGCACTAATCAAAACAAGTTGGTTCGTAATCGTGTTTGCAGAAAAAGCCTTAGCAAGAGGCACATATTCCACAATTGCAGATAATACTGACACAATCAAAATAACCAAAAAGGCAAGCGAAACCAGTTTTGGTTCCTCTTCAAAGCGCTCAAAAAGCTGCTTTGGCTTACTAATCGCTTGCAGTATTCCCTCAAACATAAATCCCTCCATGAGTCTAGTGCTCAGTTTAAAGTTGCTATGAATAGCTGAAACAGTGCCAGATGTCATACATCACTCAAAGCATAGAAAGCAACTAAGCCCCCGTCCTCAGTCAAAAGCATCAGCTATAGCTTGGCATGACTTAGTTTAGATAAAAACAGTTAAGCTTACCTAAACAAAAAGTGAGCAAAGCTTAAGCCTTTGCTCACTTTTTATGACATCGCAAGTCATTTGAAGCCCAGCCAAATCCAAAAGCTTATTGACCTTCGTAAAGACTAGAAATCCTCTCATGAATAGTTGCTGTCTCAGTGTAATCAGGACGCTCGAGCATAGCTTTAACATCTTCTTGGCTACGTCTTGTTACAGGCCATGCATTAGCTTTTAGCGAGGCTAAACGAACAACAAATAAAGAAGCTAATAGCGATGCATCTTGTAATTCACGCAAACTCACTTTATCTAGCGTGTCATGCCTAGTGTGACCATAGCCACGCCCACCTGTGCCTTTAGGTACGCTCTCTAGACCGCCGGTTGGTACGCCTTGTAATAAGAAAGGGTAATGATCTGAAAAGGCATTTACGCTTTGCATGGTTTGAAAAGGAAAGGCTATGTCTTGTTGCCATGTTTTGACTTGTTTTTCTAAGTCAGTCCATTCGTTTAGCACAATGCCCTTGTTAGTAGCTGAACCTGCTGCGTCCATATTGAAGTAAAAACGAAGCTTATCAAGCTTATCTTGATGTTTTTTAGCATGATAGCGTGAGCCTAGCAAACCTATTTCTTCTACACCCCAGAAGGCAAAACGAATAGTGTAGGCTAGCGGTGTAGCATGTTTGCTTAGTAACCTTGCGGCTTCAAGTACAGATACCACGCCTGAAGCTGGATCTTGAGCGCCTTGTGAAATATCATGACCATCATAGTGACTACCCAGCATAATGATATCTTCAGGGTTTTCTTTGCTAGGCAAATCGCCAAGTACATTCCATGAGGTCATAGATTCACTCACATCTGAACTTGTTATATGCAAGCTAACTTTGCCATGTTTTTTGAGTAGTCTTCTTAAAAAGCTGCCATCTTCATAAGAAACTGAAATACCCGGAACAAGCGCTGTTTTATTGCTATGCCCTATGCCACCAGTAGCAGGACCATAAGCTGGGTAGTGATTCATAAAAATAAATCCAGCTGCGCCATTTAGTAAGCTACGCCCGTACTTTTCACCACGATGCACCCAGCGTTTCGAGCCCGCTGGAAAGGTTTCACTAGACGCCATAACAATGTTATTTTTCATAGCATCAGCATTTTGTTCAAAGTGGCTTACAGAACCGTCACCTGCATCATAAAGATCAGCTTTAAGGTCACAAGCAGGGCTGTGCGGCAAACTAATACAATCAATGGTTTTTTCAATAGGATGCGTAATCTTTAAGCTAACCTTGCCACGCTTCCAACCCAAATACTCAAAAGGCTCGAGTGTTACATTACTTAGGCCGTAATCTGTGAGTTTTTGAGCGATAAAGTCAGCTGCTTGCTTTTCACCTGCGGTACCTCCGAAGCGTGAGCCAAAATCGTCACATAAGACTTTGAGGTTTTCCATGGCTTCATGTGACGTGTAGGCATCTCCTGAGAGGGCTTGGTCGAGGCTTAAAAACTGAGATTTAGACATAGGCGTCATCCTTTCAACGTTTTCTGCACTAGCCTACCGCGCTACCTTGATATAGAACGCATCGCATCATCCAAAAAGCTTAGGGCTTAGTTGCTTTTAAAACTTCTTTTTTACCGTTTGGCGGGCCTTTTACTTTCTTTACCTCAAAACCAATACTCGCGAGTAAACGCCGAATGTCACCCTTAACCGAATAGGTTGTTAAAAGCCCTGTTGGTTTAAGCGCTACAAAAAGCTTGGTCAAGAAAGAGGACGACCACAGTTCTGCATTAGCTTCAGGGCTAAACGCATCTTGATACACCGCATTAAAAAACCCCTCAGGGAAAACCTGCAGGGTTGCCTCACCCAAGAAAAGCTCGAGTGTGACTTGCTCATAATTAAAAACCTGCTTGCCTCTAGGCTTAGCCTCTAAAGAGTTTCTAAACGCTAAATAAGCTGCTAAGAGTTCTTTATGTTTTAGTTCCTGCTGATACTCGAGTGTGCTGACTATGTCTGCACTGAGTAGGTTTTGCTCTAGAGCTAGGTAGTGCAGCTTGGTTTTATGACTTAAAGCTTCATCTGCTGTTAAAAAAAAGTTGAGCCCTGTACCAAAACCAACTTCAAGCACGCTTGTTGCTTGCTTTTGACTTAAACGCTCAGCAACACCTGAAAGGCCTAAAAAAACGTGTTTTGATTCAGTGATTGCGCCTTTGTCAGAGTGAAACGTTTGTGCGTAGCGCTCACTGTAGAGCGTCTGACTGCCATCTGCTGTTGGAACTTGCTTCATTTAAGCAGCATTTTGTTTAGGAGATAAGCGCCGTGCTACCCACAAGCCTAAAGCAAAAAGGAGTGCCAAAATCACTACAGCTAAGTAATCAATAAAAGGAATCCTGATAATTTCATTTAGTTTATCCCAGCCACGTGAATTATAAACATACAAAACAGCAGCCACATAAATCCCTAAAAGAAACGCTCGAGTTAGTTTGTTTAAGCCTAAACCATGCATTTGGGTTATGACAAAAATGCCACCGAAGCCAAATAGGAACATAGGCCA
>CAZWJZ010000300.1:0-2204 GCA_964634665.1 uncultured bacterium | reverse complement strand
TGCCGTTTCCTTGGCCTACAGCAACGAGTGTGCCGTGAATAAGTACCGTGAATTCTAAGAAGAACGTCCACCATTTGTTCAGGTGCGCTCTGGTGAACATAAGGCTACTTTGCAGCATGAGTAAAGCTGTGTAGAAGAATCCCCAAAGGTGTCCTGTGGTTGCTTCTGTTGGGTGGTACCAGAAGGTAAAAATAATAGCCCAAGCAAAAAAGTAACCATGATACTTTCTGGCAAATTGCGTTACGGCTTGACCTACAGGTAGTTTTTTACCAAAGAACATGCCTCTGCGTTTGTTTTCTAATAAAAGAATCCAGACCAGCATGACAATAACGGAGCCTTGCGAACTTAAAATGCTGACATCTTGCGCTAAGCCATCATAAAAAAGATGACTTTGTAAAACATGCAAAAGTGCAAACACAGCATTAATGCTGAGCGCCGCTATGTTTACTGGGTGTAAGCCTGACGTGTACTTTAGTTTTCTACTTTGCGCGTAATAAATACACCACCACATCGCAATTTGATGCGCAAAATACAAAGTCCAGACACTTAATCTTGACCAGAGTGTAGGTTCAGGTAGCTTCCAGAAGTAATGCGCAAAGCCGGTATCTTCAGCAAAGTCAACAACCGGTAAGCGTGAATCTAAAGCAAAAATGAGCGCCGTGTAAAGCAAACTAAAAACAATACCGCACCACAGTGCAAGATTGTCTTTACGTTGAGGTTTATCAGGTAAACCTGTTTTTGAAGGAACAGAAGATCTAGCCATAGCTTAAGTTACTGTAAGCAAAGACACAAAGATGTAGCAAGCACTATTATTAGCCCTTTGAGTTCCTGTTGAGCTTATGACAAAGTACTAAAATCAAAGCTTGTCATTATTAATTAGTAACAATCACTCGTTATGGCCTTTTGCATGTAAAACGCTTGCATTGTTTCAAATGCCGAACTGGGTGAGTAAAAACAGATCTGCTAAGTCCATGGTGTATTTAGCTCAAAAACTGCCATAGCAGCTAATCACTCGAGTTCTAATCTGTTTTTACTCAGAATAAGGTGAGACTAAAAGCTCGTGCTTTTGGTTACTTGTAGATTTTGTTGCTAAGATTATTCTTTAAGACTTAGCTTAATGCTTAACGTTTTGCGGCTTGGCGAAGGGCGGGTTTTCTAGCAATGAACTTCATTAGAAGCACTAAATTTGGATTTAGCACTTAATTTTCATAGAAGCACCAAACCCCGCCTTTTGCCAAACCGCTGTTATAGCCAGCTTTTCATTTCTCAAAATGGTAAGTCCTCTCCATTTGTTTCTGTTTTTTTTGTCATTCTAAATTGAAGTTGGTCTTGATTTTCAAGTATCCATTGTTCTCCCTTTTCAGTCAGTTTGCAAGCAATATATTCTTGTCCATTATTCCATTCGTCAATTGCTTTAAAAGTTTCAATCATTCCATATTTTGTCAAAGTCCGAATACCTACACTTGTTGCTATGTCTGTGTAGCCAGCTTTACCCATTTCGTGTTTTAAACTATAAACAGAAACTGTATCTTCTTTTGAAATTGAGTTTTCCATTGTCAATATGAGTAATGCTATTTCGTGGCTTTTTAGTCCTTCAGTTTCAACAACAGGTGTCGTATGAAGTGTCTTGACAGTCTTTGACTTTTGTTGTAATGCTTTTATTTTTCTTGTAATTGTATCGGCTAAAGAGTTAAAGTCGCTTGTTGAACTTGTTTTGTATGTAATTATATGTCTATGTTGAATGTCAAATGGGAATTTTCCAGGCTGTCTTTCGTCTGAACAAACCATAACAACGTCTTTGTCACAAGCAAACGCAAAACCGAGTTCATACCAAACATTTGGATTGTCGGTAGTAATTTCTGCAAAACAAATTGCACTCTCTGAAATTCCTTTTTCAATTTCGTCAATTGGAATACGAACACTTAAATCTCTGTCAATACGATAAGGTTGGAAGTCCGCTTTTGTAATAGCGGGTTCAAAAATGTCAACAAAACGTTTGTCGAATTTGTCGTTGTCAAAGGGTTGTATTACGAAGCATTTTTCCATATTATGTTTTTTGTTTGTGTGTCGTCCTAAAGTTGGCTATAACTTGTAGCTTTACTCAGGAATTTTAAAGCCCCCATGATTAGCTGACTTGTAGTAGGAATCGATTTCATCTGGAATAATGCTCATATCATCTACAAGCTTAAACAAAAACATATCTT
>CAZWJZ010000299.1:0-5781 GCA_964634665.1 uncultured bacterium | reverse complement strand
TTCCCCTTAAAAGTTTGCGTTACAGACGGCATGTCAAGGGGGGCAGTACTTACCTTTTTTGAACTAAAAGAAAACTGTCCGAATTGCAAGGTTACATTTGAGCGAGATAAAGGCAGCTCCATATTATCGATGGCACTGTCTTACTTTCTGGTGATTCTTGTATCCTTAGCCATATCATGGCCAATACTGGCACGATTTGGCTTCTTTGATGGCATTACCTTTGTCTTTGTAGGCATAGTTTTAATACTCATTTTTGCGTTTCATAGACCTACAAAAGGCGCGTACCTATGGATGCTCTGGTGCTTTGGCTTTATATACTCAGATGCCAAGCTTGAAAATAAAATAGAAAAATCCTAAAGACTATCGCTAAGCTCGAGTTTTCTTAAGCTCTCTAAATCTAAGTAACCCTGTTTATAACGAATAGGCTGAGTTAAAATGTCACGCTTGAGTTTCAAAGGGAAACTGAGTTCGCTTGGGTAATCAATGCCTGCTTGACTTGCAAATAAGGCTGCGTGCAATGTGCCTAAGCCTGCACTTGCTTGAGAGCCAATCATGACACCTTTAGTGTGTTGCAGCGCAAGCTCGAGCATAGCGTTACTTTCGCTAAAGCCAGTTCGGGCGGTCTTTATATTCAAAATGTCAAAGGTATCAAAGTCTATTTCACGTTCTAAATCTTTAAGGCTAAAACAAGAATCATCGGCAATAATTGGCATGATTTGCTCACGTTTAAGAGCAGCTCGAGCTTTTAGATTCCTTACGGCTAAGGGTTCTTCAATGTAGGCTATGCCTAGCTTGGCTAGGGTTTCTAGTTGCTTGGCGGCAGTGCTAGCTTCTAGCCCTTCGTTAGCATCGGCATAAAGAATAACGTCTTCACCTTGAAATTCGTTTTGTAAGGCTTGTATTACCTTTTGGTCATGGGTTTCGTTGCGGCCTACTTTTATTTTAAAGACGCTTACGCCAGCTTCAAAGATGTTTCTTGCTTCTGTGAGCATAGTTTCAAAAGAACTTATGCCTAAAATAAAGCTCACCCGTAAGCTTTTATTTGGTCCTAAGCATTGCTCAAATAGGCTTGTGCCTGAACGTTTTTCCTTCAAGTCATGAATGGCTATATCTAATGCACCTTTAGCTGTGTGGTTGTTTTCAACGCTTTGCAATACATCGCTGATTGCGTCTGAATCATTAAGCTCTAAGCCAATGAGTTTGGGTGCTAAGTAGTCACTAATAATAGTTTTAATACTCTGAGGTGTTTCACCATAAATACTTGGTCTAGCAGGTGCCTCAGCAACCCCTACCGCGCCGTTAGACCTAACTTTCACCAAAACATGCTCTAAGCTCTTAAGTTGACCATGTTTGCCCCAACTCAAATCACCCTTCATGGCTAAACTAAACGCTTGTGTTTCTATGCTTTGAATCATCATAGCCAAGCCTTAATAGCATCTCGCACTTTATCAATCTTTAAGTCACTCGTATTAAGAAAAAGAAATGCCTCAGTATTAAGCGTAGCATCTAGGTAAGCTTTGGCGGCCTCAGCGCTATAGTTTTTAACTTCAGCCGTAATGATGGTTACGCCATTAATAATAGCTTCGTCAGAGGCACCAGAGGCTTCTAGGCGAGCAAGCTCATACAAATCAAAAACCTCTTCTGCACCCTCAATGGCTTGGAGATTTTCAATAAAGGAACTGTTTTCAAGACGAGCTGCACCGGCTTTATCAAAGGCATCTTGCCTTGCCAGCATACGTTGCAAACGAACTAAAGGTGGCGCAAATAAAAATACAAAACGAGCATCCCGAAAAGCCTCATGTGCAGCCTTAACTTCTGTTAATCCACGAATATTATCAAACACCACCGTACCGCTAAGGGAACTGTCTAGAGAAGCCAAGTAACGCTCGAGTGCGTGAATCATGCCTGAACCGTGTTTTTCTCGGTAGGCTTTGGTTAAGGCAAAGCGTTCTACTCGGTCTTTGACTTGTTGTTGCGGTTGACCTAAATCTTGTTGTATTTCAGGAATGATAATGTCGTCAGTGAGCTGTCTGCGGTTTGGCAAAAGCGTAAAGGATCCTGCTGATGCTTTTAGGGCTTCAAGCGTGCTGCTTTTGCCCACAGCGGTTTGACCCACTATAAAAATTAAAGAACTGTTCATACTATAAGTTTTTTAGCCTTTTTGCTGCTTCGAACACGGCTTCATCACTTTTGCAGTAGGCAAAACGAACCAAGTTTTTTGCTAAATATTTGTGTGCGTCACTGTAAAAAGCACTGGGTGGTATGGCTACCACGCCTATGCGTAAAGGTAGGTCTTCGCAGAGGGCAATATCATCTTTATAGTCTAAAGCTGAACTATCTGCCACTACAAAATAACTACCTTGGGGTGTCATGGGTTTGAAAGGTGTTTGCTTTAAGGCTTCAATTAAGATATCTCGTTTGTTTTGAAACATGCTAGCTAGATCAGCAAAATACCTATCATTAGGTTCATGAGCTTGTTTTAAGGCAACAGCTGTTGCTCTTTGCAGGGGTGTGGCAACCGTAAAGGTTATCCACTGATGTGCCATGCGTACCGCGTGAACAAGAACTTCTGGCCCAACCACATAACCAATTTTCCAACCCGTAACAGAAAAGGTTTTACCTACGCTCGCTACTGTTAAGGTGCGTTCGAAGCCACCCGGTCGACTGGCAGGAGAAACAAAAGGGGTAAAAGCAATGTATTCATAAGCTTCATCGCTAACAATTAACGCATTAAACTCGGTGGCTAAATCAATAATGGCATCTAACTCAGTAGCAGAAAAAATCTTTCCTGTCGGGTTATGGGGAGAGTTAATAAAAATAGCTTTGGTTTTGTTAGAAAACGCCTGCCTTAGCTCTTTCATGTCAAGCTGCCAGGAGCCGTCACTCTGAGGTCTTAAAGGTACAAATTTAGGTACACCACCCGCCATAATGACATCAGCAGGATAAGCATCATAAAAAGGCTCGAGTAAGACCACTTCATCACCAGGGCTTATGAAGGCTTGCGTTATTGCAAAGAGCCCTTCGGTTGCGCCAACGGTAATTTGTACATTTTTTATGGGGTCTAGGGCTTCTTGCGTTATGGGCGATTTAATTTTGGCGACCACTTCTGAGAGTTCGGGTAGTCCCGTAAAGGGCGGGTATTGATGGTTAGAGCTGGCTGCGTCTAGGTAGGCTTTCATGATGTTTTGGGGTGGGTCAAAGTCAGGGAAGCCTTGCCCTAAATTTACGGCATTGTGTTCTTTGGCTAATCGGCTGTATTTAGCAAAAACCGTTTCGCCAAAGCTGCGAATTCTAGTTGAATACTGCGATTCAGATAGCATGCTTTATATCTTATCGTAATCTGCAAAGTAAAAAGAAAAGGAAGGCTCAATTTGATTTGAACCTTCCGAAGAGTTTCTACTTTAGCTGCCTTTAATTAATAGTTAGAGGCTTGATTCGTGTGGCAATTGGGCGTGTTTAAACAGGGGACGTTGTGGCTGCAAGTTTAACTTAAGGCATCGTCTTGTGAACGCTATTATTGCCAGCCTACTCTGTCAAAAATGCGCACAGCAGTGGGGTTATTTTCACCTAAGATGGCAATGTTTAGGTCATCTGCTTTAAAGTCACCAAAGCCTTGTGTTTGTGGTGAAGGCTGAAGCCCTGCAATAACTGGGTACTCGTTGTTTTGATCAGCAAAAACTTTTTGTGCTTCTGGACTTGCTAAAAACTCAATAAAGGCTAGTGCGTTTTCAGGATGTGGTGCACCCGAAGCAATACCAGCCCCACTTATATTAATATGGGTGCCACGATCAGCTTGGTTTGGAAAGAAAATGCCTACCGCGTCAGCAAAGGCGTTATCTTCAGGGTCAGCAGAAGCAATAAGTCTAGCTAAATAGTAGTGATTAGCAATAGCAATGTCACACTCACCAGAAGCAACGGCTTTTATTTGGTCAGTATCGCCGCCTTGAGGGTTACGGGCCATATTGTCAACAATAGCTGCTGCCCATGTTTCGGCGGCTTCTTCACCTAAACTTTCAATGATAGATGCCAGCATAGATTGGTTGTAAATATTACTCGAGCTTCTTATGCATATGCGGTTTTTCCATTTGTCTGAGGCTAAGTCTTCGTAGCTGCTGAGTTCGCTTGGATCTACAAATTCTTTGTTGTAGATAATGCCTCTGGCTCTTGTCGCTAGGCCGTACCAGTGACCTTCTGGATGACGGTAGTTTTCTGGAATGGCGTTGTTTAGTAGTTCGCTGCTGCTGGCTTGAAGGAGGCCTGCTTGATCTGCTCGCCATAGATTGCCTGCATCTACGGTTAAGAGCACGTCAGCGGGGCTATTTTCGCCTTCACTGCTTATGCGTTCTATAAGTTCACTTGCGTCACTTTCGATTAGGTTTACGCTAATACCTGTGAGTTCAGTGAATCTTTGGTACAGCTCTTCATCACTGCTGTAATGACGGGCTGAATAAACATTAACAACATTTTGGGCAAATACACTCGAGCTTAGTAGGAGCACGAGAACAAGGCTTAGCTGTTTCATGGGATTTCCTTTCAATAGAGTAGGCTTAAAATTTATTTCCGAGTATTTCACTCGGAATTGCCTACAAGCAGAATATTACCTACTATTTTTCCTCTTGTCAATACCCGAGTATTTTACTCGGAATTATTCCGATTTTGCTTTCAGGACGGGCTTTCTAAAACTTGAATGAAGTTTTCAAGGACGTGAAAATGTTCCAATATAGCTCCAACATTCAAGCTCTAGACTTTGACTAAGTAAAGAGGAAAGCATCCAATTCCTCAGCAAAGCTAAAGGAAAGAAATGAAAAAGAAAGCAATGATTGTTCTAAGTTGTGTATCCTTATTGGAGGCATGTTTGCTCAAAGTCAAATGTCAAGCTTTATGGGTACAAGCGTTTATAAACAAGGCATGTCACTTGAAGAAGCAAGTCAGCTAGCCACCGTTAGTCAAAGGGAAGCCATTAGCAGTGCACAAAGCTTGCTTGCCTTAGCAACTGAGCCACTCAGTGCTGAAATAACAGTGCTGGATGGTTTTATTGTCTGGATGGTTGACATGGGCTCTGACATTGTTTACATCGATATTACAAACCCAGAGCTAAGCAGTCTTGAAAGCGCAACAGTTACCTCATATACAAACTCTGGCGACCACCATGATGATGACGATGAAAATGATGACGACGATGAGCACGATGATGATGAGCACGAAAATGACCATGATGAGCACGAACAGAAAGACGATGATTAAGCATCACTTGGGTGAATTTGCAATTTGCAAATTCACCCAAGTGACACGAGAACTGCTAGACACTCTCAGTTCATTGCAAAGCTACTATGGAGCAACTTAAACGAAAAGAGCTAAACGCTGCTCACAGTTCTTTTTTTGAGCAGAGCTTTGTTCCAATGCAACAAACATTTCTTGTCAGTACCTTAGCTTAGTTCACAAAAAAGACCCTAATCACCTTATGCCATGTATAAAAGATTCCAAGGCTTAGTGCTAAGCTAATCGCTAAGAATGTAAAAAAGAAATTAAGCTAAAAGAATAGAGTTTACTAAATTTTTTTTCAAACAGTTTACTATAAGCTCTTTTGAGCAGACTTAGGATAAGAAAAGTAAGACATAAGCATCAAAGGAAAGATTATGAAACCTACTCATATTGCTGTAATCACTGTCAGCATCCTCGTTATTTTATCAATAGCTTTTAGTCGACCTATAAAAAACCCAGCGGTACTAGCAGAACCAGACTGGATAAACGCGGAAACAAGAGAGCTAGCCACTCGAGCTT
>CAZWJZ010000298.1:3978-5789 GCA_964634665.1 uncultured bacterium | reverse complement strand
GGACGTGTGCCGCCCCGCACGCCTCCGCCGCGATGGCCCCGGCGTACGTGAACGGCTCCCACAGCACGAGGTCCGGGCGCCACGCCCGCGCCAGCGCCACGGCGTCGGCGACGAGGGGTGCGTTGATCTCCTCGGCGGCGGGCACTCCCACCCGGTCCAGTGCTGTGCGGACGCGTCTCCAGGTCAAGGCATCTGTGGCTGTCAGGAGGTCCAGCGGCGCAGGAAGGCCTGGGCGCCAGGCCTCGAGGACATCCGGCCGATCTCGCAGTGCGGCCCGCGGGACGAAGTTCGGCCCGATGGGGACGGCGCTGAGCCCGCACCTGGTGATCTCCGCCGCGAGGACGGGGGAGGAGGCACAGTGAACGACGTGACCTGCTGCGCGCAGCGCCCACGCCAGCGGCACCAGGTACCGGAAGATGCTCGTCTCGGGTTGGATCACCATGAGCACGCGCATTCAGGTCAACCCCGTCCCGTCGGTGGCGGCAAGCCGCTCGAGTTCGGGGACCACCTCGCGGGCGGTGGGCATCGCCTCCACCGCCTCTTGGAGCCGGCGGGCGCCCGATGCATGGCCCGAATCCGTCAGCAGCCTGGTGAGCAGGTCGCGGACGTCTGAGCCGTCGACCTCGTGGGCGCATGCGTGAAGACCTGCGCCCAGCGTGCTCGTCTTCCTGGCCAGCAGCGGCTGGTCGACGTCCCACGGCAGCATGAGTTGGGGCACCCCGTGGCGCGCTGCGGTGAGCAGGGTGCCCACCCCGGCATGGTGGATGACCGCGGCGCATGTCGGCAGCACGGCGTCGAGCGGCACGTACGGCACGATCCTGGTGCCAGGCGGCACCCGGCGCATAGTGTCGGCCTCGGACTTGGCCATCGTCACGATGAGTTCGACGTCGAGCTCGGCGAGGCGGTCCAGGATGTCCTGGGAGTTCAACGGGTGGCCACGTGACGGGTCGGCCGCCGTGAGGCCCTTCGTCACGAGGACGCGGGGCCTATCACCCGGGTGCGTCGCCCAGTGAGGCACGACGGCCGGCCCGCCGTAGGGCACGTATCGCACCCCGATGTGGTGGCCGCCCCCGTCGAGGCGCAGGGGGGGCGGCAGGACGTCAAGCGTGACCTGGCCCGTCACGAGGTCCTCGCCCGGCTCGAAGCCATAGCGGCGAGCCAGTCCATGAGCGGATCAGCGCGCTCGCCCGGCGGCTGCTCGCCCCACCGGTCCCTGAACAGAGCTCGAGTGACCCCGTACACGTCGGCCCCGATGGTGACCCGGGCATGCGCCGCCCCGCATGCGCGGGCCGCGATGGGGCCCGCGAATGTCAGGGCCTCCCACAACACGAGGTCCGGGCGCCACGACCGAGCCAGCCCGACGAGCGAGGCCACCATCGGCACCGTGCTCGCCTTGTGCCAGTGCCCCACCTGGCGGGTGTACCCATCGAGCAGGTAGCGCCAGGTCACATCTTCCGGGCGCAGCTGCACCGCCCCGTACGGCGCAGGCAGCCCGGTGCCGCCGTGACCGAACCAATCCTCGACCCTCGCGATGATGCGCCACAGGTGACGGTCGGAAGCCAAGGCCGTGACCGGCAGGCCTGCGGCCGCGATCTCGGCGATCAGTGAGGGTTGGACGGCGAACCGGACGTCGTGTCCAGCGCAGCGCAGGGCCCAGGCGATCGGTACGAGGAGCATGGCGTGCGTCCGCTCCGGGTAGCACGTGAGAAGGACGCGCATGGCGACGGGGCCGGGTCAGAGCCTCGCCTCGGAGGCCGCTGTGGCCCCGAAGGCGCGCATCTCGTCGTCGGGGACCGTGGAGAAACGGCGGG
>CAZWJZ010000298.1:0-3968 GCA_964634665.1 uncultured bacterium | reverse complement strand
GCCTCCTCCAGAGCGGGGACGATCTCGGTGGGGGCGGGCAACGCGTCGTGCTCGGCCTGCAGTTCTCGTGCTCCGGCCCGCAAGGCGGGATCCTCCAGCAGCCGCCGGACCCCTTCGCGGATCGCGGCGGGGGTTGCCTCGTCCGTATCGAGGACGAGTCCGGCACCACATTCGGCCAGCCGATGGGCGAAGAAGGGCTCGTCGAAGTTGCAGGGCAGGCTGAGGTGGGGCACACCGTGGGGAAGGAAGGACCCTACGGTACCGGCGCCGCCGTGGTGGACGACTGCCGCACATGTCGGCGCCAGCGCGCTCAGAGGTACGAACGACTCCACCCGCACGTTGTCGGGCAGGGTGCCGAGCTTCGGCTGTTCGGCGGCGCTGATCGTTGCGACGACCTCGACGTCGAGGTCGCCGACGGCTCGCAGGGTGTCACCGACGTCGATCGTGTACCCGCCGTACAGCTGCGTGGCGGTGAAGCCGAGGGTGACGGCGACGCGGGGACGGGCGGGTTCGTCCCACAGCCAACGGGGCACGACGGAGGCACCGTTGTAGGCCACGTAGCGGGTTCGCAGCCGTGTGACGTCCGCGTCGAGCTGCAGTGACGCCGGGAAGGGATCCACCGTGACGTGCCCGGTGACCATGCTCTCCTCGAAGCCGCCCGCCTCGCGCACCCAACTGTTCAGCCATTGCCCGTACGGGTCGTGGCGTGCCTCCGCCGGCTGCTGGTCGCGCAGCTGGAGGAAACGCGCGCGAGCGGGCGCGAAGACGTCGGCGCCGTACAGCACGCGGACCGATGCGGCACCGCACAGACGGGCCGCAATGGGCCCAGGCGCGGTCCACGGCTCCCACACGACGAGGTGAGGACGCCACGTGCGGGCCAGGTCGACGAGGTCGGCAGCGATCGGAAATCCCTCGAGGCGGAACACCTCGTTGGTGAAGGTCTCCCAAGCGGCCAGTTGGCTGTCCCAGTCGGCCGCCTCGGGGGACACCGCGCTGTCCCACGGCGGCGGTAGTCCTGCGCGGCTGGACTGCAGCGCTTCGGTCGTGACGCCGGCGGCCGCCATCAGCCGGTTGGGGTCGCGGTCTCGGCCGACGGGGACAGCCGTGAGCCCGGCCTGGACGATCGTCTCGGCGAAGCGCGGCTGGCTGGCCACGCGGACGTCGTGGCCTGCGGTGCGCAGTGCCCAGGCGATCGGGACCAATGGGTAGAAGACGGTGGATCCGGGGTTGACGGCGAACAGCACGCGCATGTTTCTTCCCTTCCTGTCGAGCTCAGCCGGCGAATGAGCGAAAGCGGTGGTCCTCCACGCGGCCCACGAGGGCAGTGACGGCCTCGCGTGGTGAGGCGGTGACGGTCATCTCGGCGCGTAGTGCGCCCGCCCTGCGGCGGAAGGCTGGAACGGTGAGCAACAGGTCCACGGCCGCGGCGATGTCGTCACCGGTGGCGGCGTCAGCGGGCAACGCGAGGCTGGCGCCCTGCCGAACCGCGGCCCGCGCGAACGCGGGGCCGTCGAAGTCGTGCGGCAGGACGAGTTGGGGGACACCGAGCCCGGCAGCGGTCAGGGCAGTGCCGAAGCCCCCGTGGTGCACGACGGCCGCGCAGGTCGCTGCGAGCGCCTGGAACGGGACGAAGGGGGTGAGCCGGACGTTGCGCGGCAGCTTGGCCGCCGCGTCGCCAGGGGTCCGGACCGTGGCGACGACCTCGACGTCGAGTGCGGCGAGGGCCTCGAGTGCCTCGACGGCAGAGAATCCGTAGTGCCCGCGGTGCTCACTGAGGCTGATGCCCATCGTGAGGGCCACCCGTGGCCGGTCCGGGGGGCGGCGCAGCCAGTCGGGCACGACCGAAGGCCCGCCGTAGGGGACGTGGCGCACGTGCAGCCGATCGAGCCCGGTGTCGAGGCCGAGCGAGGGCGGGTGTTGATCGATCGTGAGGTGTGCGTTGACCATGTCCTCGTCGAAGGTGCGGCCGTATCGTCGCGCCCACGGCGCCAGCCATCTGGCGACCGGGTCGTCGGCCTCCCCCGCGACCCGCTCGGTGGCGAGCGAGGCGAAGCGGCGCCGGGTGGCGCCGAAGACGTCGAGGCTCCAGAGCAGGCGGGCGTGCAGCGCCCCACAGGCCGTAGCGGCCACCGCACCGGCCATCGCCAGCGGCTCCCACACGACGAGGTGCGGCCGCCATTGCGACCCCAGGTCTGCCAAGGCCGCGACAATGGGCATGTTGGCGGGCCGGTGCCAGGTGCGCATGGCCTCCTCGTACCCGTCGCGCAGCCGTTCCCAAGTGCCGGCCGCAGGGTCGTCGATGGCGTCATACGGGTGCGGCAGACCGCGTTCGGGCTCCCAGGTCCAGTCCCGCAGTCGCGGGTCGCGCTCCAGCAGGCGCCACAGATCGGCATCGCGCCCGACACCGGCGGCGGGTAGGCCGGCGGCTCGCACGACGGGGACGAAGGCGGGCTGACTCGCCACCAGGACCTCGTGTCCGGCCGCCCGGAGCGCCCATGCCACAGGCACCATCGCGAGGAAGTGCGCCTTCTCGGGCGTCGTGACGAACAGGACCCTCACAGAACCGCCCCCTGGGGGGCCGAACCCTGAGCCGCCAGGAGCTCGAGGTCGGCCACGACATCGGCAGGGCCGGGTGTGGCGAGCAACTCGGCGTGTAGCTGCGCGACCCCATCGGTGATCTCTCCCGCCAGGGCACGGCGGACGGCCCCCGCAAGCTCCCCCGGGCGGGAGGTCGAGGGGTCGAGGACGAGCGCCGCCCGTTGCTCGCCGGCGCGGGCGGCCAGGGCCGGCCCGTCGTTGTCCCACGGGAGGATGACCTGGGGGACACGGTTGAGGATGGTCGTGGCCAGGGTGCCGATCCCACCGTGGTGGACGACGGCGTCGCACGTGGGGATCAGCGCCTGTAGGGGGACGTAGGACACCAGCCGGGTGTTGCTCGGCACGCGCTCGAGTTCGGCGGCGACCCGCTCGCTCACAGTCGCGACCACCTCGACGTCGAGATCGGCCAGATCGTCGAGGGCGGCTTGCACGTCGAGGTATGGGCGGAACCTGTGGCTGCGGCGGCTCAGCCCCAAGGTCAGGGCCACACGCGGGCGCTGTGGCGGGGTGCGCAACCAATGGGGCACCGTGGCCGGGCCGCCGTAGGGCACGTATCGCATGGGGAGGGTCGGCCATCGCGTGGCGAGCTGGAGTGAGGGCGGCACGATGTCCACGGTCACCTGGCCGGTGACCATGTCCTCGTCGAACGTGGTCCTGCCCGGCGCGCCGTGGACCCTGGCATAGGCGCCCAACCAGTCCGCGAGAGGGTCGCCGGTCTCACCGGTGCGCTCCGCCCGGCGACGCAGGAACAGCTCGCGGGTGCCGCCGTACATGTCCACGGAGAACAGCAACCGGGCATGCGCCGCTCCGCATGCCCTTGCGGCGACGGCTCCGGCGTAGGTCAGCGGCTCCCACAAGACGAGGTCGGGCCGCCAGCACCGGGCGAAGGCGACGAGGTCGGGGACCATCGGGACATTGGAGGTCTTGTGCCAGACGGCGATCTGACGCTGGTAGCCGTCGTGCAGCTCCTCCCAGGTCACCGATCCGGGCGGACGCTCCACCGCGTTGTAGAGGTCCGGCATCCCAGGCTGGAGGCCGTCGGCGTGCAGGACATGGCCGATCCGTCCGAGCAGCTGCCACAGGTTTCGGTCGCTGCCGACCGGGACGGCAATGAGCCCGGCATCGCACACGTGCTGGACGAATGCCGGTTGGACGGCGACGCGCACGTCGTGACCGGCCGCTCGCAGGGCCCACGCCAGGGGGATCATCGCGAACAAGTGGGTGCGCTCGGCATAAGTCGTGACCAGCACCCGCATCGGCGCCCAGCGCCGCGTCACCTGACACCCCCGGCGATGGGGGCGCGACGTGCGGTCGCGTTGGTGTGGGCGATGTCGGTGAGTGTGCTGATGAGTTGGTTGGGGGTGGGCAGG
>CAZWJZ010000297.1:0-5807 GCA_964634665.1 uncultured bacterium | reverse complement strand
TGAGAACAAGAATCTCCACCCTATAGCGAATGCTTAGGTGGAGAGTATGTCAATTAAGCTATTGGAATGTTGATAATCCTAGTAGATGTTGACGGTTTGCTTGTAATTAAGAAATAGTTACAAGCAATGCTGTACTCAAGGGAGCTGATAAATCTAGGGAGCTAAGCTTCGGACTTGATACCTTCTTTTATGCCTTAATTATAGTGCTGTGTGGTTAGATTAATTGATCAATTCCATCAAAAAATCAAGCTTTAGTCTTAGGGTATATATGATTTATGTCATCTTCTTGTAATATGAATAAGCTTAAATTTAAAGTATGGATAAGCTAATTCATTTGATTTACAGTAGCGCTGCTACTTATGATTTTACAGAAACTGAAATACTTAATCTCTTAGAAAAAGCACGAAAAAATAATGAGGCATTAAACGTTACTGGCATGCTTCTTTATACAGATGGAAGTTTTTTTCAAGTTTTAGAAGGTCCCGCAGGGGCCGTTGATGAGCTTTTTAAACTTATAGGTAAAGATGAGCGGCATACACAAGTTGCGACGATTATCCGTGAACCCATTGCTAGGCGCTCCTTTGGAGAATGGACTATGGGCTACGCTGATTTAGACTTACAAGATCTCGAAGATATCGTTGGCTTAAATGATTTTTTCTCTATGGGGTCATGTTTTGTACAAATGGACCAAGGGCGTTCAAAAAAGCTTTTGGCATCTTTTAAAGATGGGCGCTGGCGTACCAAAATAACTGGCCCAAACCGCCGCCAGTATAGTCAAGTAAAACCTATTGAGACAATTACTTCAGCTGTGCTTACTAAACCCAGATTTTCTTTTGCTTTCCAACCAATATTAGATGCTAGAGGAGAAAAGGTTTTTGCTTATGAAGCTCTTATTCGGGGCCTGGGAAACGAGCCGTCTGAATATATTCTTAATCATTTAGAGAAAAAAGAGCTATTTGAATTTGATGAAGATTGCCGTACAACCGCTTTAGGCTTAGCCGCAAAATTAGGTATACAAAGTGGAATTAATTTAAATATTGTTGAGGGCAGTCTTGAGCACTCACCAAGAATCCTTGAATCAACCCTTGAAGCTGCCAAGCGCTTTGGCATTAGTCCTGAAATGATTACCTTAGAAATCAATGATAAAGAAGCTGTTCAAGATCACCAATGCTTTTCTGCCATTCTAGCTGAATTTCGTAGTGCAGGAATAAAAATCGCAGTTGATAACTTTGGAGCTGGACGCGCGAGCTTGACACTTTTAGATCAGACGCAACCTGAAATGATCAAATTCAGTATGGGCTTACTTAAAGGTATAGAAACCAATGGTCCACGACAGGCAATTGTAAGGGGAGTCATGCAGACCTGCAATGATCTTGGAATAGATGTTGTCGCAATGGGATTATCTACTGCTGAAGAGTATTGGTGGCTACTTGAAGAAGGACTCGAGCTTTTTCAAGGAAACCTTTTTGGGGTGCCTGCTTTTGAGGCTTTGGCACCAGTTAAGTATCCTTTAGTCGCTGTTTATTAAGGAAATTACCTATGTCGCCTATTGCCTATAGTTTTGCTTATCAACCTATTGTTGATGCCTCCCAAAGAAGTATCGTTTCTTTTGAGGCTCTAGTCCGAGGAAAAAATAACGAACCTGCCTATAAAATTTTAGATAGCATGAGCCCTGAGGTGCTTCATCTTGTTGATGAAGACTTAAGGTCTGCAGCCATCTCTTTATCAGCAACATTAGCTATAGGTTGCAACTTAAATCTGAATTTGGTTCCGCAAAATGTAGTGAAATCCCCCTCAGCAATTAGTTCTACGCTAGAAAAAGCCCAGCTTTGCGGTATTGAGGCTAATCGTATAACCTTAGAAATAACTGAAAATGAAATTATCGATGATATTAAAGGATTTGCTGATATGATTAATCAATATCGCTACTCAGGTATTAAATTTTCAATTGATGATTTTGGTGCTGGTTATGCTGGACTTAAGTTGCTTGCTGATTTCCAACCAGAATCTATCAAACTTGATATGCAATTAGTTCGAGATATAGAAAGCAAAGGACCGCGTCAAGCGATTGTTCGGGGTATTGCACGGACTTGTCTAGACTTGGGTATCGACATTATTGCTGAAGGTGTAGAAACCACTGATGAGTATTGGTGGTTTAGGAGCGAAGGTATTGATTTATTTCAAGGTTATCTTTTTGCTAAACCTGGTTTTGAGCAACTACCTGAAGCGTTTTTCCCAGCTACTGAATTTGAATAAGCAAGACCTATTTTGCCCTTGATTCAAAGCTGTTTTGTTAGGGTGAATTTTCCTATAGCCAAACTCACCCTAGTATAACTTACCTAATCACGGCTTCTGCTTCTATTTCTACCAAGTATTCATCACCCACTAGGGAGGCTTGAACTAAGGTATTGGCAGGTAAAATAGACTTAAAGCGATTCCCATGCGCCCTTGCAACAGCCTCCCAATCTGACATCTTATTAATGTAAATCCGAGTGCGAATTACGTCCTCAAGTTTGCTATCTAGCGAAACTAAAGTAGCTTCTAGTTTATCAATAATAAAGTGCGTTTGCGCAGCAGCATCCTGCCCACCAATCACTTTGTCTAGATGGGTTGCGGTGGTACCAGAAATAGAAATGCGGTTATCTAGTTTTACCGCACGGCAAAAACCTGCAAGTTCTTCCCAGCGAGTACCACTCAAAACAATTGTTTCACCATTGGGCTGCTCTTTAGCTTTAAAAGGTTTGGGGAAAGACTCAAGGTGATGACTCAAATCACCAGAAGCCGTTAAAAATGGAGGCTTGCGGTACTCATCGCCACAGTCGCCAGGTAGCTTGCTTAATTTGGCTAGGCTTTCATTAATCTGAGCGTGACTAAGATCATCAAGAGAAAAACTAAAAAGATTTAGCGTGTCAGTAATATGCTCACTGCTACCTAAACGAGCACCAATTATAACTGCCCCCACAGCAGCCTGCTCGAGCATGTAGCGAGAAGCCACATTTGCTAACGAAACACTAAACTTTTTAGCAACTGAACTTAGTGTTTCTAATAATTCTTGGAATACTTGCCAGCCACCTGTTTCACGAATAAAGCGCTTGTACTTCATTTGCGACCATGTACCTTGCTCGAGCTCTGGTTCGCTCATACCAAGCCATTTTTCACTTAACAATCCCCCAGCGACCGTCCCATAAGCAAGTAGCTTAATGTCATGTTTAAGGCAAAGCTCAGTCATTTCGCCTTTGGCTCTTTGGTCAAGTAATGAAAAGCAAACCTGATTTGAAATAACCTCAATACCGCTGTTAATGGCCATATTTAAGTGAGCAGTATTAAAATTTGTTAAACCCAGATTTCCAATAAGCCCCTCATCTTTTAATTCTTTAAGATAAAACAAGCAATCAAGCCAACTAGGGTCACTGTACGTCCATGTATGAAACTGCAGCAGATCAAGCTGCTCAGTCTGCATACGTCTAAGCGAAAGGTCTATAGCAGCGCGAACATCTGCCTTTGTCACAGGACCAGGCGTGGGAACCCATTTGGTAAAACGCTGAACAGGTTTCTCAGAATAGTCTGAAGCAAAGATACCCACAATATCCTCAGCTGAACCATAGTGATCAGCCATATCAAAACTTGTCAAACCAGCATCAACATAAGGCAACATAGCACTAGCAAGACTCTTAAGCTCGAGCTTTGTATCATCTCGTTCCATGTCGGCAATTTGCCATAAACCGGTAACAACCTTTGAAATTTCTAGTGTTTTGCTTAATTGGGTACGTTCAACATTTCTTGTCATTAGTTCTCCTTAGATTTTGTGGTTTTAGCCTTTTCTTGGGTTCAATGCATCTCTTAAACCATCACCCATAAAATTGATGGCTAAAACAGTAATAAAAATAGCCAAACCGGGTGGTAGCCATAACCATGGTTGTGATTGTAAAACCGTTAAACTTCGAGCATCAGCAAGCATATTGCCCCATGATGCAATGGGTTGCTGTACGCCTAAGCCTAAAAAAGATAAGGCAGATTCAGTCAAGATTGCCTCTGCTACACCCAGTGTCGCCTGCACAATGATGGGCGCTAAAGCATTTGGTATGAGGTGTAGTAGCATAATACGAAAGCTGTTTGCGCCAAGTGCATGAGCACCCTCAACAAAATCAACATGCTTTAATCGTAATACTTCAGCTCGCATTAAGCGAAAGGTGGGCATCCAACTTAGAAGACCAATAACTGCCATAACATTAAAAATAGAGGGTCGTACAAAACTTGAAACTGTCAAAATGAGAAAAAGTGCAGGAAAGGTACTTACAGCATCAGCAAAGCGTGACAGAAAAATATCAGTCCAATGCCCAAAATAGCCTGCCAACACCCCCAAAATAGAACCAAGCAAAATTGAGATAGAGGCAGATACTAGACCAATAGTTAATGAAATTCTGCCACCAAAAATGAGTCTAGATAAAACATCTCGCCCAATTGCGTCTGTACCAAGCAGAAAAGTTTGACTAGGTGGTGCTTCAAACTCAAGCATGCCCGTATCTGACATGGCAAGCTCATAAGGGTCGTAAGGTGCTAACCAAGGAGCAAAAATTGCAGTAAACATAAGCAAGACAAGAATGCTAGTACTCAGCACAGCTACGCGGTGACTCAAGAACTGACGAAGCGCTCTATTCTTAGCACTTATTTTGACTTGGCTACTTACTGTCATTCGTAGCGAATCCTTGGGTCTGCAAGCGCATAAAGACTATCTGCCAATAGACTCCCTAACAAGACTAAAATTGCAGCAAATAAGTTAATACCCATAGCCACCGGAAAATCTCTAGCAAAAACTGAATCAACCAGCAAACGACCCATGCCGGGCCAAGCAAAAATAACTTCAACAATAACCGAACCGCTAAAAAATCTGGGTAAAGCAACGCCTATAAGCGTAATGATAGGTAGCCAGCTGTTCCTAAGGGCATGCGAGCTTAGTACCCTAAGCTCACCAATGCCTTTGCCACGAGCTGTCCTTATGTAATCTTGAGATAATGCTTCACTCACAGCTGAGCGAACGTGCCTTACAAGTTCAGCCACGCCCGTAAAAGCTAAAACAGTTACAGGCAAAACTAAATGTTGAAAACGATCAACAAAGTCTGGCCAGCCTGATAATGTTTCTTGATAAGTCCTTAAGCCCGAAGTGGGTAACCAGCCAAGTTGAACTGCAAAAATATAAATAAGGGTCAAGGCAAAGAAAAAACCAGGAATAGAAATACCCGCAAACGCCATAAAGGTAGCCACAAAATCAATCAGAGAATAAGGTTTTGCTGCAGATACTATTCCAATAGCTAAGGCCAAAATGAACATAACTGTGAAGGCTGAGGTCATTAACGCGATGGTGGGTCCAAGGCGGCTCAAAATTAAGCGCAAGACTTCCTCACCTGACTTGATTGAATACCCCAGATTGCCCTCAGTAACAGCCCTAAGCCACCTAAAATACTGTATGGGCACGGGTTGATCTAGCCCTAACGCTTGCTCCGCTTTAGCAAGTTCAGAAGGAGGTATGCGCGGATCGATAAAGGTTTGCATAGCATTGCCAGGTGCCATGTTCATAATAATGAAACTGATAAAAGTAACCAGAAACAAAATGAAAAAAGCCTGAATTAAGCGGCGTAAAATATAGAGAAGCATAGGTAAATACTATCCAATTATCAAGAATCTAAGCTAGCAGGTTTTTAAAATTCATGCACCCTAGGTATAGATTTTAAGAGCAAAATAAGAAAAGTGAAACTAAACCCGCGATTCCGCACCCCTAAATATACATTTCGAAGAATTAACAGTTTTCC
>CAZWJZ010000296.1:0-5814 GCA_964634665.1 uncultured bacterium | reverse complement strand
GCTCATCTGTGCTGCACACTTTAACCTTTTTTCCTAGGGGGGCGGTAGTTACACTAATTTTATCAAGCCGCTTATCTGCAACATAAAGTGACTTTGCAATAATTTCTTTCCATTTAAGCATAAATTAAGCTTAGCAAAAGCATTTCCATCATAAAAGCCCGTCTGACTTTTATGATGGCGATCTGAGATCATAAAATCAAAGCTATTTCACTTTCTTATATTAGTCGTGGAATTGCTACAAGTTAGAAACACAACGACTAAGTACTCAGGTGTATTTTGGGGTTGACCCATGAAAGATGAACATGCTAAGCTCTCTAGCGCGCTTGCGAAGGGCAAGTAAATGGGAGATTAGCTCAGTTGGTTAGAGCGCGTCGCTGATAACGACGAGGTCACCGGTTCAAATCCAGTATCTCCCACCAAAAAAAGACCCACAGTTAAAACACTGTGGGTCTTTTTTTAGCCAAAAACCTAGTTGAACACTTGACGCTTCGCCCCAAGCTCGAGTGCGAACCTTAGGGTTGTTTTGCCACGCTGTACTGAGACTTCTACAGTCTGTCCAACCCCTTTTTCATAAAGGACTTCTAGAAGACTAGGAAATGTTGGGGTTGGTATGCCATCAACAGCAACAATGACGTCAGCCTCAACTTGCTCACCTTGAACCAAAATATCTTTAAACCCAGCTAGGCTGGCTGGCCCATTCTCCTGCACTCGACCAACAATAACACCAGCACGCCGACCCAAATCAGGAAAACCTTGTTCTATAAGGCTTGGATCATAATCTTGTATGGGTCCTAAGCCTACAGAAAAGCCAATAACAGGAATATCTCTTTGCTCGCCCACTAGAAGCGCTTCAAGTAAATTATTGTTGTTTACTAAGGGAACAGCATAAGCGGCGAAGTCAGGTAGGGTAAACCCTCTAAGTACAGGTGGAATAAACTCACCTTGTGAGGTTAAATTATCAGGACGATAACTAATGTAACTTACAACCCCAATTACTTCACCTTTACCATCTATGACAGGACCACCTGAATCACCCGGCTGTAAGGCTGCCGTTAGCTCAACGGTATTATTTGCAAATCTAACTTCAGGGCTATCAACACCAATACGGCTTACCCTGCCAGCACGCCCCTCAAGAAAATCTCCACGACTATTACCAATCGCTACAATGTTTGTACCTACACGCGGCGTATCAGCTGAAATAGCTAAGAAATTGACAGGCGCATCAAGCTTTGCTTGTAACAAAGCAACGTCTAAATACGCATCAAAACTCACTAGCTCCAAAGGATATTCATTTTCATTCAAATCAATCGCAACATAATCAATGCCTGATCTAAAACCAGTACCAGTACTATCCACCACATGATAAGCCGTAATGACAAGACCCTCAGGAGAAATAAAGAAACCTGTACCAATACCTATAGGGCCATTACTAAAGCCATCCCGCGCCCGCGCCTCAATACGAACCGTAGACTCACGGGCTGTCTCAAAAACCTGAATGAACTCACCCGCAGGTGCAACCACCGCAGGAACCTGAACACCCCTAGGTTGAGAAAAACTCAAACTAGCCGTCAGCGCAACACAAACCAACAAAACAAACAATAACCAAGCACGCCGACCCACTCGAGTGCGTAGCTTGCTAAGATCTTGAAGACTATCTTGTGGGCTTTCTTGAACAACTACAGTAGGTTCCATAATCCATTATGAGAAATGAACATTAATACAGTCTGCTAGATACATGACAAACTGTAGACTAAAATGAAGATTTATTCACAAATTCCTACTTTTTACTGCTCTTTTTACCTCTTTAGGCGAGAACTGGTCACTAAAGCAAGCTTAAGAAGACTCGCTTGCAAGCGCCTGCAAAACCCTAGTTAATCTGTCACAGATGCCTGAACAACAGCTTTCGTAGGCACTTGACTGGCAGTAGAAGCTTGCGAAAGTGCAAATGCACACAACAAAACCCAAGCAGACCACAAGGCATCTGCCAATAACAAATGAATAATTTGCGTAGGTAAAATAGCATTAAGTACAACATTAAGCGTACCCACAATAAGCTGGCTAATAAAAAGAGCTAATACGCTGTAAGCCAAGATATTTGTGTATCTAGACGGTCTAGCTCGAGCGACAAGATAAGCTACAACAGCTAAATAAATACCCCAGATAATAGCTGTTACTGGATGCCAGACTCTTAGTCTTACGAGGAAATGCTGACCTGCTGTTTGACTTTGCTGAATCGCCTCACCAGTGCTTGTGACAGGAAAAATGGCATCTCCTAAAGAAGTAATCGCTCCTGTGGTAGATATAATCATAATGCCTGCTATACCCAATGCCAAAAGCCACGACAAGCGATTGTTTTGCCACTGGAAACGCTTACCCCCATAAGCGAAATACAAAATAAACACTATAGAAGCAATAAGTAAAAGTGTATTAAGCAAATGAATAGGCGCAATAAAAGCCCTCGCTAAACTTGCATCTTCACCTACTAAGCGAAATAGCACGAGCGCAGCACCTACTAAGCTCTCAGTAACCATAAAAAACATACTGTAATTTGCAGATCGCCTGACTAAGCTTCCTTTTTCAAAACTGCGCCTAGACCAAATCAGCAAAGCTGCTGCCATAAGAAAAACAATGCCACTTGTTGCCCTATGCGTATACTCAATTATGGTTTCTCTGCCTTCAAAAGCGGGCAGCACTTCCCCGTTGCACACAGGCCAATACGCCCCACAACCATCCCCTGAGCCTGTTGCCTGCACAACATCTCCCCACAAAATAACAATCATTGTGACAACGAGCGTAATCCAAGTGTAGGTAATAAATCTTTTATTAGTCATAATCATCCCAATTCTTACAGTATAGTTTGCCACTAAGCTAAGTAAACAAATAGGTATCTATGACCCGAATTAAAAAAGAAGATCAGTTGGGTATCTCGCTTGCAAATGTAGCAAGATAATCGACGAGTTTATCTTTGTGAGATATCTCATCTAGCATTTGAACATCTTTTAGAACTTCCTCATTAGCGTTAGAATACCCAAAGTGTGAAAAGACCTGTTAAGAACATTATCTTAATGATTTGTGATGGTCAAGGCTATAACGGTTGGCTAGGCGCAGATTACTTTCAATATGGTGCAGCTAATCAACAAAGCTACCAAAAAACAAGACCTGATGGTACGAAACCCATTCATGTTGCTAAAGCGCAACGCCCTAGTTATTTTGTTGATGCGCTTGGCCATACTGTTCAAAGGGCAGATACAACAGGTCAAGGACTACTTACAGACGATTACATTGTACCGCCGAATGCAGTAGCTATGCAGCAGCAGCACTATGACTCGGAAGCTTTCTGGGCTAACGCTGTTTTTGAGCAGCGGCAAGGTCGCTTTATGGATTCAGCAGCCTCAGCAACAGCGCTTGCCTCAGGATGCTGGACTGTAAATGGGCGACTAAATATCAGTTGGGATGCTAAGACTAAGTTTGAAACGCTCGCTAAACTAGCAACAGAGCAAGGCAAAAAAGCGGGTGTTGTCACCACAGTACAGGTAAGTCATGCTACTCCAGCAGGCATGATTGCCAAAGAAGCTAATCGCAATGATTATGCAGGCATCTTTAAGAACATGCTTCGTGAACTTGATGTGATTATTGGATGTGGACATCCGCTCTTTGATAATCATGGAAAGCGTGTTGTGCCCGAAGATGATCTTGCATTCAGGTTCTTAGGTGGGAAAGACAGTTTTTATTCCCTTAAGAACTATGAAACAGATGCTTATTTTCTAGACTCGCTTAAGTCTTTGCATAATTTCTCTAAAAATCCCATTGCTGTATCTAAGTTGGTTGCAATTGCCCCAATACATGAAACTTTACAGCAACGCAGACTGACAAATAAACAAGATACTCGGCAACCCTCGGGGTTAGCTAAGAATGAACAAGTACCAAACTTAGAACTCCTAACGAAAGTTGCCCTTCAGCAACTAGGTCAAGCGAAAGAAGGCGCTTTCTTAATGATAGAAGGTGGCGCAGTAGACTGGGCACACCACCAGCATGACTTTACTAAGGCTCTTGAGGAACAACTTGATTTTAATGCTGCTGTAGATACTGTTATTGATTGGGTAGAGCAAGAAAGTTCTTGGCAAGAGACTTTGCTTATTGTGACCTCTGACCATGAAACAGGCGCTGTTTGGGGTGAAACTGCCTTGGCACAAGAGGGCAAGATTGATATTGAGAGGCTCGAGTCTTATTTATCTGCGCCTCAGAATAAAGGGAAAGGTGTCATTCCTGATATTAATTATCTTAGTCTTGCACATACCAATAACTTGGTGCCTCTCTGGGCACTCGGGGTAAACAGCGAACGCTTTCTTGATTCGCCTTTGACCGATCCTTGGGCAGTTGGGTTATGGGGAAAGCCCTATCATTGGGATGGGCGATTTGTTGAAGCTACAACTGTGTTTGAAGTAATGAAGGAAGTTATAAAGCAAAATAACATCCCTGTTTGATACATTGTTTAGGGATTTAACTCCCTAGCAGGGCTTCTTTCCCTTATCTCTATTACCCTACAGGCCAGAGGTATTATTGGACTCGCTTCTAGTGAAGTTTTGCTGACTACTGACCTTCATAGCTGCTACGCTTCTGTGGTTCGTTCTTGGCTAAAGGCTTTTAAGCAATTTTCATGAAGTGCTGAGCAAAGTGTACGGATAAACCCATTCAGTAGTTTACACCCTTCTATGCAGTACCTTGACACAGATCTTTTCTGGGTTTTTTGACATTCCCACGAATGGTTTGATGGTTCAAGCATTCGTGCAACCATTGAACAGAGTGAAGGTATCTGAATCCCTGAACCTAAACTATCTGAATCCTAGGAGAGTCAAAACAAAGCAACTCAGCCTCAGTTGCAATATCTCTTGGAACTACAATTTATAACAAGCAAACCAGCTCATAGTAATAAACTCAGAGTCTTTTCATTCTTTGCTCATTGCTTACCTTTTTCACCTTTTCCCCTATAATGCAACTTAGTGAAAACAAGTACCGACAATTTCTATACTCAAAAACTAGCTGAGGGCGGCGCAATACTTGCACCCATGGCAGGCTTTACAGATGCCCCCTTCAGGAAACTATGCCGAGACTTTGGTAGTGCATGGGCGGTTACTGAAATGGTAAGTGCCAAAGGCATGGTGCTAGGTGATCACAAAGGTTTAGAAATAGGCGAACCCTATAAAAATGAACCTGACCTAGTCATTCAAATCTTTGGCGGTGAACCCGAGCTTGTAGCAGAGGGCGGGCGCTTACTCTATGAACGCTACAAACCTAAGGCGCTAGACCTGAACATGGGCTGCCCTGTCAAAAAAATAACAGGTAAAAGCTGCGGTTCAAAACTCATGCTCGAGCCTAAACGAGCAGCCGACATAATAAATGCCTTGAGTAAAGCTGTAGCTATTCCTGTAAGTGCAAAAATGCGTCTTGGTTATGACCAGCAAAATGTCATTGAGGTAGCTCAAGCTGTGTCAGAAGCTGGCGCTGCACTTGTCGCGGTGCATGGGCGCACCGCTGCCCAAAAGTACACAGGCGAGGCCAATTGGGAAGCCATAAAAGACGTGGCCGACCATGTGAATGTGCCCATTGTTGGCTCTGGGGATGTAAACTCAAAAGAGCAGTTTGAACGCTATAAAAGCTGGGGTTTGGGCGTTATGGTGGCAAGAGCAGCTACAGGTCAACCATGGATTTTTTCAAACTTGAGAAGTGGCTCTGAGTTAAACCAAAAAGAAAAAATACTAACCGCATATAAGCATGTACTGCTACATTTAAACTGGTACGGTTCAAATTCTACGG
>CAZWJZ010000295.1:0-5861 GCA_964634665.1 uncultured bacterium | reverse complement strand
CCCACCTGAATAGGCCTATCACCCAAATTATCTACACGCAAAGTCACCGTTTCACGACCGGCATTAAGCTCAATGTCACCCTCATCAATAAGAAATTCACCTGGAATCATCTTTGCTCCTAGCTATCTAATTGGGTCGTGAATGGTCACGAGCTTCGTACCATCAGGAAAGGTGCCTTCAACCTGAATATCATGAATCATTTCAGCAATCCCCTCCATCACATCATTCCTAGACAAAATGGTTGTACCAAACGTCATAAGCTCTGCAACCGACCTGCCATCCCGAATACCCTCAAGCACTTCAGCTGTTATGAGCGCAATAGCCTCAGGGTGATTCAGCTTAAGTCCACGTTCTTTACGTCTACGTGCAACATCTGCCGCAACAAAAATAAGAAGTTTATCTTTCTCTCGTTCTGTTAATCGCATAGTATCCCTTGACTACTCCCACATATTAAAGATTTTAAGATTAAAAGCAAACAGCAATCTTTAACTGGTCTAGCTTATACACTTATTTCTACTCTTCTAAGCAGCCCTGAACCCCATTTAAGTTACTCAAAATACCTCTTTTTACACTCGAGTGCCTCCGTTTTATTATGAACGACTAGACTTTTCAAATAGTGAGCCGCTACACACTTAAGTAACGACTAATTTCATTTTTATCGGTATCTTTGGTGAAACCCTGTTCAATTATGCGTCCGCGTTGCATCACAAAGTAGCGGTCTGCAAAGCTCCATGCCAATCTCTAAGCATTGTTTCTCAGCATGCGCCAAAAAAGAAGCTTGTATGTCTCGGCAATCTTGCAAACCCACAAGATCAAGCACTTCTTCAACACGTTCTTTTTCTGTCTTGCTTAAATTAAGACGCAAGTTCTGGTGCCAGCTTCACTCGAGTTGATACTGCTAAATTATCGAAGACAGTTAGTCGCTCTAGTACACCGGGCGCTTGAAACTTTCGGCATATGCCTGCTTGGTTTATGCTGTACTCAGCAACTTTGCTTATGTCTTTACCTTTATAAATAACTTGGCCTTCGTCAGCACGTATTTTGCCTATTACCAAGTACCATACCTAGAACTACAGACGATCGCTGTAACTAGATTATTATTTTACCCAAAAAAATTTCAAAATGTAAACTTAAAAACTGCAAAACGACCATTTAATTATTAACTTTTGCAAAGTTTTGTAGACCAATCGCAACATCTAAGCTTTTTAGTGAGCACGTTTGAGCTCAGAAAACCAATACAATCAGATAAACCTATCCAAATTTACGCCGTTTCAGACAGCAAACTAACAGCTAGCAAACAAGCACTCATCTCAAAAATTTTATGTTTAGCCATCACACTCAAGCTTTTCAGCCTAATAAAAAGCAAAAGCTCGAGCTTTGCTTATTTGCCGTTCGTAACCCTAGTACGTCTATATATAAGGAGTTTTTAATGTTTAGAGTTGTCATCTAGTCGCCTAAGCATTCAATTTACCTGATTTGCAGAATCGTATGTAATGATGTCACCATTTGAAGATATGTGTAATCCGATATGTAGTAGAATATCTAATTTTTCCATTTCGTACATATGAAAATGAGCTTTCGTGACGTTTGTGTTTGACAAAATGAAATTTATTACATATTCTATGACTCGAGTTAGCTCAACTCGAGCTAACGAAATCTTATGGAGGTAACAATGAAAAAGTTCTTCGTGTTATCAAGTCTTCTTGTACTCGCGGGTTTGGGGCTCGCTCAAGAAGCGACAACAGCTGCGGTAGATGACACTATCTTTGCAACCCTAGCTGACTACCAAACAGCCTTTGATACATTTGCTCTACTTATGTTTGCTGTGCTTGTTGCATTTATGCAGCCAGGCTTTGCACTACTAGAAGCAGGGCTTCACAACGCAAAAAACGTTGTTAACATCTTCATGAAAAACATTGCTGACTTTGCAGTTGCAGGTCTTGCGTTCTGGGCTGTTGGCTTTGCCATTATGTACGGCGCACCTATGTTCTTAGGTGATTACGCAAGCTCAGTAGCTGCACCCGCTGACGGTCTGTTTTACACAGGCGCAGCAGACTTCTTCTTCCAGATGGTTTTTGCTGCTACTGCCGCTACCATTGTTTCAGGCGCCATTGGTGGCCGCATGAAATTTAGTGCTTATCTCATTTTCTCTGTCGTCATGACAGCATTTATCTACCCTTATCTTGGTTCATGGAAATGGGGCGGCGGCTGGTTAGATGGTATGGGCTTCTCTGACTTTGCAGGTTCATCTATTGTTCACGCAGTTGGCGGATTTGCCGCACTCGGCGCTGTTCTAGCTATTGGCCCACGTTTGGGTCGTTACACCAACGGCAAAATAAACGCCATGCCTGGGCACAACATGAGCCTAGCTGGCTTAGGTGTGTTCTTACTCTGGATTGGCTGGTTTGGCTTTAACCCAGGCTCACAACTCGTATTTAATGACCTAGGAAACATAACTGCTGTTGGTAATGTATTTGTAAACACTAACTTAGCTGCTTCAGCAGGCGCAATAGCAGCCATGCTTACCAGCTGGATGTTATTTAAAAAACCAGATTTCTCTATGACCATTAACGGTGTACTAGCAGGCCTAGTAGGCATTACAGCAGGACCAGATGTCATTGTTGGTGGCTGGGCTGTTATTGTCGGCGCAATCGCAGGTATCATCGTCGTATTCAGCGTACTAATGTTCGACCGTTTTAAAATAGATGATCCTGTTGGCGCTATCTCTGTACACGGTGTCTGCGGCATCTGGGGAACGCTCGCTGTTGGCATTTTTGGTGGCGGAAACTTAGGCGTGCAACTTATTGGTACGCTTGCCTATAGTGGTGCTGCACTCGTATCAGGTTATGTAGTCTTCATGATTTTAAAATACACTGTTGGTTTACGTGTAACACCAGAAGAAGAAGTTACAGGCTTAGACATTGCAGAGCACGGCATAGAAGGCTACTCAACCCAAGATGCTATTGGTGCACCTGTTGTCTTTAAAAGCGTAGCTGGTGACTAGAAAGACCCAAACTTTTACCTCATACCTTTTTGCTTTATTTCCTTTCCTCAGGCTGCCCGCTTGGGTAGCCGCCTATAATAAAAATTTAGGAGCTGACATGAAACTCATAACGGCTGTTATTAGACCTGCAAAATTACCTGAAGTTAAAGAAGCTTTGTTTAAAGCTGGTGTTCGCGGCATAACCATTTCACGTGTTAGTGGTCATGGTGGGCAAGGCGGCATTGTAGAGCAATACCGTGGTAGTCAATTTGTAGTTGAATTTCACGAAAAAGTACAACTCAGTATTGCAGTTAGCGAAAGCTTTGTGGACAAAACCATTAAAGCCATTGTTGATTCTGCCCGTTCAGGCGAAATAGGGGACGGCAAGATTTTTGTTCAGCCTTTAGAGCAAGTCGTCCGAATACGCACGGGAGAAAAAGATAACGAGGCACTCACGCCTGTCGGCGCTTAAAGTGCAAACCCCATGGAGGGGTCACGAAACAGCCACTTCCCCAAAGGTGGCTGTTTTTTTGTTTTGTGTCACAACAAAGTAAAACAAATATGACAGCTTAGTTACCTAAGTAACTCTACAGAATTTAGATGCCCCCCTCTCTATGCTAGGCTTAAGCCTAAGAAAGCCTAATTAAAGGCTTTAGTCTTAACCCTATATTTTGGAGAGAAACATGAACCCACTTAAAAAATTACGTGACTTTGGTCAATCTGTCTACATGGACGAAATCAAACGCAGCATGATGCATGACGGTTACTTACAAACCCTCATAGACCGAGACGGCATTCGCGGCGTCACTTCAAACCCCGCCATTTTTGAAAAATCAATAGCCCAAACCAACGAATACGATAGCGCCATAGCAAAACTAGCCAAAAAAGGTAAAACAGCTGCAGAAATCTACGAAGACTTAGTCGTGCAAGACATACAAGATGCTGCTGACCTCTTTCGCCCTATGTATGACGAAAACGACAGCAAATACGGCTATATAAGCCTAGAAGTAGCACCCGACCTAGCTAACGACGCAGAAGGCACCGTAAAAGAAGCCAGACACCTATGGCAGCGCTTAGCTCGCCCTAACACCTTCATAAAAGTACCCGGTACGCAAGCTGGCCTAAGCGCCATATCAACCCTAATTAGTGAAGGTATAAACGTAAACGTAACTTTGCTTTTTGGCTTAGAACGCTACCGTGACGTGGCCTGGGCTTATATAGAAGGTCTAGAAAAAGCAGATGCAGCAGGCAAAGAACTCAAAAGCATAGCCTCTGTTGCAAGCTTCTTTTTAAGCCGCATAGACGTAATGCTTGACCCCATGTTTAACGACTTAGCGCAAAAAGGCAATGCCAAAGCCAGTGAACTCAAAGGCAAAGTGGCCATTGCCAACGCAAAAATGTCTTACCAAATCTACAAAGAAGTCTTTTCCAGTGACCGCTGGCAAGCCCTAGCAGAAAAAGGTGCCAGACCCCAACGCTTACTCTGGGCATCTACCGGAACCAAAGACCCCTCATACCCAGATACACTATATGTAGACAGTCTTGTTGGTGAAAACACCGTCAACACCATACCTGTAGCCACCTTAGATGCATACCGTGACCACGGCAACCCAGCTGATCGCATAGAAGATGACTTAGAGGCAGCCAAAGCCGTACTAGAAGACGTGGCTCAACTCGGCATAGATATGGATGACATAACCCAAGCCCTAGAAGACGAAGGGGTAGAAAAATTCATAACACCCTTCAAAAGCCTCATGGAAACCATAGAAGCAGCTAGGGCAAAAGCAGTTTAAAAAGTATTAGCAAAAAGTATTTCACGATTCACTCTTTGCCTCTTTTTTAATCCCCTAAAAGCTTCTCCCTTTGGTCGGAAAAGCCCCAAAGCCAAAAGGGCTTTTGGTTTTAGAAATGAATAGAATCAGTAATGAAATAATAACCATCATCACACGTTAAAATACTTGTAGAACAAAAACGTAGAAAGCCCCGACCTACTCCCAAGTCGGGGCTTTCCTTGCACTCCCTTACCGTATCCTTGCCTCTTCCTGTTAATAAGAATACAAGATAATTAAAGAGCACTAAACGCAACCGTCACAAAAGATTAACCCCACTTAACAGGCAATCTTTCTAAGCCCTTAAAGCCCGGTGAATTACGCCAACGCAAATCAGCAACAGGCACCGTCAGACGTAAATTATACCAAACTGCCCAGTTAATGTCATAGTTGAGTTACAGCCTTATGCCACCAAGGAAAGTTAGAAAGCTGCTTGAGAGCAGCAGGGTCTTGCCAGTAGGACTTGAGGATAGCTGTGAGTGCTTCTTGTAAGTCAGGGATGGTATCGAATGAGCGATTGGCAAGGGTACGTCTGAACTCTAAGAACCACCTTTCAGCAGGGCTGAGTTCAGGACTGTAAGGCGGCAGTGCTAAAGGAAGGATAGTCTGGGGTAGCTTGATATCATGTTTGATATGAGCAGGGGCATTATCCCTAATAAGAATAATGCTGTCATCTGGATAGCAGTGACTTAGCTGCTGTAGAAATAGTTCATAGCAGACACCGTCTAAGTGAGGCAGGTAAAGGCAAAAGCTTTCACCTGTGCTAGCTTCGATAGCAGCATAAAGCCACATCCATTCATAGTCACGACGTACGATCCAAGGGGGTCTAATGCCTTTAGGACAATAACGACTTTTATGCCAGTTGATAAGTCCGAAGCGGGCTTCATCCATCGCAAACACTCGCACCTGCACCTTTGGCTTGGGGTGTGCTTTTAAGGTTTCGCTTAATCGTGCCTTCAGGCGTTCAGCAAAGTTTTTTTAAAATGCTCCTGAGCTTCCTTGTCAGCCTTCTCGTGCACAGGCCGACCTGTTTTGAGTTTAATCTGGTG
>CAZWJZ010000294.1:0-5870 GCA_964634665.1 uncultured bacterium | reverse complement strand
CCGCTCTTACAAGGTTTAGGTACGCAAGTTTCATCATTTTCCCCTCTGCAAAGCCCGATAGAGTAGCTAGATACTCAAATGCCTTCACCTTTGACCAACGGCTCTTAGGCATTCACTAGCCTATTGATAGTAGCTATTCACAATAGCAGCATGACTTAACTTGAGAAGCTCGAGTTTCTTGGTTTGGCTTAAGCTTGCTTTTTGCTATTCTAGAGCTTATGAATACTAAAGAGAATGCAGACTCCGCGCAGTTAGCTGAACATGTTAAAGAAAATAGAAATTACTGGGATGGTATGGCAATTGATTGGGTAGCATCTGGCGAGAGGCACTGGAAATTAGCAGAACCCACTTGGGGCATTTGGGCTTTAAAAGAAGCCGATTTGCAGTTACTCCCTGAAGATATGACAGGATTAAATGCCGTTGAACTCGGTTGCGGTACAGGCTATGTAAGTTCATGGATGGCAAGGCGAGGCGCAAGCGTTACAGGTATAGATAACTCACTCGAGCAACTTAAAACAGCCCAGCGACTGAATGATGAGCATGGCTTAAACCTAACGCTTATGCATGGTAACGCTGAAGCTACGCCTTATGAAGATGCTAGTTTTGATTTTGCCATCAGTGAGTATGGCGCAGCCATCTGGTGTGACCCTTATGCTTGGGTTCCTGAAGCGCACCGAATTCTTAAAACCGGTGGCTTACTAACTTTTCTTGGTACGCATCCCTTAGTGATTGTTACAACACCGCCAAATGGAGAGGCGAGTGATGAGCGTTTACACAGGTCTTACTTTGATATTCATAAGCAAGACTGGCGTGATTTAGAGGTTGACCCAGGCGGCATTGAGTTTAACTTAACGCAGTCAGCATGGCTTAAGCTTTTTCGTGACACTGGCTTTGAAGTCCTTAATTACCAAGAGTTACAAGCGCCTCTAACTGCAAATGACACTAAGTTTTCAATTACAGGAGAATGGGCGCAAAAATGGCCTTCAGAGCAAGTTTGGCAGCTTCGTAAAAAAGCTTAGCGACCCATCCAGCCTCCATCAACCGTGAGTATTTCACCATTTACATAATCAGATGCCGAGGATGCCAAAAACACAACAGGGCCTTTAAAGTCATCCACACTGCCCCATCTTCCAGCAGGAATGCGCTCTAAAATAGCTTTGGAGCGCACAGGGTCATTTCTTAAAGCTTCTGTATTATCGGTATCTATATAACCTGGTGCTATGGCATTAACCTGAATGCCTTTAGACGCCCATTCATTCGCAAGAGCTTTGGTTAAACCTGCAATGCCATGCTAAGATGAAGTATAAGCAGGCACCGTAACGCCCCCTTGAAACGAGAGAAGCGAAGCTGTAAAAATAATCTTTCCTTGAGAACGCTCAAGCATGCCTTTCGCTAGTTCTCGACTAAGTACAAACTGGGCATTTAGATTAACTTCCATGACTTTATCCCAGTAGTCATCTGGATGTTCAGTAGCAGGTTTTCTAAGAATAGTACCTGCGTTATTAACAAGAATATCAATCTGCATTGTTTTAACTTCATTTACAAAAGCGTAAAGCGCAGTTCGATCTGAAAAGTCACAAGCATAAGCTTTAAAACTTCTACCTAAAGCTGTAACTTCTTTTTCAACCTCACTGTTTGGCTCGAGTGTTGCACTTACCCCAATAATATTGGCACCTGCTTCAGCCAAAGCTACGGCCATTGCTTTACCAATGCCGCGTTTACAACCTGTTACTAGAGCAGTCTTAGCATCAAGTTTAAAGCTATCTAAGATACTCATGGCATCTCCAAGACTATCTTCATAACATCGCCACCTTTATCCATTCGTTCAAAGGCAGCTTGGGCATCTTCAAGCGGTTTCGTTTCAGTAATAATTTGCTCGAGGGGTAAAACCCCTGAATCTGCTAGCTTAATGGCAGCTTCAAAATCTTGATCTTCATACACCCTTGCACCTTTAAGTTCTAGTTCTTTCCAAAAGAATTGAAAAAGATCTACAGGGTTAGGTTTAGGATGAATACCCACCACTACTATGCGACCACGAATGCGAGGGAGTTGCGTCATAGTCGCTGCGCCAGCTGCTGAGCCTGTAACTTCAAATACAACATCTGCGCCTTGTCCGTTAGTGCGTTCTTTAATGTGGCCAGCCAAATCAGTTTCTAAAGGATTCACAGCATTTAAGCCAAGTGACTTAGCAAACTCAAGACGAAAAGGGCTTATTTCAGAAACGCTCACCTTGGCACCTTTTGCCTTAGCAACCAAAGCAACCAGCATGCCGATAGGGCCACCACCCAGCACAACCACTTCTTCATTTGCTTGTAAGTCAGCTAAACGCACATCATGACAAGCAACGGCAAGGGGTTCTAACAAAGCACCATATTTTAAAGACAAAGAACTAGGTAATTTATGAAGCGTAAAAGCAGGAACCGTCCAGTAAGACTGAAATGCACCTGGCGTATCAATACCCATAAACTTCATATTCTGACCAATATGCTTATAAGGATCACTCTGTTCACAAAGCGTAGTATCTAAAGGCATAACCGTAACAGAATCACCCACAGTTACAGTCGTAACCCCCTCACCAACAGCAGCCACCGTACCCGACATTTCATGCCCCATAATTTGAGAATCAGACACTCGAGCGTCCATAGCGCCATGAAAAATATGTAAATCTGTGCCACAAATACCCACGTGAGATACCTTAAGTTGCACTTCACCTGCTTTAGGCTCAACAGGAATGCAGTCAGCAATACGGATAGTTCTATTTCGTTCGTAATAAGCAGCTTTCACGTTTTCTCCTTTAAATACTCGAGCTTTTCAGGTGAGCTTCTAAGCTCTTTTTATTTGTCTGGCACACCGTAAGCTTGAGTAACATTAATCTCTTTAAGCCTGTAAATTCTCATTTTAATCTTTAATTTGTATCTTAACGCGCGCCCCTATGATGCCTAGAAACAAATCTATAATGCTAAAGTTAGCTAGTAAGTTAAGCCATGCCCACAAGCAAATAAGGTACCTGCTTCGTCATATCCCGCAGCGTCAGATGCTTGCCTTTGAATCGCTTGACTATCTTTCGCCAAAGCAAAAGGTAACTTGCCGGTTGGTGAAACTTTGCCAGAGATTATGTCCATAAGTGCGGCATCTCGCACGCCAAAGGTTGCCAGTAACGCGCCAGCATTCAAGAAGCCACTTGCTTCATCAAGCACAAAAGGCTGACGAAAGTAAATAGCTAATATGGTTTTTCCAGCACCCACAGCCTTCATAACAGCCTGAGTGTCTTCTAAGTTTGGGCTAACAATCCATGATTCTGCTTTTGCCATGGCTGTAAAACTAATTGCATTTAAATCTTGCTCATTTGGCCCACCAAACATGGTTTCACGTTTCCAGACATTACTCACTTCAACTCTTATAAGGGCATAATCAGTATCGGCCGGAATCTCAGGGCGACTCTCCCCTTTATCTGCATTATAGTTGCCTGAAGTAACGGTAAAACCCCATTTTTCATTGCCAATAACCTCAATATCTGTACCCATCGCGTAAAGCTTTATGGGTTTTTCTTCCGTTGGTGTAGGCAAGGGTAACAGTTGCTTATTTTGCAGCATTACAATAGATTTCCGTTGCGCATTTTCGGCTTTAAGCTGCAAACTGCGGTTACCCACTATGTAGGCAGCTCGGTTTGGGTCAACATAAGGGTTTTCAAACAAGCCTAATTCAAACTGCTCAGTAAGCAAACGACTTACCGATTGGTCAAGTCGCTCTTCGGTAAGTTTACCTGACGTTATAAGTCCGAGGATTTGCTCATGACTGTTAAAGCCTGACAGCACATCTATACCTGCTTCTATCGCAATGGCAATTTGCTCATCAATTGTTTTGTCTTCTAGCCCCCATGCTCGCTCGCCAATAATGCCTGTATCAGAGTTAATGTAGCCTTTAAAGCCAAGGCGCTCACGCAGCAAATCAGTCAGAATGCCTTTTGAAAACGCCATACCTACGTTGTTGGGTTGATAGTCTTGACCCATCGGAATGCCGTAGTAAGGCATAAGGGCAGATACGCCTGCTTCTATCGCCGCAATAAAAGGCTTTAAGTGCGCCTCAAACTGATGAGTAGGATAAGTCTGATTTTTTCCAAAACTATAGTGAGGGTCTCCCCCGCCTTCTTGTGGCCCTCCCCCCGGAAAGTGCTTAACCGTTAAAGCAACGCTGCTAGCACTCAACTTTTCACCTTGCAAGGTTTTAACCAAAATCGTAATAATCTCACTCATAAGCTCGGCATTTTCAGTAAAAGTCTCATGAATGCGGTACCACCGTGGTTCTGTAGCCAAATCAGCCATATAGCCATAAATTGACCGAATACCCACCGCAGACCATTCCTGACGCACAGCCTCGGCAAATTCAGCAATCAATGTCATATCTTGAGTTGCTGCTAAGCCAGCTTCTTTAGGCCACTCAGAAAAAGAACCCGCAGGCACATTAATGCCGGGGCGGGCATTTGCTTCATAGTGATTACGCGCATTTGACTTAAAAAGCAAAGGAATACCCAAACGATTTGACTCTGCTAGTTCTTGCATTAAGTTCATAAACTGAGCAGCCTCATAAGGCGTAACATCCGCACCCCTCATCATGCTTTCTTCAAACACAGTTGGCTTAGCCGTAATGGGGTTTCTAAACACAAATCTAGTCATGTGCTCATCAGACAAATAGGCAATAGCTGTATCAGACAAGCGACCCCCAGCTTTAGCATTTAGGGTTTGAATAAGCACCATACCTGCCTTCTCAGGCAAAGTGATTTGCGTAAGTAAATCAGCAACTCGCTCAAGAACAGGCAAACGCCAATCTTCATAAGGGTCTAACTTACCGTTGCCATTCAGGTCTTTAAACACATGACCATCAATGCTTAAAAGCTGCTTATTTCTCGCTTCTACTTTTGGAATCATTAGGTATTAATCCTTCCTCTATGTCAGACTGCTTGTATCACAGTTTCCAAAGCCCAAGCGGGCAAGCTAGAAACTTAGGCACCTTAGTCATAAACAAAAAAGCACTCACCAAACAAGCACTCGAGTGCCTCTTAACACTATCCTTTTGCAGCTGAGGGTCATTATTACTCTTTTACACTAATCTAGGTAATAGCTTTCTTGTTTCCCATCTTATTAAATAAAGCCTACGCTGAGCCTTGACCTTTACTGTATATTGCCAAATAATACCCAAATGACCCACTCGAGCGATCTCATTCTGGTTAAAGACGACGCCTCTATTCGCATTTTGCAACTTAATCGCCCTGCTGTTCGTAATGCGCTTAGTCAGGCTTTACAAGTTTCTTTGCAACAGCATTTAAATGATGCTCAAGAGAATAAAAGCGTTCGCGCCGTCATCTTGACAGGTTCTGGTACAGCGTTTTGCGCTGGTCTTAATCTTGATGAGTTAAAGGCAATTAGTAATCGTAGTACTGAAGAAAACCGTAAAGACTCAGAGCGTTTTGCTAAACTCTTAGAGACCATTTATGGTTTTGAAAAACCTGTCATTGCCGCTCTTAATGGTCATGCAATAGCTGGGGGCGCAGGTATTGCCTCGGTTTGTGACATGGTCATAATGAGTAGTGAGGCAAAGTTCGGCTATACCGAAAGCAAAATAGGCTTTGTCGCAGCGCTTGTTGGCATTTACTTAGTTAGGCAAGTTGGTGAAAAACATGCCAGAGATTTACTGCTTAGCGCTAGGCTTATAAATGCAGATGAAGCAAAACAGATGGGCTTAGTGAATCACGTGACTGACGCCGCTAATGTTTTAGAGAAAGCTTTAGCTATAGCTAAAGAAATGACTCAAAATTCACCTAGTTCGCTAGCCATGACCAAAAAGTTGCTCGCTGCAGCACCAAGCATGGGTTT
>CAZWJZ010000293.1:4123-5884 GCA_964634665.1 uncultured bacterium | reverse complement strand
GCTAAGTTCATTAAGTATCAGCATTGCAGCTTGATACGTGGCATCCTCACTCACAACAGGCCTCCCCGACCCCTAATCTCATTTTTCAAATGAGATTAGGGGTATTGTTACATAGTTAGCTTAAGACAGCAAAACTGTTTGATTGGAGTTAACCTGAAAATTAAGAGTCCTCTCTATGAATAGCATGAGTTTTAGCTCACTAATTGAATCTTGAAAACAATGTCGATTTATGGTGTTTTGGTGTAAGAATTTCCCTTAAAGTATTTTAAGTATAGATACAATGTAGTTGACAGGTCTTTTTACTTCTTACCCGATGTCGAAACCGTAAACCGCGGTCAGGATGCCCTCGCTACCCCTAGATCAATTGCAGCCTATTTAGACCAACTCACCCAAATTACCAGAAGTCCACAGCAAGGATTTCATGATCTTCGATTGAAGATACTTTCACACTCAGAACATCCTCTGCCAATTCATAATCTGGTTCTATGTTTTGTTTGAGAAGACGTACACCCTTAAATTCCCGATTACTGGGTAATCTGATTGTTACCTGTTGCCCAGAGCTAGGTATGAGTTCTCGAAAAGGTCCCTTCATCATCATTGGGTTTGTAAGATTCACGAGGTGCACCGTCATTGAGGTCGTTTGCTCCCATACGGCTACATCGATAATTCCTGGTCCGGAAATCGTTACCATTTCGTCCTCGTTTTTTGCCCACCGTAAGATGTTAGTGAGAAGCTTGCCGTGATCAACGGTTAGAAAAGCCCAGAAGGACCGCCCTATATCCCAGGGAATATAAGCAACCCTACCCCCTTGCCCAACTTCCCGTAAGTAGAGTTCAGGGATGCCGGTATAATCACTTCGAGGGTAGACTTCCTCCATTGGTAAATCTGGATAGGAAGGAATTAATGTTAGGGGTGATGATAAATGGTCTCCATTGCTCTCGACCGGCACACGGTACACACCGTTAATGATTCGCTCAGTCCCTTGCAAACCGTCAAGAATCTTGTCAGCAACGTTAGAATCGGGTTCTAAACGTAAATAAGAGTTTTGCATTGGGCCTTCGGTAGCTCCTGAAACTCGCACGCCGAACAAGTCAGCTAAACCGAAATTCTCGCGCTTCTGACCCCACTCGTCATAAAGAGAGGTCTCAAAGGTGGCAACCAGATTACCTCCATTTTTTACATATTGCCGAAGGACCCCACATTGAGCATCTGACAGCGCCGCAATGTTAGGGAGAATGAGGGTGCCAATAGGCTCAAGGTTTGCTATGTCTAGCAACTCGTCATGAACCATTTCAAAAGGGATTCTGGCTTCGACGAGTGCGTGGTATATCCCGAGAATAGGGGCTTCTGTTTTGTCTTGAGCCTGATCACCGCCATAAAAATGTGCTGTTTGTTGAGAATAGACAATGGCCACCCTAGCGAGGGGTCTTGTGTTGCGTAAATAGGGTTCAATAGAGTGTTGCCAAGTGTAAATTTCCTCGACAACTTTTAGCCAGCGTTGATCATATACACTTCCAGCAAATTTGGTAAACCAAGGCCTCATTCCATGAGCAGTTGCGTCAGCTACCCAAATGCGAATTTCTGCATCATTCTGCACAGAGTCTTTCCAGCGGTTGGGTTCTTCAACACCTATACTGAATATGCCACCTATCGGTTTAGAACCTAGGGTTGCACGGAACTCCTTTGCGTTTTTTCCACTTGCCCAAGGAGCGGTAACGCCCGAGCGCGCCTGTTTATCCGCAAAAAGCAGGTCAGACTTAT
>CAZWJZ010000293.1:0-4113 GCA_964634665.1 uncultured bacterium | reverse complement strand
GGCTAGCGTCTTCATACTCAGCTCGCTGAGCGCTCCGCCTCCTGAGTTCGGAATGTAGCGGGCGTTTGGGTTAATGGTGCGTATAGCTTGGTCCCACACTTCGCAAAGTTCAAATAGGCGCGCCTGACGCCACAGAATATAGTTTCGCCAGCGTGAGTCCTGCGTGTCACGTGTACGTGGCAGATCCATATCGTAGGCTTCGCCAAATAGTTGTTGGCAGTGCTCGCAGTAGCATAGACCGGAGCCCGCCCAGCGGTTGCTAAAGATGCCATCTAAAGGGTATTTAGTCATGATTTCGCGATGGATCTCGGTCATATAATCAAAATTGTAAGGTCCAAATGGACAAGTGACCCATACATTGGGCATAGCCCAATGAGACCGTTTATTGCCTTCGGCATCCACTGCAATCCAGTCGGGATGAGCTTCATAAACATCATGGTGTACGGCGTGGGGATCGGTTCGAGCCAAGACAACCATATCCATCTCGCGGCACCCTTTCACTAGTTCGCCGAAGGGGTCGCTGTCCCCTAAAAACTTACTCTTGTAGTGAAAAGGTACTTAAGTCGGATAGAAAGCCATGTATCCACCCGCGCTAAGACAGGCAGCGTCGGCCTTTATCCGGTTGAAATAATCGAGCCAGAATGCGATGTCAAGGGTCTTAGGATCATCCTCGACAAGGGTGAGTTGTGCCCAACGCATTGGTTTGTTAAACCAACCACTTTCCGATAAATAGAGGGGTGTTGCTGCGCCGAGCATTGAGTTCTTGATCATTAGATATCTCCCATAGAGAAAAGGTTAGGTTTGGTTTGATCAGAAGACTAAAGAAAAGAGTGGTTTCTCTTAAGTTTATTAGGCATCATAAAGAAGGTAGAGTCCTGAGTGATCAAGTCCGTCTTTTCCTTCTTCAATTAAGTAGGTCATTTGTTCGGCAAGGAGTTTGGTTGCGGGTAGCTCCAGCTTTTGTTGGTCACTAGTTTCTAGAGCAATCCCCACATCCTTGCGGTGTAAATTTATTCTAAAACCAGGCTTAAAGTTTCCATCTAAAATGCGTTGACCATGCAGGTCAAGAATTCGGCTTTGCGCGAATCCACCTAGCAAAGCGCTACGCACTTTAGCAACGTCTACACCGGATTTTTTAGCAAGTGCCAGAGCTTCAGAAATGGCTTGAATTGTTAAACCAACCACAACTTGATTGCATGCTTTTGTAACTTGCCCCGCACCCGCGCTACCTATATGAACAATGTTTTTGCCCATAACTTCAAACAGAGGTTGTGCTTTTTCAAAGGCTTTTTCGCTACCACCAACCATAATTGATAAGGTACCAGTTTTCGCGCCAACTTCACCTCCGGAAACAGGCGCGTCTAGGCAACTGACGCCTTTTTCGGAGAAGCGTTTATCGAGCTCGCGCGCAGTTGCTGGGGCGATGGTCGACATGTCTATAAAAAGGGTGCCTTCTTGTAAACCGTCCAGAAGCCCATTAACTCCAAAAGCAACCTTTTCAACATCAGAAGAATCGGGTAGCATCGTGATAATCGTTTTGCTTTGTTCAGCAACTTCTCGAGGAGTATTCGCAGCTCCTGCACCGTCTTTGACAAGCTCATCGACAATGGTACGACTTCGGTTATGAACGATGACTGGATAGCCCGCTTTAAGCAAATTGCGCACCATCGGCGCGCCCATAATACCAAGTCCGATAAAACCAATCGTTTCCACTTCAATCTCCTTTAAGGTCTTAATTCGTAGCTCTTAATCCAGTCAAAAGAACTCGAGGTATTGGGCTCAGGTGAATACTCGAGTCCTACGAAGCCACTATAGTTAAGAGCTTCAAGCTGCTCAAAAATAAAACGATAGTTAATTTCCCCTGTTCCTGGTTGATGCCGCCCTGGATTATCCGCAATTTGTATGTGTGCAATGTGCGCCAGGTTTTTGCGCATGGTTTCAACTAAATTTCCTTCCATTTTTTGCATATGATAAACATCATATTGTAGGGCAATATTTGGCTGGTTTAAGCTAAGAATGAGGTCAATAACCTGTTCACTTCTGGTTAGAAAAAAACCAGGGATGTCATAGCTATTGATGGGCTCAATAAGCAAAGTAATATTGTGCTGAGAAAGTTGTTTAGCAGCGTAGGTCAAATTTTCTTCTAAACAGTTTATCTGTGCTTGGTTTGATACTTCAGTGGAAGATTTTCCTACCAAACAATTGATGCATGAAATTTGCAAAATAGTAGCGTACTCAAGTGCTTTTTCAACACCCTCTTTGAATTCTTCCTGACGGCCTGGTAACACTGCAATTCCACGCTCGCCCGCCTCCCAATTACCTGCAGGTAAATTCATCAGATTTTGCTTGAGCGAATATTCTTCCAGTTTTTCTTTGAGCACGTTCGCTTTATAAGGATAGGGAAACATGTATTCTACGTATTGAAACCCAGTTTTGGATGCCGCATGAAAACGGTCTAAAAATTCGTATTCCTGATACAAAAAGCTAAGATTGGCTGACAGTTTTAGCACTCGTTCTCCTAATGGTTTAAATGGCGCTCCTTGTATAAGCGCCACACTGTATGCTTTACGCCCTATTCAAACTCTTAGCCTAATGATTAGTTACTGCTATAAAACCACTGCTCAGGATTGGTCGGTGCGGGATGCGGATATGGAAAGGACCAAGGCATTGTGTCAGGAATATTTTTTAAATTATTATTAACCACACCAAAGCCAATAGGCTCAGTTGAAATACCGATGGTATAAAACTGGTCTGCGGCAATCTCGAGGATTTCTTTCATTAATTCAGCTTGTTTTGCTTTGTCTGCTGTCGCTTTCAGTTCGTCATAAAGCGCCATCTGACGTTTTATATCTTCAGACGGTTCTTCAGCACCTTCTTGACTAGGGTTGTTGTACCACTTTTGCCAACCATCAGCAAACAAAGAGTTTCCATTAAAAGGAAAGTAGTAGCGAGGGTCTAAAAAGACTACTTGACCACTGCCACCTCCGAAGCGGTGAATCGTCGCGTCAAATTCGGCGGTATTACGTACCCGTAAATCCCATAAGGAACGGTCTATGGTTTGCACCTGCACTTCAATACCCACATCGGCCCAATACTCAGGCACAATTTCCATAATGTCGATGAAGGTATCGCGGGCGGCGTCAAGCTCCATTAAAAAGCTAATGCGCTTGCCGTCAGGCCCGAGACGGTAGCCTTGAGCATCTCTTTCAGAGTAGCCTGCTTTATCTAGATGTTCGTTGGCTAAGTCAGGGTTGTATTCGGTGTACTGTTTTGAAAGACGTTCATTATAAAGTTCCGATTCAGGACTCGGACCTGCCTGATGCGGCTCGGCTTGTCCTGCGTAAACAAGGTCGATAATCTCTTCTCGATTAATTGCGTGTGAAAGACCAATTCTAAAGTCCTTATTACGAAACATCTCGCGTTTCACCTGATCAGGGTGGCTCATGTTAAATTGTATGACCGCTGCGTTTGGTGCCGTCGGGGTGGTCGAGAAAAAGTGATAATTACCTCTATCTTGATTGTCAAAGAGAATAGGTTTGTTAGCGTCTGTAGCAATGAATTGGTCTTGCATATCGACTTCACCATTTAAGGCACTGAGTAGCGCAACTTCGGTGTCTTCTACCAGATTGTAAATGATTCGGTCAATATAGGGTAACTGATTACCCTCGGGGTCCACTTTCCAGTAATAAGGATTCCGTTCGGCAATCACCCGATTGGTCGAAGTACCTGGGGGAACAGTTATCATCCATCCCGTTAAAACAGGCATTTCAGCGTTACCAAAATAGTCAGCTTCTGAGCCCGAGCCACCTTTAGCTAAAAACTGTGCAGACCAGCTGTCTGCTCCTGCAGCTATTGCGTCAACTTCAGCGTTTTCGTTATAGTTTGGGTGAAATTGTGAGAAGTAATGTTTGGGAAACAAAATGCGTGTTCCTACATCAGCAAGCTGTAGCAGGAACAAACCCTTTGACTCATTAAAGCGAAACTGCACTGTATAGTCATCTATTTTCTCAACTACAACCGGTGTGCCATCTGAATTTAAAAAAGTATTACTAACAGTGGGCTAAGTACGGGACAAAAGTTGAATACAAAATAATAAGTCATCAGCTTTACGGT
>CAZWJZ010000292.1:0-5890 GCA_964634665.1 uncultured bacterium | reverse complement strand
GTACTGGGGTTAGGCCAGGTACAACTGAGCAAATTGTGATTCCTGCAAGTAGATACCCTGCGTTTAAACCAGGTAAAGACTTAAAAGAAACCATAAAATAATGTTTAAGTTTGATTGATTCAAAGACGTAGTTCTTTAAGTGTGTCTTTTTTAATTTCAAATTTTTTTCTTACTTTGATTTTCGTATAACAGTGCACTATTATTCACGAGTCTCTGTCAATATGAGCTTAGCTGTGTTTTATTGCTTAGAAGCTGAGCTCCTGTTTCTCTTAATTCATATTAGACTTTGAGTCATGAGTTTATTAGATGTCATTGGACCTGTTATGGTGGGTCCGTCAAGTTCGCACACGGCAGGTGCCTGTCGCATTGCTTTGCTCGCACGACATACGCTTCTGCAAAAACCTCAATCCGCCACGATTTGTTTACATGGGTCTTTTGCTAAGACAGGTAAGGGGCATGGTACGCATTTGGCTTTAATCGCGGGCGTTTTAGGCTTTTTTCCTGATGATGCGCGTATTCCAGATGCTTATGCCTTAGCTGAGGCAAGAGGTTTGCAGGTTACCTTTTCTGAAAAGGATTTAGGTGATGTGCACCCCAACACGGTTCAAATTGAACTCAAAAATGAAGCTGAACAGACCATGGTTACAGGCTCGAGTGTGGGGGGTGGGGTGGTTAAGGTGATTAAGGTGAATGCGTTTGAGGCGAGTTTCTCGGGTTCTTATTATACCTTGCTTATTGAGCATGAGGATAAGCCGGGTGTGATTGCGCGTGTGGCGCGGGTCTTGGCAGATGATGAGGTTAATGTGGCTACGATTTTTAGTGCTCGTCAGAAGCGGGGTGGGCGTGCTCTTATGTCTATTGAGATGGATAAACGGCCTGAGCAGTATGCGCTTGATTATTTAGGTCGAGTTTCTTATATTAGTTGGTTGCGGGTTTTGCCTGAAGTGATGACGGGTAGTTTGGTGGATAATTATGACGCTTAATGACTTGGCTGTGTTTGAGGGTTTGGCGTCAACTGCGGTTATTGATTATGAGGTTGGCTCGAATGAGACTGAGCGGGATCAGCTTTTTAAAGAAATGTTAGGGCGGATTGCTGAAATGCGTGACTCGATTAATCGGGGTCTTGTGTCGGATGCGCCGAGCATTACGGGTATGGTTGGCTGGAATGCGAAAGAACTTTGGGAAGCTGAGGATGTTTTGGCTTCGCCTTTGTTAAAGAGGGTTCAGGCTTATGCTATGGCGGTGAATGAGGAGAATGCGCGAATGGGCCGCATTGTGGCTGCGCCAACGGCGGGTAGTGCTGGTACTTTGCCGGGGGCTTTGTTGGGTGTTGCAGATCATTTGGGTTTGGATGATGAGAACTTGATTGCGCCCACGATTTTGGCTGCGGGTATTGGTCAGATAATTAGTAAAAGTATGTATATTGCGGGCGCATCTGGGGGCTGTCAGGCTGAAATTGGTTCGTCTGCTGCTATGGCTGCTGCTGCTGTTTGTGAGCTTATGGGGGGCAATGCTAAGCAGGCTGTTCACGCGGCTACGATGGCGCTTATGAATACTATTGGTTTGGTTTGTGACCCTGTTGGGGGTTTTGTTGAGGTGCCTTGTGTGAGTCGTAATGCCTTTTATAGTGTGCATGCGATTAGTAGTGCGCAGCTTGCTTTGGCTGGGCTCGAGTCTGTAATTCCTCCAGATGAGGTGGTGCAGGCGATGGCGTCTGTGGGTCGTTTGTTGCCGCCTGAGCTTAGGGAAACAGGGGAGGGTGGTATTGCAGATACACCGACGGGGCGTCGTATTGCTTTGCAAATGTTGGGTGGGGAAAGTTGAGAATATTGCAGGATAAGCTGTGATAAATTTACGGTTTTTGTACTTACTTTTTTCTAGACTAAAAAAGCAACGAAGACCTCCGGGAGTGTTACGCACTCCCAATTTTTTATGGGACTTGACTTTGTGAAAAAAAGTTTATACTATATTTCACATAGATAGGACATTTGTCCTTAGTGTAAGCAAACGCTAACAGCAGTTCGTCTGCAATTGCTATACCTAACTAATGAGTTTGATTTATTAACACCTAAGTGCAAGAAGTAAATAAAGAGAAGGTGGCAAAGTGCAGCATCTTATAGAGCAATAAAAGAAAATATTCACAAGCTGATAGATTTCAATAATCCAAGAAAGGACAACATGAACCCTAAAGTAATCATTATCGGTGCAGGATTTGCAGGACTAAACGCAGCAAAACAACTCAAAGACGCCCCTGTAGATATTCTCATGATAGACAAAAACAACTACCATACCTTCCAACCCCTACTCTACCAAGTAGCAACCGCAGGTCTAGAAGTAGGCGATATAGCCCACCAAGTCAGAGGTATATTCAAAAACCAAAGCAACTTTCGCTTTCGTCAAGCAGAAGTTAGCAACATAGACTGGCAAAGCAAAGAAGTCATACTCAAAGACAACAATCGCTTAGCGTTTGATTACCTCATTATTGCCGCAGGCGCAATCTACAATAACTTTGGCGTTCAAGGTGTTTATGAACACAGTTTCTTACTAAAAAGCCTACCCGAAGCTGCCAACATACGCAGCCACATTCTTAAACAATTCGAACTTGCCAGCGCCAAACCAGAGTTGCAAGAAACAGGAACCCTCAATTTTGTCATTGTAGGTGGAGGCCCCACAGGCGTTGAAATGGCAGGCGCACTCTCAGAACTCTTTGACCGAGTCCTCCCAAAAGACTACCCAGAGCTAGACCTAAGCAAAGCCAAAATCATCCTCGTAGAAATGACCGACAAGCTACTTGCACCCTACAGCACAGAAACCCAAATCTACACCAAAGAAACCCTAGAAAAATACGGTGTAGAACTACGCTTTAACACCACCGTAGCAGCCATACACAAAGATAAAATAGACCTAAAAAATGACAAAAGCATAGCAACAAACACCGTCATATGGGCAGCAGGCATAAGAGCCCACCCACTCGTTGAAACCCTAAAGCTCGAGTTAGACAAAGGCTACCGTGTCAAAGTAAACCCAGACTTAAGTGTGCCAGAAAAACCTTATGTGTTTATAGCTGGTGATATAGCTGCAGGTAAAAATAACTTGGGTGATTTACTGCCACAAGTCGCAACCGTAGCCATACAACAGGGTAAACACGCTGCAAAACAAATCATGAGACTAATAGAGCAAAAACGAACAAAAACCTTCCGCTATTTTAATAAAGGAAACATGGCTATAATCGGCAGAAATGCAGGCGTAGCAGAACTCTCGCAAACCTTAGGAGGCTTTCATTTACGCGGTTTTCTAGGCTGGATGGCATGGCTCTTCATTCACCTTATATACTTACCTGGCCACCAAAACCGTGTTAACGCCTTTGCTAACTGGGCCTACAACTACTTTACCTTTGACAGGCACGTTAGACTTATAACCTTTTTAAAAGATCATAAAGAGTTAAATACAACTGAGCAAAAAGAAAGCAAAGAAAAAGTAGCTGCTTAAAAGGCGATAGCAAGGATTTTTTCAGGTTTTCAAAGCAAAGCTAATGACTTCCTCAAGCCAAAAACACTCCCTATGGTCACTCAACAATTTCAATAATCATAGGGAGAGCCTTAGTGGCACCATTTGTACCCGTAACAGAAGCACTAGCATTGTAACTACCCACCGGAATACCCTCCGGAATTTTAATGCTAAAGCCAAGCTCAATAAAACTACGATCATTAACATTCTGACCAACCGAACTAACCTCACGAACGCCACGCTTACGCTCAAGATCAATCATCCAACCAGAAGGTGCAGTAGCAGCAGAAATATAAACCTCACTCACCGTAGCTAAAGTAAAACGATCACCCACACGCGCAGTAGCTTTCTGCTGAGCAGACAAAGGCCCCAAACTCACATTAAAAAACGTAACATCCGCCTCATCAAAAACAAAAACAGTAGAGCCAGCCTTAGCAGTCACAGGCTCAAGATAAAGACGAAACGCCTGAGCCACATTAGAACCCTTTAAACTCGGTGCACAAGCCGAAAAACCAAGAACCAAAACAAGCAGTAAAGCAATAGACATAAACCTTTTCATAGCTAAAAGCATAGCGATTCAAAAGCAAAAGCAAGGTACAACAAGCACGAGACAGAAAAAAGCCCAGCCTAGAACCTAAAAACTACTTAGCAAAAAAAGGCTCGAGTGCTTTTGCTCCATCAACAAATAACTGCATATGAGGGAACGGAATTTCAATGCCAGCCTCATCTAGTGTGTGTTTGGCTTCTTCCAGTAAAGCAAAACTAATACTTGGTTCTTTATCAATCGTGTCAGGTGAAATCCAATAAAGCATTTCAAGATTAACAGCCGAATCAGCCAGTTCTATCACTCGAACTGAAGGCTCAGGTGATGCCAAAATTAAGTCATGATTTTGCAAAAGAGGAAGCAACAAAGCCTTAGCTGTTTTTGTATTTTCTTTATAAGCAATACCTAAGCCTAAGCGTATTCTTAAAGGGCCACCTGCAGATAAATTCACAATATCTGATGATGTTACAAGCGCATTAGGAATAACTATCAATTCATTGTCACGCGTAATCAAACGCGTAGTTCTTAAGTTTATGGCTAGTACCTTGCCCATACGATCATTTGTTCTAATCCAATCCGTAATGCGAAAAGGCCGCTCAATCAACAAGGTAATACCCGCAATAAAATTACTGAGCGTTTCCTGCGCAGCAAAACCAACCGCAATACCAACCACCCCAAGCGCGGTAATAATACTAAAAACATTAACCCCAAATTGCGACATGACGGTGGTAAACGCAAAAACAATAATAACGACTGAAGAAATATTAGTAAAAAGCTGCACCAAAGAAGCATCTAAGTTACGCTTCGTTAAGTAAGTCGCAAACACCCTAGTCACAATTAACCAAATTATGTAAAACGCAAAACTAATAAGTGCCGCTCTAACAACAGCACTCGAGAAGCTAGTCGGAACTCCGTATTGCACTAGGAGTGCCATGAGCCCAAAGACTACTAGGGTGTAGCGCAAACCCAAACGAATAGGCCGCTCAATTTTTCTTTCGCGAGTAAGTTTAAAGCGATTAAGAATGGCTTTTAAGCCTCGACTTAGCAAAAAATAAACAATAAAAAAAATTAAAATAAGAACGGCAGATACTATTAACTTGCTTAAGCCTTCTGCTAGCAAGACCTGCCAGTCTTGATCAAACAGGTCAATAATGCGAAAGCTTTCCCCTAAACTACGCCCGGCCTCAGCACCCACACCCTCAACAAAATCTTTAGTACCCTCTACAATTACTTGTGAACCTTCAGTAATATTTTCAACAAGATCTTTAGTACCTTCAGCAATAGTTTCAGCTGTGTTTTGTGGTTGCGCCATGCTGCATTCTAAAACGTAATCATGAAAAGACTAAGATAATAAAGTCATTAGAACCATCTAGCAGACCCTAAGAAGCTAAAAGGATAATTGCCATCCTCCCTTTAGCCAAAAGTCTCACTAGTCATCAAGACAGTAGCAATCAGCTCACCATAGTTAAAAAAGCATAAAACACAGCCATTAACTTTTTTGACAAATAGGGATGAGATAGCTACCAAGCTTAAGTACTTTTTGGAATAACTATTACCATTATATCTGTCTGACCTGAAAAGCTATTTTTTAAAGAATGAGCCTCATCCCCCGAAAAAAAGCCACCTGCCCTCGCTTCACAATACTTCTCTCCGTATCAGAAGCAAGCTCGAGTTCTCCTGTTAAGATATGCACCATGACCTTCTTATTGGGGTGCTTATGGGAAGGCATGCTTTGCTCGACAGCAAAACTAAGCGTTAAAACCTGATAGTCGTTATCTGAACTTAATTTTTGAACACTTGGCTTTTCTGGAGTTGTTAGTAAATCAAGACTGACAATTG
>CAZWJZ010000291.1:0-5932 GCA_964634665.1 uncultured bacterium | reverse complement strand
CCTGTGGTTCAGGACTGTTCTTGGCTAAAGGCTTTTAAGCGAGTGTCACGAAGTAGCAAGCGAAACGTACGGATAGACCCATTCAGTAGTTTGCAAACCTTCTATGGAGTACCTTAGTGATCCTTGGATGAATTGCCTTAAGTTGCTTAAAAGTCTAGCTCTGATTACCTATATACAAGCTGAAACTCGAGTTTTTCATCCGTAAAGATACCTAGCTATACAATCATTAAGTTCTCCACTACACAAAACCATTTGGAGGACTTAATTTTTAGAACCTAATGTTTAGCTTAAATTCTGTTCTGCCCAACTTCCTTTAAAAACGATTTCACTTAAGTCTTTTCTGCTTCGTTCTGCCTTCTCGCGTTCTTGTAAAGCTTCAGGTAAATCTTCTAACGCACCTTGATAGCCAATAGCTAGTACCGCAATGGGTGCGTAGCCTTGTGGCAAATCATAAGCTTCAATAATTTTGTCTCTGTAAATTCCACCCATTTGGTGTACAAAAATATCTTTTTCCATTGCCTGAATGCTTAAAGCAGCTACAGCTTGGCCAGCATCATAATCTGCAGTACCATTTGGCGTATCTGAATCAAGTGCTTGTCTTTCAGAAACAATAACCACAAGCACAAAAGCGTGTTGCGCCCAATCTCGGTTACTCTGCATAACACAGTCAGCTAGCTTTTGAAAGCCCTGCGGGTCAGCTTGGGTTTCAACAATAAAGCGCCACGGTTGTAAGTTTCGTGAAGAAGGTGCCCAGCGAGCTGCCTCAAAAAGGCTAGTAATGGTGTCATTATCAATTGGTTTTGAACTAAATGCTCTTGGGCTCCAGCGTTCTTGTAAATGAGGATGAAGGGGAACTTTTGTATTTGCATTCTTTTTCATAGTGTTCATTATTTCTTAGTTAAGACCTAATCCTTGTCATGTCAAAGCTAAATTAAATTCGCACACTCAGTCTTGGGTTTGATAGGCTTAGAGCACTTTATTGCTAGGGGTGAATTTCATGCTTTTTTTAAATCAACTTTTTCAAAATTTTCAAACCTATTCAGAGAAAATTGCTATTGAGTTTCATAGCGAAAAAGACATAACTCGAGTATCTTATACTGAACTTGAAAAAAACATTTTGGGGGCAGCTCAGCAGCTTTTAAGTCTTGGTGTGCGTAGGGGTGACAGGCTTGCTTTGCAACTTCCTAAGAGTTTGGCGTTTGTTTATTATCACCTTGCAGCTATGCGGCTTGGCGCTATTAGTTTGCCGTTAAACCCTGCCTTTCCTGCCTCAGAGCTCGAGTATTTTCTTAAGGATAGTGCTGCTAAGATTTTTATTACTGATGCTAGTCAAGAGGCTTCTTTGCGGGGCATGCTTGCTGCTTTAACACTCGAGCATTGTGTGTTTTTAGATGCAAGTGTACCATTCTCAGCTATTCAGTCTGATTTGGCTTTGCCTGACTTTGTTTCAGATGAGCATGCAACTGCACTCATGATTTATACCAGTGGTACCACAGGTCGACCAAAGGGTGCTGAGTTGAGTCATGAGAATTTAACGGCGGGCATTGAGGCGCTTCATAACGCTTGGGCTTGGGTTAATAATGATGTTCTTTTACATGTCTTGCCTATATTTCATACGCATGGGCTTATGGTTGCGCTGCATGGTGCTTTGCATGCAGGGGCAAGCACAGTCATGCTTGAAAAGTTTGATGCTGCTAAGACACTCGAGCTTTTGTCTTCTAAGCGTTTTTCTGTGTTTATGGCGGTGCCGACCATTCATGGTCGTTTGTTAGCTGAGGCTAAGGGTAAGCATGATTTGAGTCATATGCGCCTCATGACCTCTGGTTCTGCTCGTTTACCTGATGATGTTTTTGAGGCTTTTCAAAAGACCTTTGGCTATACGCTTCTAGAGCGTTACGGTATGACTGAGACAGGTATGAATTTATCTAACCCTTATGAGGGTGAGCGGCGTGTTGGTTCTGTTGGTTTGCCTTTAGGGGGTGTTGAAGCTCGAGTGGTTAATCCTGCTAATAATGAGCTGCTTGCTGATGGTGATATTGGTGAGGTTCAGGTTCGGGGTAAACATGTATTTAAAGGGTACTGGCAACAGGCTCAAAAAACGGCTGAAGCGTTTACGACTGATGGTTGGCTTAAAACAGGTGATTTGGGTTTGCGTGAACCCGATGGTTATTTTGTGCTTAAGGGTCGCTCGAAAGATTTAATTATTAGTGGTGGCTTTAATATCTATCCGCCTGAAGTTGAGCTTGTCTTGTCGCAGCATCCTATGGTGGCTGCGAGTGCTGTTATTGGTTGCCCCGATAGTGATTGGGGTGAGCGGGTGATTGCTGTTATTGAACTTAAAGAAGGTGTTCAAGAAAATGAGGCTGCTATTGACGCTTTTTGTAAACAGTATTTAGCGAACTATAAAGCTCCTAAGGCTATTTTCTTTGTTCCTGAGTTGCCTAAGAATGCTATGGGTAAAGTCCAAAAAGCAGAATTGCGTAAAACTTTTTGTAATAGCAACTGAAAATGCGTAGTTTAAGAACTAGTGTGTATCACAGAGCACTTTATTTTTTATAGTGCAACATATATTATTATATAAGCTTAGCAATAGGCGAACATTAAACTATTTATATGGAGAACTAAATATGGCAGATACATGGAACATAGATGCAAGTCACAGTAGTGTTGATTTCAAAGTAAGACATATGGGTATTGCTTCTGTAAAAGGTAGCTTTGATACCTTTTCTGGCTCAGTTATTAGAGAGGGTGAGGTTCTAAAAGAAGTTCATGTTGAAATTGATGTAAACAGCATAAACACAAATGATGAAAAACGCGACGGTCACTTAAAATCGCCTGACTTTTTTAATGTAGAAACTAACCCTAAAATAATTTTCAAAAGTACCGATATTAGCCAAAATGCAGATGGTAGCTACGCCGTTGCCGGAACCCTAACTATGAATGGCAAAACCAAGCCCGTTAACTTTAGCGCCAATGTTGGTGAAACCATAACCGACCCATGGGGTTTAAGTCGTGCAGCTGCCGAAATCAGTGGCAATCTCAACCGCAAAGACTGGGATTTAAGCTGGAACCAAATCATTGAAACAGGCGCTATGCTCGTTAGCGAAAACGTAAACTTTAGCTTTGATGTACAAGCAGTAAAAAGCTAAGCTACTTTACTTATTTCAAAATTAAAAGGACGACTCTAAAATGTCGTCCTTATTGATTTGTTTATTTAAAGTAAGCTAAGGATTATCTAGCCGAGATTGAATAATTGTCTCATAAGGCGGCACATCTGTAGGCACAATTGACCTTAAAGAATTACCATTTACAAGATCAGCTAACCACTCATACAACGGCTTACCTTCTTCAATGACATCAAAAAACTCAGGTCTAAAAATTACACAATGACCCGTACCATCCGTTAAATCATCATTCTCGTCAAACATACTTAAGTAAGACCTAAAATTACTCGTACTCGCCTCAATAGACTTCATTGATTCAGGCATACGCTCGAGCCACTGTCGCATCGTATCTAAACTAGGTATAACTTCTTGAATTCCGTCACCGTCTGGGTCTTGAAAATCTTTTTGCATTAAAGCGTAATAAAAGATTTGATTTCCGTCACCCATAGTGTTGAACTGACTTAACATACTTTCAGGAAAGGCACGACCCACAGCCGTGTAAATGTCATTAATAAAAGTCTCAGTGAATTTAAAGTTAGGGTTACTTGGATCTAAATCATTTATAAAACTAGGCCAAGCACCTTCTAAAACATTCCATTTTTCAAAACCCTCCGTCAAAAAAGCTTCATTAACAATACCAGCACCACAGTCAGCCATCAGCTTAATCTCTGCATCTGGGTACTGCTTTGCAATATGCGGTGTCCACATCATTGAACCATAAGCACCCGCGCTGCAGCCTGTCAGCAAAATAGTTTCAGGTGCTTCATAATTTGCAAAGACCCAGTCAATAACGGCTTTTGCATTTACATAACCTTTATGCTGAATAATATTAGGCTTACCAGCATCAGGACCATTTATTTCAGTGTAGGTATGGGTTGCATTCCCCCAGTGAACATCACCTGTACAATAAGGAATATAAACATGATGCCAATCTCTAATTGGGTTTCTTAAGTCTTCACGATCATAAATACCACCCACATCAGGAATACCATCAAAGTTAAGGTCACCCCCCTTAAAGGTATCTGGCGTAATCCAACCCACATTCGTAGCATACGTTCCTGTACCCGAACGAGAGCAAGAAAAATCATCCCAACAAGCACCACCACCCTGAAAATCAATAACAACTTTATTTAATTTACCTGGCGTAGCAAAATACTTATAAGGAAAATTTTCACCCAAAGCACAAGTCGTATCACCCTTAGGGTTAAATTCAGTCCAAACATCAGCAGGCAAATCAGCAACTCGAGCTTCTGAGATGGCCTTTTGAGCTTCTATGTTGGCTTCACCTGTTAACTCTTCTAGGGCAGTTTTAACTATAAGTTTTGCTTTGTAATTACCTTCTGTTGCGTATACGTAACGAAAACCTTTGCTTAGCAAGGGCTTAACTGCTGTGCCATCACCAGGGTCAAATAGCATTGCTCCATCACTATTAGTAATAACTTCAAAACTGACTTCGAGCGGTACTGTTCCTATGCTTGGGCTTGCTTTTAACTCAGCTGTAATAGTTGTTGTTGGCTGCGTGCAAGCGGCAAGAAGCATAAAAAGCGTGGCAATAAAAAGATGTAATGCAATACGTGTAGGACGCTTTCCCATGTTCTTTTCCCTTTCCAAATAATTGTTGCTGTGCTCAAAAGCACAAGCTCCCATAGTCTTAATAAGACTTAGATTAAGTTTATGCTTAATAAATTAGATTTTTAGGGCAACAATCACAGAAAATAAAAAACGAACCACTAAGAAACTAACTCAATCCAAAAAAGGATCATCTGCCAAAAGCGCTAGATGCCGTGAGTCATTCACCCTTTCAATAAGCGCATGATCATCATGAAACAAAATATGAGTAATACTGGTATGGCGCAAATAAAAACGCTTTCGCCATTTAGGATGCTCAATCCCTAAAATATGACTCAGTAACATTTGAATGGTACCTGAATGCGCCACCGCAACAATACGCTCGAGCTTGGGTAAGTCTTCTAACCAAGAGATAACGCGCAGTCTTAAATCTTCGTAAGATTCACCTTGGGGCGCTTTGCGTTTAAAGGGGTCTTGATACCACCAATCCCAACTTTCATGAGCTTCATTTTGACTTTGCGTTGAGCCTTCAAATAAGCCAAAATGAATTTCTTTGAGCCTATCATCTTGAACTATGCTGGCTTCAGGAAAAACAATTTCAGCCGTTTCAAGTGCCCGAATAAGGGGACTCGAGTACACTTTATCTACGCTATTGCTAGCTTTTTCTAAATAGTTTGCAAGTACCTTTGCTTGGGCTTTGCCTTCTTCAGATAAAGGAATATTTGTGTGTCCTTGAAATTGCCCTGTTTTATTCCAATCTGTTAGACCATGTCGTATTAGAGTGAGTTGACGCATAAACAGTAGAGTTTAGCAAGAATATCTTCTTGAAAGGTCATGAACGTTATTAGGCAAATCGTTTCGCTTGTAGCAAGACAACCTCATGGCTCAAACTTACGACTCTTTCCCCTTCAGTAAGCAGATTAAGATAAGCTTTGGCCTCATTTGATAAAGCCAATATATAGTGCTCGAGTTTGCTAGTATCATCATGGCTTAGCTTTGCTGTTTGCGTCCAATCAGCATAGTTCTTTTGGCGCTCAAAGCGAATAAGTTTGTGGGTTTCTAAGCCCGCATTTGCCAGCCAAGTTATCCATGTGCTTAGGCTATAAGCTTCTATATGGCTGGGGTCACGTAGTTTTTCGATTCTATTCATAATGCTGGCAAGCTGCTTATCTTCTGGACTTATATTATCTATAAGCAAG
>CAZWJZ010000290.1:0-5939 GCA_964634665.1 uncultured bacterium | reverse complement strand
CATTGTTACTTAAACTTAGTTTAGAATAGCTTCAACTGCTTTTCTTTCAAAGTTAAATCCGTTTGCTGCAGGTTCAACCAAAATGGTATCTCCTTCTTTTATTTCACCCGCAATAATCTTTTTGGATAACGGGGTTTCAATATTATCTTGTATTGCACGCTTTAAGGGTCTAGCACCGAAGGCAGGGTCGTAGCCAAGTCTAGCTAGGTGCTCCATAGCTGTATTGCTAAGCTCGAGTGTCATTTTGCGTGAGTCGAGGCGTTGGCGGAGTTTTTTGAGCATAAAGCCTGCTATGGTTTGGACTTGTTCTAGGCTTAGGGCATGGAAGACGATTATGTCATCGATTCGGTTGAGGAATTCGGGTCTGAAGTAGCTTTGGAGTTCTGACATAACGCTGCCACGTATTTCTTCTAGGTTGAGTCCATCGCGGCTGGCTTCTAAAATGCGTGGGCTGCCTATGTTGCTGGTCATGATTACCACGGTGTTACTAAAGTCTACGGTGCGGCCTTTTGAGTCTGTGAGGCGGCCATCATCTAGGACTTGCAAGAGGGTATTAAAGACATCTGGGTGAGCTTTTTCGATTTCATCAAATAGCACAACGGAGTAGGGTTTGCGGCGTACTGCTTCTGTGAGTTGCCCTCCTTCATCGTAACCAATGTATCCGGGGGGTGCACCGATGAGTCTAGCTACGGTGTGCTTTTCCATGTATTCACTCATATCCATACGGATGATGTTATCTTCGCTGTCGAACAGGATTTCGGCAAGGGCTTTAGCGGTTTCTGTTTTACCTACCCCTGTTGGTCCTAGAAAGATAAAACTGCCTATGGGTTTACCGGGGTCTGATAAGCCTGCACGTGAGCGTCTTACTGCGTCTGCTACTGAGTTGATGGCTTCTTCTTGACCAACCACGCGTTTGTGCATTTCGTCTTCAAGGTGGAGTAGTTTTTGTTTTTCAGCTTCCATCATTTTGGTTACAGGTATGCCTGTCCAGCGAGATACAACTTCGGCTATTTCGTCTTCGCCTACTTCTAAGCGTACATATTGGGCATTTTCGAGCTTGTGACTTAGGTCTTTTATGGTTTGCTCGAGTTTGGGTAGTTCTCCGTAGCGGAGTTCTGCGGCTTTGTTAAGGTCGTAGTCACGCTCAGCTGTTTCTATGTTGGTTCGGGCGGTATCTAGTTGGTGTTGGGCTTCTCGCAAATCATCTAGAATGTCTCTTTCTGCTTGCCATTCTGATTGGGCTTTGTTGATATCATCTTCGATGATGCGTAGTTCTTCTTCTATGCGTAAGAGTCTAGCTGCGCTGTCACTATCATCTTCTTTTTTTAGGGCTTCTTGTTCAATTTCGAGTTGTAATTTACGGCGTCTTAGACCGTCTATTTCTTCTGGCATACTATCAAGTTGTACACGTATACGGCTGGCTGATTCATCTATTAGGTCTATGGCTTTATCGGGTAATTGTCTATCTGCGATGTAACGGTGAGATAAGGTGGCTGCCGCAATAATGGCGGGGTCTGTTATACGAACCCCGTGGTGTACTTCGTATTTTTCTTTTATGCCTCTTAAGATGCTAATGGTTTCTTCTACTGAGGGTTCGTTGACAACGATGGTTCTAAAGCGACGTTCTAAGGCAGGGTCTTTTTCTATTTCACGGTATTCGGTTAGGGTTGTCGCGCCTATGAAGCGTAATTGACCTCGGGCTAGGGCGGGTTTAAGCATGTCATCTGCATCTACACTGCCTGCTGAGCCGCCTGCGCCAACAATGGTATGAAGTTCATCGACAAATAAGATGACTTCGCCTTCTGAGTTAATCGTTTCGTTAATGACCGACTTCATACGTTCTTCAAATTCACCACGAAATTTAGCACCGGCTAGTAAGGTACCTATATCTAGTTGAATAAGCTTTTTGCCTTGCAGACCTTCAGGCACATCTTTGTTGACGATTCTTTGGGCTAAGCCTTCGATAATGGCACTTTTACCAACGCCGGGCTCACCAATGAGTACGGGGTTATTTTTGGTGCGGCGCAACAGTATTTGTATGACGTGGCGCATTTCTTCATCACGGCCAATAATGGGGTCCATTTTGCCTTGTCGGGCGAGTTCAGTTAGGTCAATTCCGTATTTGTTAAGCGCTTCGAAGTTGCTATCTGCACCTTTGGAGTCTACTTTTCTGCCACCACGAATTTCTTTAGCAGTTGTTTCCAAAATATCTTTAGAAGGTAGGCTAGCTAAGTCGCTGCCACCTTTGCTTCTTGCTGCAACAATTAGGGTGTCAACCGCAACAAAATTGTCTCCCCATTGGGCTGCTAAGCTTTCAGCTTCGGTGAACGTTGCGGCCATGTCTTTTGACATGTACTGGTCACTGCTGCCTGCCACTTTGGGTAACTTATCTAAAATGGCATTAAGCGTTAGCTGAATCTGTTGTGGGTTTGCACCTGTTTTTTCCAGCACTCGAGTTGCGGGGCTTGTGGGGTCTGCAATGAGGGCAGTAACGAGGTGAACAGGGGTTATGGTTTGATGATTTCGGGTTTTCCCGATTTGTTGCGCACTGGCAATCATTTGTAAAGAGGATTCGGTTAGTTTCTCTGCATTCATAATAACCATATTATGAAACTTGAGTCTAGTATTGTCAAGTTTTTAGCTATCAAAAGTCTGTCAGCCAAAAAAACCAGCGGTCACAAGACCGCTGGTTTATCACATTAAAAAGAGCTTAAGAAGGCTCGAGTGCAGCTTTTATAGGTTTCGCCATGGGCATAGTGCTTGTCTTTTCTAGCGGACGCATATCACTACGACCAATAAACATGGCGCCCTCATCAATCTCTAAAGCTCGAGCTCTTACGTCACCTTCAAGCTGACCTGTCTGCCAAATCTCAATTTTGCCCTTTGATTCTATGTTTGCTTTTACCTTACCTATTATTTTGACTTCATCTGCTCTGACAAGTGCGCCTTCAATAAGTCCTTCTTCGGCTATTTCTAAAACACCTTCAACAATGACATCCCCTAGTACTTTTCCATGAATACGTACTCTGCCTGAAGCATTTAGGCTGCCTTGAATGGTTGTATTTTTATTGATTAAGGTCCACTCTTCGCCACCTTGAACATTATTTTGGCTCGACATTTGTTTTTGCTCACCACGTTTAAACATTTCAACTCCTAAGGTAAGTAATTAGCAGGGTTCATTTGCACTTCATCAACCCAAACTTCGTAATGAAGGTGCGGGCCAGTACTGTAGCCTGTATTGCCTAGCAATCCAATTTCAGTGCCCATTGAAACGCTATCACCTACATTGATCATTATCGAGTTCAGGTGCCCGTAGAGCGTTTTCATTCCAAACCCATGATCAATAATAATATGATTACCGTAGCCCGAATTACTCCATCCTGCAGTGATGATTTTACCAGCACTTACTGCTTTAATAGGCGTTTTATTAGGTGCAACAATATCTGTACCTCTATGAAAATTATCGTTCCCTGAGATAGGGCTTTTGCGCCACCCAAAGGTCGAGCTTATATATCCTTCAACGGGCCATATTTTAGGGGTAGCTTCAACAAGGGCTTGCTTATAAACCAAATCGTCTTTCACTTCACTAATACTAGCACTCAGTCCGTTTAGATTGAATTTCGCTTTTGCAATCATCTGTTCAATATCTTGCGCCAAAGCGTCCACTGAAGTCAATTCTTCAGCGCCACCTGCGGCCTGCGTTACCTCAGCTAAAGCAGGAATATCAGCAATTTCGATATTCGCAGCAAGCTGTAAATCTTCCACCAAACTCTCAATGCGAGTTAATTGGCTTAAAAACTGTCTAATCACAAGATCACTTTCAGCCACCGTCGCTTCGCTGGCTTCTAAAGCAAGCTCTTTTTCACTTAAGCTAAGCGCTAAGGCTTGTTTTGAAGTTGTAATATCACTTAATCGATTAACAACTGTTTCTAATTCAGATACAGTCATCGTTTTATCTTGCAGTGTTTTCTCTTGACTATCTAAAGCTAGGTACAAGTCATGATTCAAAGTTCTAAGTTTTTGAAACTGCGTAAAACTACGATAAGCAAAAAAAGAAATACTCAGCAAACAAATAAGGAGTGTCATAAAGCTAAAGAGGAGTATTTTAAGCACTCGAGTGTTTAGCCTAAAAGAAAAGGGTTGCTGATTTGGTATTTCTGGGGATACCGTTATAATAAACTGCTTGTTCCCTTGGGACTGCCGTTTGTTTGCTTGTCGAATACGTGATTCTGAGGTCATTAGTTGGCTATCATCCATTCACCGCCCAGTGTTAGTATTTTCCTACTCAGGGATTGATACCCTTTACTTTTCCCTTACGCTTGCATTGTGTTTTAATTTCTCCCAAAAAGTATAGAGGCAAATCTTAGCTTTTTTATGTACGAATGACGCAGAACAAATGGCTTAAAAGCAATTTAACAACTATGAAGAATATCACATTTTTTAAAAGATAGTCTGGTCTTTAGGCATTTAAAGTAGGTCTACCCTATCTCGTAGTTGTTAATTAACCATGACTATTTATAAAGCTGCACTACTGGGCTCTTTAAGGTGTTTTTTAAAGGCGAAGCATCTCACTAAGAACTCTCTAAATACACCAAATTTGACGCTAAACCAAAATTGGGGATTTATTGCACCTTGTTAAAACCTGCACATACCAAGTATGCTGACTAAAGTAATGAATGGTTCTGAAGTTGTTTTGATAACAAATGTTGGCCACGGCTTCGGTCGAGCCATAGCTTTAGCCTACGGAAATCAAGGCTACCATGTGGTTTGTGCAGATAAAGACGTTGATTTTGCTGCAAAAACAGCAGCTGAGATAGAAGAACTTGGTGGCAACGCAATCCCTATACAAGCAGACATGACAACCCAAGTAGATGTACGCAACGCCTTTAATAAAGTCTTCGAGATTTACGGTGACCTTGCAGGCGTTGTTCATGTAGCAAACAGGCAAAGCTACTCGAGTTTTGCAAATTTACTTGAGAATGAATTTACCGAATTGTTTACCGAAAACGTTAGAAGCACCTTTTTAACCCTTAAAGTTGCTCAGCTTTTGGTTAAGAATGCTTGGATTGTTCTGGTTAGCCCTCCTAAAAATGCTAATGCGCCTCATATGCTTTCTATTCGAGGTGCCATTACGCGTATGGCGTCTGGTTTTGAAGCTAACAATGAGTCTTTAAGAGTTAATGTTGTGGTGCCTTCACGAGCTGCATCTGACCCAAGTCATGATGCTCCTCTAGTTGAAACGGTATTGTTTTTGGGTTCCCCTCAAGCTGAAGGTGTGTCTGGCCATCGACTTTACATTAGCTTACCACCTCCCCCTAAATTTATTGAGTCGCTTTTGCCTGAAGTGCAAGCAGCGCTTGACTCGAATATTAGGCAAGATGATCTTGAGGCAAGCTTATTTGAAGAAGATAGCGAAGAATTTGAAGAGTCAATTGGTGCTAATCTTTTTCGTCATGCTTCTAGCTCAGATGACGACCCTGAACGTGATGATGAGTTAGATGATTTTGATATCTCCAATGAACCCATGAACCAAAAAGATATGTTTTAATGCCTTACAGTTCAAGCTGATACGCTTCCTTATCGGTGAACATGCTTTACGCTAGAGCAAAGCTAAGGGCTTTTTTGGCTTCTTAGTTTGATTTTCTAAAACCCATTCTTCCTCATATTATAGGTTTGCTGTAAGTACTGCCCCCCTTGACATGCCGTCTGTAACGCAAACTTTTAAGGGGAAATTCGAAAATTCACCCATTTATACGCTGATTTCGAACCTTTATGAGAAGAGCACGGTTTTTCCTCATGTTCAATCCTGTCCTAGACGCAAGATCATAATGTCTCCAATTTGTCAATAGGGTAAGTAGTTACGGTTTGCTTTAATAAACAGTTAGTTGACATACTCTCCACCTAAGCATTCGCTATAGGGTGGAGATTCTTGTTCTCAT
>CAZWJZ010000289.1:0-5972 GCA_964634665.1 uncultured bacterium | reverse complement strand
CTTTATATTGTTGAGTCTTCGCTAAGGCTTGATTTTCAGCCTATTATGGGCATTACGATTATTTATGGCATTGTGTTTAGTCTGGTAAATATCTTTACGGATATTGCTTATGGGTTGCTTGATCCAAGGATTCGCTATGGCTAGAAGCTTAAATTCTAAAGAGTTAAAGCATAAAGCTCGTGAGGTTCAGTGGGAGGCGTTTAGGCGGGGGCTTTATCGATTTAGGTCAAATGTGCTTTCTATGATTGGCTTAAGTATGCTTATCATCTTGCTTGTAGTTGCGTTTGCAGCTCCTTATATTGCACCTTATCCTGAAGATGCTTTTGGTAAAACGCGTGTAACTGAGCGTCTTTTGCCTCCAAGTGCTGAGTATTTATTTGGTACTGATAAAGTAGGTCGAGATATTTTCAGTCGTGTGATTATGGGTACTGGCTTAGCTTTACAAGTGGGTATTGTCATTATTTTTCTTGCTTCTATCATTGGTGTAAGCATAGGTGCCATAGCTGCTTATGCTGGTGGTTGGGTAGATGATATCTTAATGCGCATTACCGATATTTTTCTGACTGTACCTGCGCTTGTACTCGCTATTGCTATTACTGCAGCTCTTGGTAAAGGTATAACAAACGTTATGATAGGCATTTCTCTAGTTTGGTGGCCTGGGTTTGCGAGGCTTACCCGAAGCCTTGTTTTATCTTTAAAAGAAGATGCTTTTGTAGAAGCAGCAGATGGAATTGGCTCATCTCATGCGCGTATTTTATTTAGGCATATTTTGCCTAACGCTATCTCACCTATTATTGTGAAGATGAGTACGGATTTTGGCTTTGCAGTTTTGACGGCGGCAGCGCTTGGCTTCATAGGTTTGGGAGCGTCACCTCCTACCCCTGAGTGGGGTGCCATGATAAATGATGGTCGTGAGCGTTTCCCAGATGAATGGTGGATAGCAACTTTTCCTGGCCTAGCTATTTTTGTCATGGTGTTTAGTTGGAATTTGTTGGGTGATGGCTTGCGAGATGTACTTGACCCGAGGTCAAGAAGATGAGTTTTAGACTATGAGTCAGCCGTTACTAGAAATAAAAGATTTACATCTTGAATTTAAAACCTTTGATGGTACTGCTAAAGTTTTAGCTGGCATTAATTTAACAATGCAGCGGGGTGACGTATTAGCTCTAGTAGGAGAAACAGGCTGCGGTAAGTCTATGACGGCTTTATCTGTTCCTCGCCTAATTCCCATGCCACCCGGAAAAATAAGCCAAGGTAAAGTTCTATTTAAAGGTGAAGATTTACTGAAAAAATCAGCAGATGAAATGCAGCACTTTAGATCACGTAATTTAGGCATGATATTTCAAGATCCTACGACCAACTTAAACCCCTTATTTACTATAAAAGAACAGCTAGTCGACGCAGTCTTGTATCAAAATTTTGAGTCTAATCAAGTGCCTGCTAAATGGCGGTTTTCTTCAAAAGGACGTTCCATGCGTAAGGATGCTGCTAAAAAAGCAGCAGAGCTTATGAATTTGGTCGGGATTCAAGATGGTGAAAAACGCCTTAATGAATATCCGCATCAGTTTTCAGGAGGTATGCGCCAGCGAGTGCTCATTGCTATGGCACTTGCTGGAGAACCAGAATTGCTGATTGCGGATGAGCCAACAACCGCGCTTGATGTCACGATTCAGGCACAAATCTTAGGGCTTATAGGTGACTTAGTAAAACAGCTTGATTTATCTGTCTTGCTTATTACTCATAACCTTGGGGTTGTTGCTAAAACGTGTGAAAAGGTAGCTGTTATGTATGCGGGTAGGGTTGTCGAAGAATCAAGTGTAAAAGACCTATTTGCAAATCCAAAACATCCCTACACGCAAGGCCTACTCAATGCGGTACCTACCAAACACACACCACGTGGGGGGCTTGAAGGTATTTCAGGGCTTATTCCCAATTTAAATAAGCCACCAGAAGGATGCCGATTTCACCCGCGATGCTCAAAAGTGATGGATGTTTGTAAAACTATGGTTCCCACGGCGAAGACCGTGGCAAGTAATCATTATGCCTACTGCCATTTGTATGAGGATGCAGCATGAGCACACCCCTACTAGAAGTAAAAGGTTTAAAAAAATATTTTTCGCAACGTAGCGGTGTTTTTAACCAGAAAACAAGCCATTTTAAAGCTGTAGACGAAGTAAGTTTCAGCGTACCGAAAGGCAAAACCCTCGGATTGGTTGGTGAATCAGGCTCAGGAAAAACAACTATAGGAAAATGCGCCATAAGACTACTCGAGCCTACAGAGGGCCAAATTCTGTTTGAAGGTCAAGATATTAGTCGTTTACCTCGTAAAGAAATGCAGGGTAAGCGTAGTGATATTCAAATGATTTATCAGTCGCCTGCGGCTTCTCTTAATAGTCGCATGACAATTGGACAAATTATTGCAGAACCCTTATGGATTCATCAGCATTTACGGGGCTACCAAGCGCAACAACGTGTATTAGAGTTACTAAATGTGGTTGGCTTAAAAGAAGAGCATTATCACCGCTTTCCTCATGAGTTTTCAGGTGGGCAACAGCAAAGGGTAGGCATAGCAAGAGCCTTAGCTGTGAACCCAAAACTCATTATTTTAGATGAGCCTACCTCAGCGTTAGACGTGTCAGTTCAGGCTCAAGTTCTCAATCTTTTACAACAGCTACAAGATGATTTTGGGTTAACTTATGTTTTTATTTCACATGATTTAGGGGTAGTGCGCTACTTATGTGATGAAGTTGCCCTTTTGTATCTTGGCAAGATTGTCGAAATTGCTAATGTAAAAACCATTTTTGAAGAACCAAAACATCCTTACACGCAAGCCCTTATATCCGCGATTCCAGAACCCGACCCAAGTGAACAAAAAGAGCAAATTCTTTTAAAAGGAGACGCCACCTCGGCCAGACCCAAGCATGGTTGCCCTTTTGCGCCTCGCTGTCATGCTGCAAAGCTAGATAAGTGTGAGACGCATGAACCAGCCTTAGTTGAAACAAGCAAAGGGCATCAGGTTGCTTGTCATTTGCATTCTTAGGAGGAAGCCATGCTAAAGCAAGTCACGCTTGAAGATATTCAACCCATCGCTGTTGGCGCGGGCATTCTGGGAACAGGTGGGGGCGGAAGCCCTTATCTAGATAGTTTACATTTACGCGCTGTACTTCGTGAAGCGGGCCCTCAACCTGTCATGTCACCTGATGATCTAGCTGATGATGCCACTGTTGCGGTTGCCGGCTTTATTGGGGCACCCACAGCAAGTATAGAAAAAATGCAAGAAGGCACCGAATTACTCAGAGGCATCCGCCTGCTCGAAAAGCACTTGGGTAAAAAGCTAGATGCCATAGGTATAGCTGAAATAGGTGGGGGTAACGGCATAGGGCCACTGATAGCAGGCCGTCAAGCGGGCATACCTACACTTGATGGTGACGGCATGGGTCGTGCCTTTCCAGAATTGCAAATGGCTACCTTTTTGTTTAATGGTGGTGCAAAAACCGCTCCTTTTGCTATGGTAGATGCAGGCAAAAACGAAGTGTTTTTCCCGCATACGAAAGATGATGTATGGGCTGAAAGGCTCGCCAGAGTACAAGCTACCAGTATGGGCGCAACAGCCGGCCTAGTCGGCAATGTCATGACAGGCAAGCAATTTAGAACAAGCTGTGTACCTTACACACTCACCTTAGCGCATGCACTAGGAAATAAAGTACTCGAGTCTCAACGACGTGGTGCTGAGAATATTCCTCAAATTATTGCAGATATGCTTTCTGGTGTTGTTTTGTTTAAAGGAAAACTAACAGATGTTAATCGGCGAATCGTTAAAGGTTTTGCTCGTGGCACTCTCACAATGCAGGGGTTTAATGAAACGCTAGCTAAGCTATTTATAGAGTTTCAAAACGAATTTTTGATTGCTTATCTTAACGATAAAGTTGTGGCTACCGTTCCTGACCTTATTTGTATTGTTGATGTAGAAACAGGTGAACCTATTTCTACAGAGTTACTTCGCTACGGTATGCGCGTTGCAGTTATTGCTGCACCTGCACCCGCAGGTCTAAAAACGCAAAAAGCTTTGAAAGTTGTGGGCCCTCAAGCTTTTGGCTATAACGTTCCTTTTCAGCCTATGGCTGGTGGGAGCATTGGTATTAAATTAACAAGATAAAATGTGAAGTTACTTTAGGAGGAAAGAATGCGAATAGGAATTGATGTAGGTGGAACCAATACAGACGCAGTACTTATGGATGGCGATACTGTTGTTACATCCACCAAAAGCCCAACCACAAAAGAAGTTTCAGAAGGTATTAGTAAAGCCTTAAAAACAATCATCGAAGCAGCCAAGCTGGATGTTAGCAAAATTGATGGTGTCATGATTGGTACAACTCATTTTACCAATGCGGTGGTTGAGCGTCGTCGGTTAACACCCACGGCCTGTATTCGCTTGGGTTTGCCTGCTACTGTTTGTTTGCCGCCTATGGTTGACTGGCCAGATGATTTAGCTGAAACTATTGGAAGAAATTACTACCTAGCTCATGGTGGACATGAGTTTGATGGCCGTGAGATTTCGGCATTTGACCCAGAAGAAGTTCGTGGCATAGCTGAAAAGATTAAAGCTAAAGGCATAACTGCGATTGCTATTTCATCGGTATTTTCTCCTGTTAATGCAACCTTTGAAGAGCAAACCGCAGAGATCGTGAAAGCAGTTATTCCTGACGCAAACATTACTTTATCTAGTACGATTGGCCGGATTGGCTTGTTAGAACGTGAAAATGCTGCCATTATGAACGCTTGCTTGCGGGAGCTTGCCTTAAAAACTGTAAAGGGTTTTAAAAAAGCTTTACGTGACATGAATATTTCAGCTCCCTTCTTTATTAGTCAAAATGATGGCACCCTTATGAACGCTGACTTTGCAGCAGATTACCCTGTTTTAACGTTTGCATCGGGTCCAACCAATAGCATGCGTGGTGCAGCCTTCTTGAGTGGTCTTAAAGATGCCATTGTGGTAGATGTTGGAGGCACAACCACAGATGTTGGAGTCTTACAACAAGGCTTCCCACGAGTAGCAGCAATGGCAGTAGATATCGGTGGAGTCCGCACTAACTTCCGAATGCCAGATACGCTATCTATAGGCTTGGGTGGTGGCTCATTAATTCAAACTGAGCCCTTAAAAGTAGGACCACAAAGCGTAGGTTATGAGCTTATAAGTAAGGCAAAAGTCTTTGGAGGCGATACCTTAACCACAACAGACATAATTGTGGCTGCAGGTCATGAAGACATAGGTGACGCCTCAAAAGTTGCTGATATTGATGCGTCTTTGATAAAAGCAGTTGAAGACCGCATAGCAGAAATGGTGAACGTTGCGGTTGATCGCATGAAAACCAGTGCAACTGAAGTACCAGTCATTGTAGTGGGAGGCGGTAGTGTACTCATTCAACGAAAAGTTGAAGGGGCCTCCGAGATGATTAAACCCAATCATTTTGCAGTTGCAAACGCAATTGGTGCTGCTATAGCGCAAGTCGGTGGCGAGACGGACAGAGTCTTTGCTCTCGCTGATATGACCCGCGAAGAAGCTCTTAAGCAAGCCAAGCAAGAAGCGACGGACCGTGCTGTTAGCGCTGGTGCAAAAGCTGATACCGTTGAAATTGTTGATGTTGAAGAAGTACCTCTAGCTTACCTACCAGGCAATGCTACACGCATAATGGTGAAAGCTGTGGGCGATTTGGCAGGAGCTTAAGATGCGTATTTTAGATGAAAGCAATATTGAAGACATTGCTTTAGGTGCAGCTGTTTTAGGAACAGGTGGCGGGGGAGATCCTTATATAGGAAAGCTAATGGCCCGCCAAGCCATTCGTGACTATGGGCCTGTAGAACTTTACACTTTAGATGAACTTGACGAAGACGATTTAATTGTACCTACCGCTATGATGGGCGCACCAACTGTGATGGTAGAAAAAATGCCAAATAGTGATGACATAATTAAT
>CAZWJZ010000288.1:0-5988 GCA_964634665.1 uncultured bacterium | reverse complement strand
AAACTAGGAACCTTAACCTCCCCCTTATACATAGACATAAGTAAAGGACGAATCATAAATGTAAGAGGAGAAAAAGCTCGAGCTTTTTTGACTAATTTTGATGACCAAGCCCCCGAGGCGAGAAGCTTAGCGGAACTTGGAATAGGTCTGAACAGTTCATTTGGTTTGACAGGTGATACTCTTCTTGACGAAAAAGTTGCAGGTACATTGCACCTTGGATTTGGTAATAATCTAAGTTTTGGTGGGAAAAATGGTGTGCCTTATCATGCAGATGCTGTCATTAAAGATGCTGACCTTTACTTAGACGATTTCCCAATTAAGATAAAAGACTTCTCTTAAAGCTAAACCAAAGTATTAATTTACTGAGAATTTGGACTGATTATAATATGAGAAAAGCTAGCCATCCCAATGCAAAAGAATAGGTTAACAATATGCAAACCATAGCAAGTCAATTTGCCTTAAAAGGTCAAGTCATGTTTTTACCCACCGATAATCACCAAAAGATAATTGATTTTTATGAAGGTGTATTAGGACTCGAGTTAGTACGAGATCAAACACTTTGTCGCATCTACAAAACGGGTCCTACAAGTTATCTTGGTTTTTGCGATCGAGGCTACGGCATTCCTACTGATTACCGTGTGGTTATTACATTACTTATAGATGATGTCGATGGTGTTTATAAAGTACTCAAAGATCAAGGTATCGCAACTGAAAGTACGCCAGCTCTAAGTGAGCGTTTTAATGTCTACCAGTTTTTTGTTCGTGATCCCAATGGATACTTAATTGAAGTGCAAAGATTTATTGAGCCTCTTTCTTAAGCTAAAAGGTAATGCGCTGGACTATCTTTGCTGAACACTCGAGCACCAGCATTGCCAACTTAATGACTTCTTTGATACCTTAACTATACTGACATGTCTTTAGCTAAGACTTATCAAAATGCTTTCCTAAGCCCAAACCATTCGAGTTTCTTGCATGGTGTTAAATTTCTGTTCATTTTTTCTGCTTCCACTTCATAAGTAATACTAAGCTGAATTATAAATATCGTAAGACTTTATAATTCCGACCTAGGGGATTACGCTCTGACTCACTCAGTCTTATGACACGATTAAATCAGTTTAGTATTAGTCATAGTGCCATTCCACTGCAAAATTAAAGCTCGAGTAAAAAACTCGAGCTTTAATTTTAATGTTTTGGTTTATTTAGTCGAAATCTACGAGTTCGATTAAGCCTTCTTGGGTTGCGTCGCCACGTCTATGACCTAAGCGGTAAACTCTTGTGTATCCGCCTGGGCGATCTGCGTAGTTAGGTGCAATTTCATCCATGAGTTTACGCAATACGTCTTTATCATGAATTTCTTTAGCCACCATACGGCGTGCATGAAGGTCACCACCACGAGCTGTGGTGATAAGTTTCTCAACGTAGGCTTGTAGATTCTTTGCTTTAGCTAAGGTTGTTTTAATCCGACCATGCTTAAATAGTGAAGTAGCTTGAGCGCGGTTTAGGGCAATCCTGTGGCTACTGTTACGGTTTAGTTTTTTACGGTTATTTGATAAGTGTCTCATGACAAATTACTCCTTAAGGTTCAGGCCTTTGGCAGCAAGTTGTTCAGCAATTTCACCAAGAGACTTCTCACCAATACCGCCTACTTTTTTGAGGTCCCGCTCTGAAAGTGCCAGTAGTGCATTTACAGAATCAATACCTTCTTCTTGCAAAGAGTGAAGCACGCGGCTTGATAAGTCTAGGCTATCAAGACTAATATGCGGAACATCTGGATCTGTCTTAGCAGGGGCTGCTGGGGTTGTTGTAGAAGCTATGATTTGTGGGTTACTAGACAAACTAATAATAGCTGAAGGCTTTACAACTTCCTCGTAAGGCTCTTCGATTGCACCACCAAATACCGATAGTTGCGAACGTAAGGTACTAACAGCTATATCAAGGGCATCCCTAGAGCTAACACTACCGTCGGTCCAGACACGAATCACTAGCCTATCAAGATCAGTTTCTTGACCCACACGGGTATCTTCTACACGATAAGCAACACGGCGTACAGGTGTAAATATGGCATCAACAGGAATTGAGTTAATACGGTCTTTTGTACCGTGCACTTCAGCAGGCACGTAACCTGTTCCAGGCTCAACTCTTACTTCCATCACAAGCTTACCGCCACTTTCTAAGGTAGCAATATGCAAGTCTTTGTTTATAACTTCTGCATTAGGCGGAAGTTCAAAATCAGCAGCTGTAACATTGCCTTCACGTTCAACACGCAAAGTCAGTGTTACAGGCTCATCGTCATGTAACTTAACAACAAGTTCTTTTAAATTAAGAATGATTTGCATGACGTCTTCTTTGACATTATCAATGGTAGAAAACTCATGTAATACATCTTCAATATAAACACTTGTCACAGCTGTACCAGGAACAGCAGATAAGAGTAAACGCCTAAGTGGGCTACCCAAAGTCTGACCATAGCCTCTGGCTAACGGCTCAACAATAAACTCACCGTACGTATCATTTGCTTTAACTTTAAATTGAGGTTCAGCTTGTACCATAAGTTACCTCGAGTAATACTCAATAATTTGAAGTTCATTCACAGGAACATTTAAATCTTCACGCGCTGGCAAAGACACAAATTTACCTTTAAGACTATCAGCGTCAAACTCGAGCCAAGGTAAAGTTTTTCCACGGCGTTTTGCTTCTACGTTTTGTTTTATAAAAACGTTGTCTTTGCTTGCTGCTGCAACTGATATTTCGTCACCTGGTTTTACTCGGTAGCTTGCAATGTCAATCCGTTTGCCATTTACTAGAATGTGGCCGTGGCCTACAAACTGACGCGCTTGACGACGGGTGTGAGCAAGCCCAAGTCTATAAACCACGTTGTCTAAACGTGATTCTAAGAGCTGTAAGAACACTGCACCTGTTGCACCTTCGTTTCGAACAGCTTCTCCGAATAGGGTAGCAAATTGCTTTTCGCTCATGTTGTAGTAGTAACGCAATTTTTGCTTTTCACGTAAACGTACACCGTAATCAGTGCGCTTACTTCTGCGTCTTTGACCATGCTGCCCTGGAGGGTGCGGGCGACGCTCTAAAAAGCGTGCCACTTTTGGGCTTTCTGTTAAGTTGACGCCTTCACGGCGGCTTATTTTTACGGCAGGACCTCTATAGCGACCCATACATAATCTCCTTAAGCGTTGCGCTTACGTTTACGCAAACGGCAACCATTGTGAGGGGTAGGAGTATCATCTATGATAGTACGTACATTTACCCCAGTTGCTTGAATTGAACGGATGGCTTGTTCACGACCTGAACCTGTTCCTCTAATAACGATGTCTAGTTGCGAGAGTCCCATATTTTGGGCTTTGCGAGTAGCATCAGCGGCCGCAAGTTGGGCTGCATAAGGCGTTCCTTTTTTGGAGCCTTTATAGCCAATATGGCCACTGCTTGACCATGCAACCGTGTTGCCATCTAGATCTGTGATTGTGATGATTGTATTGTTGTAGCTTGCATGAATGAAAGCTTTACCTTCAACAATATTACGTTTTACACGCTTTTTGGTTTTAGTTGTCTTTGCTTTTGCCATAATCAATTACCTACTTACGAGGTGCTTTCTTTTTACCGGCTACGGTACGACGTGGGCCTTTACGGGTTCTCGCATTTGTTTTGCTTGATTGACCACGCACAGGTAAGCCTCTGCGGTGGCGTAGCCCTCGGTAAGCGCCTATATCCATAAGTCGCTTAATATCTTGTTGAACTTCTCGACGCAAGTCACCTTCAACTTTGAAGTTTTGGTCGATATATTCCCGAATCTTTTGAGCGTCTGGCTCAGCTAAGTCTTTTACTCTCGTATCAGGATCAACACCTGTTGCATCGAGTATTTCTTTTGAGCGAGTTAAGCCAACCCCAAATATATAGGGGAGCGCATATTCAATGCGCTTATTCCTCGGTAAATCAACACCAGAAATTCTTGCCATAACTAACCTTGCCTTTGCTTATGTTTAGGATTTACAGGGCAAATTACAAACACTTTGCCATGTCGCTTAATGATCTTGCATTTGTCGCACATTGGTTTTACAGATGCACGTACTTTCATCTATTGCTCCTTACTTCCTATACACAATTCGACCCTTTTCAGGATCATATGTGCTAATTTCTAAAACAACTCTATCTCCAGGTAAAATACGAATGTAATTGCGGCGCATTTTGCCACCAACGTGCGCTAGAAGTTCAGGTCCAGCGTCAAGCTGTACTAAAAACGTTGTATTGGGTCTTGCTTCAACAACAACACCTTCTGCTCGAATGGTGTCCTGAGTTGTTTCTTCAGGACGTTCTTTTTGCACTCTTGGCGGTCTTTTTGATTGTTTACGCGCCACGTACACCTCCCAGTGACAGTTCTGCGCTCTGACTACTTGCTCTAGGGCTTTGGTCTTTAGCACTAAGTAACCTTGGACCATCTTGAGTAATAGCCACAGTATGTTCAAAATGGGCAGCTAAGCACTTATTTGCTGTTAGTGCTGTCCATTCATCTTTTAAAATACGAACCTTAGTGCGCTTTTCAGCCACCATAGGTTCAATTGCTAATACCAAACCTGCTCTTAATACAGGGCCTGTGCCCGCCTGACCATAGTTTGGAACTTCAGGTGACTCGTGAAACTCAGCGCCTATGCCATGTCCCACGAACTCTCGTATCACCCAGTAACCTGCAGCCTCAATGACGTCCTGAATTGCCGCGGAAACATCACCAAGTCTGTTGCCAACATACGCCTTCTCAATGCCTGCGTAGAGAGAGTTTTTAGTAACATCTAAAAGGCGTTTTGCCTTATCAGAGATATCGCCAACTGCATAGGTATTTGCCATATCAGCAGCGTAACCTCTATAAAAGGTACCAATATCAATAGACACAATGTCACCCTGTTGTAGTGCTTTGGTATTGGGAATACCATGAACAACCACTTCATTAACAGAGGTGCATAATGTCGCTGGAAAGCCGCGGTAGCCCTTAAAAGCTGGCCTACCACCGCGCGATACAATAGCATCCTCAGCAATAGCATTCAACTCAGCAGTACTAACACCTGGCTGAATGTATGGCTCAACGGCTTCTAAAGCTTCACGATTAATCACTGCAGCTTCCGCCATTAAGTCAATTTCACTAGGACGCTTTAAAATCAAGATAAAACTCCAGTTATGCGAGCAAACACTTCTTCCACAGTTCCGATACCATCTACACTACGAAGCTTAGCGTCATTATCGTAATAGTTAATCAACGGTTGTGTTTGTTCTTTATATACATTCATTCTAGTGCGAATCGTTACTTCATTATCATCGCTTCGGCCTTGCTCTTCAGACCGTTGAAGTAGACGACCAACTAGCTCTTCTTCATTAACTCTTAAGAGTACAGCTGCGGTTAAATTGGTATCAAAATCTTTGAGTAAGTTAGCAAGGGCATCTGCTTGACCAGGGGTTCTAGGAAAACCATCAAGCAAAACACGAACATCTTCACCCTCTTGGCTTTCAATAGCAGAACGCACCATACCTACGATAATGTCATCTGAAACAAGGTTGCCTGCTTCCATAATTGCTTTAGCAGCTAAACCTAATTCAGTACCTCGAGTAACATGGTCTCTTAGCATCTCACCAGTTGACAATTTCATAAGCCCTCGGGCTCTTGCTAGTTTGCTAGCTTGTGTACCCTTACCAGCACCTGGAGGCCCCATGAGTAACAGTACTTCTGATCCTGATAAAGCCATTAGAACCGTTTACCTCTACCACGTATGCGTCCTTTAGACACAAATCCTTCATAGTGGCGCATGGTTAGTTGAGTCTCAAGTTGTCTTAAAGTATCTAGAGCTACACCCACAATAATAAGCAGGCCAATCCCTGAAAACGCAAATGGCAATGAACCCGTTCTTGTCACCCAAGCAAGAACTTGCGGTAACGCGTTTACTGCGCCTAAGAAAAGTGCACCCCACAATGTAATGCGATTGGTAATACGCG
>CAZWJZ010000287.1:0-5992 GCA_964634665.1 uncultured bacterium | reverse complement strand
CACTGCTATTCCCCAAACTATGGAAGTCTGAGATTTTATTTAATCCGCCTTCCTATTGATGGCAATAACAAGAATAACAACTATAAGAATCTTGCCTTAATGATGGGTCATTGCCATGATTCACTTCATAGAGGTACTCATGACAAGAGCTAATGTTTTGACAAGCCGTGTGCTGGCAAACTGGCATGCACGGTTTAGCACCAGAAGTGGGAGGGGCGACTCTCCTACTTACTGGGACCCACTAAGCCTATTTAGGCCTCAGATGCTCCATAACCCAGCTGCTTTAAGCGTCCAAGCCCTACCTTCTCTCGTCAACTGCCCTTCAGTAATCAAAAACTTAGCATCCCTAAGCGTTTGTCTATTTTCTTCCCACAAATCAGGATGAATAACCACTTGGACTCTTTCGGTGTTGTCTTCTAAAAGCCAGAAGGCGAAGCCTTTAGCGGTGGGTGGTTTTTGTTTGGCAACCACAAGGCCACCTGTTCTGGTAAACCCTTGTTGGTACTTAAGTCTTTCCATAGGCGTAGCTCCTAGCTCTAAGAGTTGATTCCTGTAAAGGTCTACTGGGTGAACATTATGTTCACTTAAGCCTTTTAATAGGAAATCCCATTCTAATTTTTCCATTGTGCTGAGATCTGGAAAAGGTGGTGTTTTGGCGGGTACTCCAAATAAACTGCCTTGATTCTTTTGACTTGTGTTGGTGAAGATACCAACTTGATAAAGCCCTTCTCTGCGGTCAACCATTCGGCCAAATGCACCAGCTCTATCAAGAGCTTCTAAAACATCCCGATCTAAAGCAATGCGTTCAAACATATCTTTTAAGCTTTTATATTCCCCACGTTGTAAGCGTTCCATCACAATGCTCTTTGCAATGTCTATGGATACTTTTTTAACAACACTTAAAGGGGGTCTTAAACGTTTGCCATAAGGTGTCTTTTCAACAAAGTAATGATAACTCGAGTGGTTTATATCTAACCTGGCAAATCCAACGTTCCATCTTCTGGCTTCTTGTCTTAGGGTGTTGGCGCTGTACAGGCCAGGTTGCTCGGTCATAAAGCCAGCAAAATACTCTGCTGGGTAGTGATGTCTAAGCCAAGCAGAATTGTAAGCGTGTAAGCCAAAGGCCCAAGCATGACTTTCTGCAAAGCCAAAGCCTCTAAACGCAGCACACAAATTAAATACAGCTTCAGCTTCTTCTCTTGTGGCTTTGTGAAGTTTACTTGCGCCTTCAATAAAAGCTTTTCTTTCATTTGAGATTTCATATTCATCTTCAAAGCTAGAGACTTTCTTTCGGAATCTATCCGCATCCTCCCAGCCAAAACCTGCAAAGTGATGCGCAATCTGCATGACTTGTTCTTGGTAAAGAATCACACCAAGCGTTTTCTCAAGAATAGGTTTGAGACTTTCATGAGGGTAAGTAACGTTTTCTTTGCCTCTTCTACGTGCAATATAAGGATCAACACTCCCTGATTGAATAGGTCCTGGTCTTATGATGCTGACTTGTACTTTAAGGTCTTCTTTACTTTTGGGTTTCATGTGGGTACTGGTTCTGGTTTGGGCAGGACTTTCGAGTTGGAAGAGTGCCATGGTGTCGCCTTCACTTAGGCTTTTATAAACGCTTTTGTCTTCTGGTATGTCGTTAAAGTTAATCCATGTACTTTCTGTTCTTATGATTTCTTCCCTAGCTTTTTCAAAGGCTCCAAGGATTCTCAAGCCTAAAAGGTCTAGTTTCATTAAGCCTAGGGTCTCTACATCATCTTTATCAAACTGAAGGCATCTCAGACCGCCTGTACTTCGTTCTTGCGGTGAATAGTGACTTAGTGGGTAGCGAGATAAAACCCAACCACCACTGTGGGGTGCGACTTGTCTAACAAAGCCTTTTTCTATCCTTTTGAGTAAGCCTATTAAAACCTGTTTCACAGGGGCTTCGCCCAGAATTTCATCAAACACTACTTGCGCGTCACTAGCTCTGTGAGGCCTTGTGTGTCGGTAGTCTCTGCCAAGTGCATGGGTTAAGGTGTCTCTTGCTTTGGGGGGTAGACCAATGGCTCTGCCTATGTCTTGAATCGCGGAGGGTAAGTAGTAAGTTATCCGATTACAGACCATCGCGCTATTAGGAAAGCGTTGTTCTATCCATGTAAAAACCTCTGTTCGTCTTGAAGATGCTATATCTATGTCAATATCTGGCATACTGCGTTTACCTGCATGTAAGAATCTTTCAAACAAAAGCCCGTTAGATACTGGGTCTGCTTGAGTAATATCTAACAAGTAGCAAATCACACTGCCGACTGCGCTCCCACGACCTGAAGCTAGTATGCCTCTACTTCTACAGAAGTTCATCACCTCACGCACAACTAAAAAGAAATCTGCAAAGCCAAGGCTTTTGATGGTGTATAACTCGCGTTCTAATCTTATCTTTGCTTTTTCAAATAGGTCACCTGAGTATTTATCCAAAAGCGATTCTCGACTCAAAGACTCAAGAAACGAATCTGCATCATAACCATCTGGAACAATCGCTGGAGGTGGCGTCAACCTGTCGGGAAGCAACTCAAAGTGCAGCTCTTCAGCTAAGCGATTTGTATTCTCCAAGGCATCTTCAAACACAAGGGGAAAAGATTCAATCTCGGGAATAGCTTGGCAATCGTTAAGCGGTCTATCCGCATGAGGTGTTGCTAGCGTTATGCCTAATCTTGCACATACCAAAGTGTCATACAAGGGCATTAAGTCAGGCGCGGCATAGCGAATTTCGGGAGCAATGATGCAGGCCACCCCATTATCTTTAGCAAAGTCTCTGAGTGATCTTGCTCGCCTTAAATCCCAAGGGTAGCAGTCAAAAAAAAGCTGTACCCAAAGCCGCTCCTGAAAAGCAGCTTTAAGAGTAGCTAGTAGAAACTCAGCTTCACGCACATTCTTCTTGCTAAGGAGCTGATTGATAAACCCTTTACGTCCAGCGGTCAAAAGATGTAAATCTTTGGTGTGCGCTTCTAGCTGAGATAAGGTTATGTATTTGTCTTCGGATTCTTTTGCCAGGGTGATTAACTCGTTTAAAACTTGGTAGCTCTGTTTTGAAGAGCAAAGTAAAACAATAGGGTAAACACTACCCTCATGCTCGAGCTTAAAAGTTGCGCCAATTAAAGGTTTAAGCCTATATTGCCTTGCTGCTCGATAGAGCTCTACGGTTGCATAAACCCCTAAACTATCTGTTATAGCTATGTGCGAGTAACCTAGATCAGATGCTCTTTTAACTAGCGTTGTGGGACTCGAGCAGGCTTCACCAAAGGAGAAGTAGCTATGCACGTTGAGTAAAGCCTGTAGTTTCATTTAGTCAAACTTTCGAGAAAAGAACCATTCTCCTTCACAGCAGTAAACCTCTATGGTTTTGTAACCAAGTTCCAAAAGATAATAATTTCGAGGTTGATAGCCTTCCCACCAGTTTGGCCAGAATCTATAGCCGTCAAGAATAGATGAGACTGGTTGGTTGTTGATTCGTTGGGGTTTGCCGTTTTCTACCAGTACGGTTAAAGCTGAGGGGTTCATGCTTCACCTCACTTCCACTACCAAGTGGAATAGCTCTATATTGAAATTCGGGGATAGGCATGTAAGGATTAACCTCTTCAAAACGCAGTAACTTGCCTGGGAAACGTTCTTCTACCTTTTGAATCGCCCTAAGTCTCGTTTCTTTTTGTTTGAATAAACTTACTTGTTTGCTGGGCCTATAGATGCTTGAAAGTTCTAATCGGAGACTATCTATGCCAAAACCTGAAATCCCAGTATCTTTAAGGGTGAGAGTAGCTAATCTATAGAGTTTTTCTAGGGTATTTAGGGGTTCTTTGCTAAGGCGAGAAGCTGAGAAACTTAGACCTTCAACCTCAGCATAAATATTCAATCTACTCGCAGCTTTATCACCCAGTTGGTCAACCAGAGTTAAAACTAGGTGCTCGAGCACAGGGTTAATTTGCCAAGGCTCTAAAACCGTGTCTTCAAAACGGTAGCTAGTTTCAAGAATAGCGTTTAGTTTAAATATTGCGATCTGTTTATCAAAAGGCCCTTTGAGGTAAGGCAGTAATAGTTTGGCTTCTTCACCCAAATAAAGACTCAGTTGATTTTTACTCCACTTTTGCAAATCCCCCAGTGTTTCTAAACCAAGCCAGTGGAAACGTTCAATCGTTTTTGGATTAAGCCTAATAGCTTCAAGTAGTTCTAAAGAAAGTGTACTAAGGCTTAATTCTTCTTGATTAAAAACACCTTCTTGAGTTGCTAAGGCTAATAGATGAGCATGTTGCTTATCATCTGCACTAGCTACTTGAGCGTTAAAAGTTTCAGCTAATAGCTGTGCATCTTGTTCATTTAAGTCTAAGTAGGCTACGCCTAATTCTTTAGCTTCTATTTGATTTGTAAAGGCATAAAGCTGATTTAAAAGCTCATCCCAAGCATGCTTTAGCAGTGTTGGGGTTGTGTCTACGATAACTAAGTCATCACAGTTAGCTTTAGCTCCTTCAACTGACATGCCTGTTTTGATGTTGGCTTGCTTAGCTATCTTATTAGCGTTTTTAGCTTTGTTTTTATTCAAACTAACAAGCGGTTTGTCTTTGAGGTTAGGATTGAGGTAAATGGCATGCCAAAGCTCAAACGGCTGAAATAAAGCACAGCAAATCATAAGCTTATCAACTGACAATGGATAAAAGGCATATAGGGGATTGTGCTAAAATAATATATCGACAAAACGACCTCCTAAAGTGGTTTTTTGTTGTGTAGAAAGAGCGCATCAACTGTTTTGATCGGCGGTAAATGTGCTCTTTCGTTTTGGAATTGCGTTACGGTTGACCTGCTTAGGCAGCCTCCAAGTATTCTGGGGTTAGCAAATGGATAATGGGAGGTCTACCTCGTCCTTGCGTTTCAATCCTTAAGTACCCTTTAGCCTCTAAAGCATTTAAGTGCTGCTTTAGGCTTACATAATGTATACCTAAGTGTTTAGCCATTTCTGCTAGGTTGGGTTGCCTGTTATGAACTAACCACATATCTTCTAAAAAAGCATAAACACTATCTTGTTTTTTACTGAGTCCGTACAACTGTACTCCTTAATGAAAATACCTTATTAATTAAGGTATACTTGTCTTTAAGAGTTTAAATCTGAAGTCAGCTAACTGTCAAGTAAGATGACTCACATAAGGAGTGAAGATGTGCGGTAGATATGTTGCCAGTTGGCCTAAAAGCTTGTTTGAACAAAGCTTTAATACCCAAGCCCCTTTATTTGGGAGTTATAACATTACCCCAACACACTATGCACCTATTATCTATGTAAGCAAATCAGGTAATAGAGAAACGATGGATACCAAGTGGGGCTTACTTCCCTCATGGGTTAAAGACCCTAAAGACTTTAAAGCCAGTATGTTTAATGCCAGGGCTGAGGGCTTAACAGAAAAGGCTTCGTTTAAAAAACCCTTCAAAAAGACCAGGTGTATTGTGCCTGCTAGTGGCTTCTTTGAATGGAAAAAAACTGAAGAGGGGAAAGTGCCTCATTACATCAAAGCCAAAGATGATTCAATATTAGCTTTTGCTGGGCTTTATGAGCATTGGCACAAAGGGGATGCTGAAACTATTACATCACACACCATCATTACCACCTCACCAAACAAGATAATGAAAGAGCTTCATAACAGGATGCCTGTCATCTTAAACAAAGAGCACTTTGAGCTTTGGCTTGATCCTGATAATGACGACACTGAGATGCTCGAGCTTTTACTTAAGCCTTTTGAAGGTGAGCTTGAGACTTATCCTGTAAGTAAGAGGGTTGGGAATGTTCGAGAGAATGATGCAGGACTAATTCTTAAAGAAACAAAACTCACCAGATAACCTTAATTTCTTTGAAGCCTTGGATAGAGGGGTTTTTCGCCTTTTCCCCCGAAAAGGTTCATTTCAGGATTTTAATGATGTTCCGCTAAGCGATTGATACTTTAGTATTTCCTGTTCAGGACGGTGTTTCTAGTTATTG
>CAZWJZ010000286.1:0-6047 GCA_964634665.1 uncultured bacterium | reverse complement strand
TTAGCTAAAGAAGTTTACCATCAGGCGTATATATAACTTGCTAAAACTGTCTACCTGAAGCTGTTTCAAATATAGTCACAAGCAAGCTTGTTTCAGACTCACTAAAGTTCGTATGAGGTTTTCTAAATGCAACGGATGGGAGAAAACCATGATTAGTTTATTTCTTGGCCTAATTGGGTCTGCGATGGTAATTACTGGCTGGACTTTCATTATTGTGTTTTTTAGGAAACGGAATCATCCTGAGATAGCAGATGCAACTCATGTTGAACGCATGATGTTAGGTGTGATTATAGAAACCGTTGGTTTTTTGCTATTGATGCTTGGTTTGTCAGGCTTGGCTAGTGCCCTGTAGGCATAAAAAGAACCAGATTATTTTTTAGCAAAAAATTAGATACATCTATCTAGACAGGTTTCGTAGATTGGTGACTTAGATATTATAAACCTCATTCTTAAGGTTTTCCAGGAGGAAACGTGCGAGTAGACTATATAAATGAACTTCAGTTACAAACTGCAGTTAGCCATGCAGCGTTAGACTCGACACAAACGTATGAAGAAAGTGGAGATCTGCAAGTACATCACTTTGATGACTTTAATCTGCGTAGTGGACTGTTTGGAGATGCATCTAAGCCTAGTTCTTACTCAAAAAAGCAAAGCTTGACAGAGCATCATATTGATGAATTTCATCTTTACTCGCAGGCTGTACAAGGACTGCTAAGCCCTGTTTATGAAGACTCGACATCCATAAGCATAGCTTACTTTTTGATGGTGCACCGATTTCCTGAGCAATTCAAAAGGCTTTTCAATGCTATTTATCATCCTGATAATCATTACTTAATCCATATAGATAAGAAAGCTGAGGCTGATATCTTAGGTAGTGTCACGTCTTTTTTGAAAGATTATCCAAATGCCCATATTCTTAAAAGTCAAAATATTGTGTGGGGTGGCTACAGTATGGTGCAATCTGAATTAGATGGAATGAAATTTCTTTTAGATTTGAATCTAAACTGGGACTTCTTTATTAATCTAAGTGGACAAGACTTTCCTCTAAAAAGCCAGACCTACATTCATCAGTTCTTAACGGCACATCGAAAGACTAGTTTCATTAGATTTGAGAATCAGGCAACAGAACGACCTGAAACAATGAACCGTATTGATAACTACTTTGAAGAAGACGTAGTTGGTTATCCTGTACGAAGCCATCGTAGATTTTTTCTTGAAGATGCCATACCTTACATTGGTGGTCAGTGGATGATGCTGACCAGAGATTGTTGTGAGTTCCTTTGTAACAGCGAAGAAATAAAAGCATATGAAGACTTTTATAAGCATACCTTTATTGCTGATGAAGCGTTCTTCCAAACAACTCTTATGAATAGTTCATTTAGTGGCAAGCTCATTAATGATGATAAGCGTGCTATTGTGTGGATACCAGATGGGGATATTAAACTAAGACCTAAAACGTTTACAGAAGCTGACTTGCCTTTTCTTCAAACAGGTGACAACTTGTTCGCCAGAAAGTTTGATGAAAAACTAGATACAAAAATACTGTATCTGCTTGAAGCCAACTTGATAATCAATGATGACTTTGTGAATAACCTTACTTTAAAACCAGCAACTAAGCAAAAAGCAAGATTACCACGTGAGGCACAAAGTAAAGGGGAACTCTTATCAAGTGTAGAAAGTACAATCAGAAGACTTCTACCAACAACTCTATAAACGTAAATCAGGTAAGAAAATCTTTGCATTGTCTTTGTAGAGACAGCATTTTCTTAGAGGGAGGGCAAGATAGCCAAAATGCAAACAGGAAAAATTAAATGGTTTGACAAGCATACAGGCTACGGTTTTATTCGACCTGATGTTCCTAGTGAGAATGTGTTTTTTCATAAGTCCGCCTTCCAAGAATACCATCGATCTATAAATCAAGGAGATGAAGTTTTCTTTAGGGTTGACCCTTTAGAAAGAGGACCAGAAGCCAGCATTATTATCCTTGGCAATAACGACTAACTTTATTTGCTTTATGTGGTCCATTTTAAGTTCCAAGCTTAGCTAGCTAAGTTTACCCACTCTCTCACGTCCTTTAAGGAGGACAATATGCTCAGATGTACTTATCGACTTACTGATAATCGCACCATAGTGTCACAGGCTAAGCTTCCTGCTTTACCACGAAGTGGTGATCAAATTATGCTTAACAATCTCCGTTATCAGGTTGATAAAGTCAACGGTGAAGGTGACGCTGCGACTATTTATGTAGGTCTGGTTTCATGAATACCGTTAGTAATGTATTAGATATTGATTTTGCAAAGTTGCAGCAACAGACCATTAAGCAACTTAAACCCAAATACAAGGCTTTGCTTCAGCATAATCAAGATCCTGACATGGCTTATGCAAATAGCTATGAGCAAGCAGTTGCCCTTATTGCTGAGGCTACTTGCGTTAGCCAAGCTAAAACGAAGTTCAAGGAACGTATCCTTCTTCAGAAAATAATGCAGGAGGTTTCCCAATAATGCTAGCAAACGCTAAACCTATCGTTAAAAATCAAGTCAAGACTGGTTTTGACAAACTTATCACCCTAACCGACTCACGGTATCGCCTGTCAGTCATTGTGGGTAAACGAGCCAGGCAATTAAAGAAAGGAATACCTAGCCTGCTTAGTGCAGATGAATACCCAAAGAATCGCGATGGTGAGTCTCACTTTGAAGTAACTGTTGCCATGCAAGAACTCTTGCTTGATAAGGGTATAAGCTGGGGCGCAAAATTACCAACTGAAGCCGTCATAGTAAAAACCTATCAAGATAAACAAGCGGCTAAGCTAGGAACTTATCCACTTAACCCAAGAACTGAAGACTTACCTTGGAAAGCTAAGGAAAAGTCAGCAGCGACCTCACTTCTAATCTTCAGCGTCTTTACGTAGTTTCCTCACCATTTACCTCACTAATATTAACGATATTTACCTATTGTACAAGCCGATGCTGGTGTTACATCTGCACCAAACTAGTTACAGATTTTGATAGTTGAAATTGTTCCTCAAGTAAGCAATACATCTTAAAGGAGTTCACTTAATGAATTATTTACATGATGATAACGATAAACAAGAAAATGGTACTGCTGACACTCTGTTGAGTAAACGTAACGAAGCACAAGCTCAGCGTAATTCAATTGCTCGGAGGTTCGAGGACTACCTACCAGCGACCCTCGATTGGGCAAACATAAGTGATGATAAAGATGCTCAAGGCATTTATCTGCAAATGCAAGACTTGTATGAAGCTATTGGCGCAGCACTTGAAAAAACAGGTGAAGACATGCCTGATAATCTAGAAGCCCGCAGCAATGGCGAGAGACTCGAGGGTGAAAGAGCTGAAGCCGATATTGCTAAAGACTTGCGCGAGAGCTTTCCAGCTAGGGTCATAGCTGCTAACTACTAATGGTACAGTCACAAGTTTTACAAAACATAGCTAGTAGGCGTATTGATAAGGAAACCCTGAAAACTTTAAGTCAGGTTAAGGATGATTATGTGGTGTCTATCTATATGCCTACTGAACAAGCAGGTAAGGACACCCGCAAAAACCACATTCGCTTAAAAAACCGTGTAAAAGATGCCAGGCGGCAGTTAGAAGAAAAGGGGCTAGCGAAAGACAATATTGATGCTCTTCTCGAGCCTGCCCAAAACCGTGTGAACGATAATCCTTTTTGGCAGCATCAGCGCAAAGGACTTGCGATGTTTTTGATGCCAGACAGACATTATCAGTTTCGTTTGCCTCTTGAGTTTGAAGGGCTTACGGTGGTGAATGAGCAATTTCACCTTAAAGCGCTCATGCCCTTGCTTACAGGTAATGGACGTTTTTATGTACTGGCAGTGAGTCTTAATAAGGTCAGGTTCTTTGAAGGGAACCGTGAAGGCTTAAGCGAAATTGCCGTAAGTGACGGTGATAGTGAACATTTTGAGGATGTTCCCATTAGTTTAGCTGAGTCTCTTAAGTACGATGTCAAGCAGATGTTTATCTCCGCCAGAGATGTTTCCCTTGGTCAGACGGGTAGCGAAGCTAAGTATTATGGACAAGGCGCAAGTGATAATGAACATAAAACTAATATCCTCAGATTTTTTCAGCAGCTTGATAAGGGCGTAACCGATTTTTTACACGACGAAGAAGCCCCGCTTGTTTTTGTCGGTGTTGATTACCTATTTCCTATTTACCAAAAAGCCAATCACTATAACAATCTGCTAGCTGAAGCCGTAACTGGCAATCCTGATGAACTTAGCGCCAAAGATTTAAATACCAAAGTTTGGGACATTGCTGCAAAAGAGTTTGACAAAACCCTGACGCAAGCCAAAGCGCATTATCAAGATTTATCGGCAAGCGAACAATGCTCAGATGACTTAGTAGATATTGTTAAAGCCGCCTTTGATGGGCGCGTCGATACGCTGTTCGTCACGGTGGGTAAGCAATGCTGGGGGCACTTTAATCAAGAGACCAGAGAGTTGAAGCTCGAGGTGGAGCAAACACCTAATTCAGAAGACTTACTTAATCGTGCTGCTGTTTGGACGCTTAACAACAGCGGTAAAGTTTACGCTCTGCAAGCAGATGAGATGCCTAACAATGGGTTTATCGCCGCGTTGTTCCGGTTCTAGGCTTACCTTGGGTATTGAGAAAACTAAGGATTTTATCAGTGAAATTAAAAACAAAGCTTTAGAGATTATCCAAGAAGGTTAAACAGTTCAATCTATGTAGAACCTAGGCAAAGTGTTATCGTTTTAATAAAGCACTACAATTTAAGCTCAGAGTATGATGTTTGAAGGGAAACCCATGACTAAACTAGACCTTCTTATTCCGCTTGACGGTACAGGTTTTAGCAGACAGATTTTGCCAACTGTTAAGCAGCTTTTTAAGCCAGACCATTACAGGGTAAAACTTTTGCATGTAGCAACTCCGCCAAGCCCTTTTAACGAACAAGCTATTCCATCTGCCATTTATGCAGACGCTAGTTTGTATGTTTATCCATTAACAAGTCCAGCTCGTATCCATCCTTTAGATGAAGATGACAATGCTATAGCCTATAAAAAAAGAATTAAAAGAAGAACTTGAGGGTGACTTTGCTTCACTTGGTTCTGACGGGTATGAGGTTGAGGTTATGGTGGTGTTTGGTGACCCTCTAACCGAGATCGTGAAAATTGCCAATGATAACCCTGTTGATGTTATTGCTATAGCAAGTCATGACCGTAATCCCTTAAATCGCTTTTTTGTAGGCAGTATTGCCAGGAAAGTTCAGGACGCCGTGAGTTACCTAGTACTGTTTGTAAAACTCGAGGATAATGCCTAAGTATCAAGTAAGGTTCGAAACCTTTTAGAAATGCTATCTGGGGATGCTTGAATCTCGATTTATCTAAAAGCATTGTGATAGTTTTAGGGTAGCTGTACCTGGCCATCCAGAACCACTTGGTTCTACCTCAAAGCAGTGATGCACATAGAGTTGTATTTAACTAATTATTGGTAAGCAAATTCGTAAATCAAAAACCCTTGGTGGTGACTTAGAAAGACTTAAAAACGTACCACTGTTGTCTTCGTTTTCAAATAAGTAACTAAATCTGAATGTCTAGAACAAAGCCACCACAACTCCAAAGGAGTAATACTATGCATTTACCACCTAACGCTCGAGTTTATAGCAGTAATGGTCAAATTGGTCATGCTACTCAGCTCATTGTTAATCCCGTAAGTAAAACCTTTACGCATGTTGTTGTTAAAGCTGACGGGTTAAAGGGAAAAGATCATCTGGTGCCTTTAGATCTAATTACAAATACCAGTGAAAAGCGTATTGATTTAAGCTGTACTAAAGAACAGTTTGATACTTACCCAGTTTTTACCGAAACGCATTTCATGAAAGTAGATATACCAAGCTATGCGGCTTATGGTAGTGGTTACGGCATGGTGGGTCATCCATATCGTAGTTACGAACATAGAACTTTCGCAAAAACCGTGAAACTCATACCTGTAGATGAACTTGCGCTTAGTCGTGGTATGCATGTAGATGCAAGGGATGGTCATGTAGGGCGTATT
>CAZWJZ010000285.1:0-6062 GCA_964634665.1 uncultured bacterium | reverse complement strand
TTGGCCCAGTGGTGGTAAAGAATACAATCTTTCTAATGACATTCACGCTGCTAACGTCATTATGAAGTCAAACTTAGAACTATGGCAAGTACCCAGAACTGCCTATCGAACCATTGGTGTTACTTACGCTGAGTTAATCGAGAAAGTCTACCCTCAAGGTGAAATTGGTAAGTATCTTGTTGAGCAGCTTATAGAGCACAATGCAAGAACGCGCCCAGAAATGGAATACCGCTCGCTAGGTGACTCACCTTGCATTGGCATTATTTTAGACCCTGAGTGCGGGCGATTCTCATGGCGCCCAGCACCCCTTTTTGATGAACAAATGCACTATATACACACAGGAAAGTATCGCCCTATTCGGGTTTACGACAGCGTAAATACACGATTTATTCACGAAGACTTCTTCGCAAAACTTGCACAGTTTATAAGGCGTGGTTCAATAAGCTAGACTATTTTTACGCTAAGGTCTAAATTTAATTTGAAGCCACTGTAATAGGGCGATTCATAAGAAAAATAAAGGTAACTCAATGACTAAAAACAATAACGCTGTGTCACGTGTCCGGTTACATAAAAACGGTCCAGAAGTTTCTAAAATCGTCTGGGGAAGCATGCGCTCAGAAGCGCAATTCTCATCCTCATCTGAACTAGCTGAATTTCTAGCATGGCTGCATGACCAAGGTATAACAAGCTTAGATACTGCACCTGCTTACGGCATTCCTCATCAGTACACCACAGAGAAGTTTTTGGGCGAAGCCATAGCTGAAGCTGGCCGAGATAAATTTGAAATTGTCACCAAATGCGGCATTCAGCATGTTGCCCCACAAAGACCCCAAAATTGGATAAGACACTTTGACTTTAGTGAAAAAGAAATCAGAACCTCAACAGAACAGTCGTTAGAAAAACTAGGTGTAGATGTCATTGATGTGCTCTTGCTGCACCGCCCAGACTATCTTATGGACCCAGATGAAACAGCTGCTGCCCTAGACGCATTGGTTGACGAAGGAAAGGTACGTCATATTGGCGTTTCCAATTTATCCCCATCACGTTTAGAGCTTTTAGCCTCAAGATTAAAAGCACCTATTGTTACCAATCAGATTGAATTTTCACCTATTCACTTAAACCCCATTTCAGATGGAAGCTTTGACTTAGCTATTAAAACGGGTTTTAAACCCATGATTTGGTCACCTGTTGGTGGCGGACGGCTATTAACAAGTGAGGATGACTATTGTGTAAAGGTACGCAATAAACTTAGCGAAATTGCAGAAAAATATGACTTTGACGGGCCAGCCAATGCTGCGATTTCTTTTGTGGCTCGTCATCCTGCTAACAGTGTCATTGTGCTTGGTAGTGGCAAACGAGAACGAATAGAAGGCGCAATTAAAGCTGTTAATACTGAGCTTGATCGCCAAGACTGGTACGACATAGTAACGCAAACCCACTCGAGTATCTTCTTTTAGAGGCTAAGTGTCCATGCTTGTTTTATTAGCCTTAAAAGCAGGGCAAGAAGCTGACTTGCTATTTTGGATGAATGCTTGGGGTAATTGCGAATATCTGGTTCATCACATTCTACTAGCCCTAAAGCGCTACAGCTATTGGGGTAAAGTAGACATGATAAGGTTTTCTAAAAAGCAAGGGCCAGAGGAGGCGTCATGCTAATTGGAATTGATTGGGGCGGAACAAAAATTGAGGGAGTAGCGTTGCGTGAAGATGGCAACGAGTTGCTTCGTTTGCGTGAACCCACGCCACGCCATGACTATGAAGGATGCATCAAGGTCATTAAAACGATTATTGATGCACTTGAAGAACAAACAGGGCAGCGCGGGTCAATTGGCATTGGCATACCAGGATCCTTAGAACCAGTCAGCGGTCTTGGTAAAGGTGCCAGCTCAACTTGGTTGCTGGGTCGCTCAGTCGAACACGATCTCTATCAGGTTATTCAGCGTGAAATTCGAGTTAAAAATGACGCTGATTGCTTTGCTGCATCAGAAGCCTTAGATGGAGCAGGCGTAGGCCATAATGTTGTGTTTGCCGTTATTCTAGGCTCAGGTGCGGGTGCGGGCATTGCTGTTAATGGTAAAGCGCATCACGGACCTAACAATAGCGGGGGAGAGTGGGGGCATAACCCACTGCCTTTCCCAAGTAGTACAGAATTGCCAGGCAAGGCCTGCTACTGCGGGCGGCATGGCTGCCTAGAAACGTGGGTTTCAGGGCGCGCATTTGAAGCCCAATACACAGAACACACAGGAGAGCAGCTAAAAGCCTACGACATTATTGAAAAGAAACGTAAAGGCGACAGGCTTTGCACTTTACTGTGGGAGCGCTACATCGACCGTGTTGCACGTGGCCTAGCCACCGTAATCAACACACTTGACCCTGATGTCATGGTCATGGGTGGTGGCATGTCAAACATTGAAGAACTCTACGAAGAATTGCCCGAAGCACTAGCAAAGCGCATATTCTCTACGGTATTTCACACACCCATACGCAAAGCTGTACATGGTGATTCAAGTGGCGTGCGCGGGGCAGCATGGTTATGGCGCTAAGCTAGAGCCTCTTGAATTTAAACACCACAATGAAAACGAAAGGTAACAATGAACGACCCTAAAAAGATGCAAAGCTTGCCTGAAGACCCACACGTCACAGCGCGATACCAGTTTGCACTCGAGCTTATTCGTGAAGCAGGTGACTTAGCGCATGATTACTTTAAGAAACGTGGCTCCTTAACCATTGAGGCTAAAGGCTTGCAAGACATGGCAAGTGAAGCTGACCTTAACACCGAACTGTTAATTCGCGAGCGCTTAGCAGCCAATTTTCCTGAAGATGCTTTTCTTGGTGAAGAAACAGGTTTGTCAGCTTTTGAGTCTAAGCAAGGCATTTGGGTGGTTGACCCTATTGACGGCACCCAACCCTTTATTTCAGGCATGCCGGGCTGGTGCGTATCGATTGCCTTTATGCAAGACGACACAGTCGAGTTTGGCATGGTCTACGCACCAGCGCTTAATGAACTGTTTGCGGGCGGTCGGCATCATCCAGCAACACTCAACGGTCAAGCTGTCTCAAAGCATCCTAGCAAAACCATAAAAGATGGCCTTGTTGCAGTTGGTTACTCAACTCGAGTTAGTCCTGATGAGTTTTTGTCTTTTTTTATTCCTTTACTTAAAGCGGGTGGCATGTTTTGTCGAGATGGATCGGGCGCGTTGTCACTGTGTTACGTTGCAGATGGTCGATTGGTGGGCTATATAGAGCGGCACATCAATTCATGGGATTGCCTTGGTGCTATTGCCGTTATTCAGGCAGCAGGCTTAAGAACCAATGATTTTTTAGCAGATGATGGTTTGAGAAAAGGTAATAGGCTTATTGCGGGTAGTGAAACGGTTTATGCTGAGTTACTAGCAATATATGGCGATAGCTAGAAATGCTTGTCTAGCTTTCTTTAAGGCTTACGACAGCTTGATGTGAGTAAGCCATGAACGCGGTTTAACTTGTTAGCTCATGAACGGGAGTAATTACCAAGTTTCTTTATTCGTTCTTGTTTCACGTTTTTTTACAAACAGCAAATTGACTAATTGGAGAAGACAATGACTAAAAAGCGAGTATTCTTTACAGGTGGCTCAGGCAAAGCAGGAAAACACGTTATCCCTTACCTGCTCGAGCAAGGACACCGAGTAATGAACGTAGATCTAAAGCCTTTAGATCAGACGGGTGTAGATAACTTAATTGCTGATATTACTGATTCAGGGCAAATGTTTAATGCTATGAGTTCTTATGCCGGCTTTGATGAAATGGAAGCTGGGCAGGGCGTACCTAAATTTGATGCCGTGGTGCATTTTGCTGCTGTACCCAGAATCTTAATTAATCCTGATAATGAAACCTTTCGGGTTAATACTATGGGTACTTATAACGTAATTGAAGCAGCCGTTAAGCTGGGTATTAAAAAAATTATCATTGCTTCTTCAGAGACTACCTACGGTATTTGTTTCTCAGATGGTCAGACTAATCCGCATGCTTTACCTTTAGAAGAAGATTACGATGTTGACCCTATGGATAGCTACGGGTTATCAAAGGTTGTTAACGAGAAAACAGCACGTAGCTTCCAGCGCCGCTCAGGCTTTGATATTTATGCGCTTCGTATTGGTAATGTGATTGAGCCGCACGAATACAGCAAAAATTTCCCTTACTTTTTCAAAAATCCTGAGGTACGCCGCCGTAATGCCTTTTGTTATATTGATGCGCGTGACCTAGGACAAATTGTTGATTTGTGTTTAAAAAAAGATGGCCTTGGCTTTCAGGTTTTTAATGCTGGCAACGATAATAATAGTGCAATTATTCCTAGTAAAGACCTAGCGGAACAGTTTTTTACAGGTGTGCCACTAACGCGTGAATTAGGTGAACACGAAGCCCTTTATTCAAATCGTAAAATCCGCGAAGTGCTAGGCTTTAAAGAACAACACAACTGGCAGAAATACGTGTAACCCCAGTGAAGCAAGCCGCTACAGCCACAATTAAATTTGGCATTATTGGTGCGTAATCAACTCCTTTGTGTTTATAAGAAGGTGGCTATGCAACTAATAGTAAAAGATTTTTTCAGCAAAAAGAGGATTAATTTATGAACTTAGAACCTTACGGCCCTACAGGAGCAAAGACAACAAAAATTGGTCTTGGGGGTGCCTTTTTGACCAGTAGTTCTTTTGCTGATGGTGTAGCTACCGTAAAGCGCGCACTCGAGCTTGGTGTTCGTTACTTTGATACTTCGCCAATGTATTGCCAAGGGGCTTCTCAGGCTGTTTTAGGCGAAGCACTCGAGGGGGTTACTGAGGAGTATTTGTTGGCGACAAAAGTGGGTTATTTTGCTGAGCCCTCTCGCTATCATTCAGCTGAGGCTATTACTACGCAATTTGAAGAGAACCTTAGGCTGCTTCGTCGTGACAGGGTAGATACCTTACAACTGCATGAGGCAGACTTTCATCATTGGTGGTCTAGGGATGAATCCATTAAAGAACGCTTGCAGGCTGATATAGAGTACAGTTTTAACGACGCGCCCGCCTTACAAGCCTTGCGAGAGTTAAAGGCGCAGGGTCGCTGCAACTTTATTGGCATTTCAGGTAATACGGCGAACAACATGAGCCGCGTACTAGAGAGTGTAGATATTGATACTTTTTTGTTGGCATTTAACTATGACTTGATTCGTCAGGAGGCTCGAGCTATTTTGCCTATAGCTAAAAAGAAGGGCTGCGTGAAGTTGGTTGGTGCTATTTTTCAGCGTGCCCTTGCAACGCCGCAGCCTGAACTTTTAGAGTCGCCGCCTAGCTGGATGACACCTGAACTGCTAATACGCTACCGACATATTTATGACTTACAACGTGAAAGTGGCATGTCGCTAGCTGAAATGGGTGTTCGTTATATAGCTGCTCAAGCTGATATTGACACCATTATTATTGGTGCCAAACTGCCTACTGAAATAGAGCAATGTGTTCAAGCGGTAGAGAAAGGACCGCTGCCAGATGATTTGATGCAAGAGATTAACGCCAGTTGTGCATGAGTAATAAACCTTTACTTATGCTAATGCTTAATTCACCCGAGCAAAACAGCCTTGAGCCAGAGGCAGAACCTTGACTGCTGTGCCTTTCTGTTTCTCTCAGGCAAAGGATACTGCCTTAAAAAAGAGTGCAACAGAATCAGCATCAGCTTGAACATCCTCCATAATTAAAACCCAGTCATTACCTCTGCCAGAACTTGGTGGGGCAAAGGTTTGAAAAGCCGCGCTTGAACCCGTGTGAATAACGTAACTACAACCATAACGCGGATCAAACCAACTGCTTCTAACTCGAGTTGCCTTGAGTACCCGCCTGTCTACCGTAAACGCTTCACCTCGAGGTGAGTAGATAAAAGCAAAACTACCATCTTTAGCAAGCAGCGCTCTGACTTTTGCACCTCCCTGACTAGGTGCATCTAGCAGCATGTTTGAAGCAGGTACTAAGTCTTGAAAAGCTCGTGATTCAAACAAATGCCTTAAGTGACCCATTTGAAATGCACCAGCATGATCTAGCGATTCGTACCAAGGA
>CAZWJZ010000284.1:0-6064 GCA_964634665.1 uncultured bacterium | reverse complement strand
TATCTCCTTAAGCTCCTAGGAGTAAACCTGTGAAACTAGTGCGTTTGCCCTAGTCGAACTATTCATCGCTGGTGCAATGAATAGCGGAAAGGCTATACTGAACGAATTGTGTTTGATATTATCGAAGCTCCTTTACAAGCCTTTGAGCAAGAACTTGCAGTTCACCTAAAATCTTCTGTTGAGTTTATTGAAGCTATTGGTGATAACTTAGTCACCGCGGGCGGTAAACGCCTGCGTCCTAGCTTGTCATTTTTAGCTGCTGAGCTTTTAGCTGTACCCTTAAATTTAAGCTTGCCCGCAGCCTTGTCAGTAGAATTACTGCACTCAGCTAGCCTTTTACATGATGACCTTATCGATGATGCTGACACACGCCGTGGTCGCGAAGCAGCCTTTAAACGCTACGGCAACATAGTAAGTATATTTGCTGGTGATTACTTGCTTGCAAGGGTACTTGGCTTACTTGCTCAAGCTAACAATGCTACGTTTACACAACTCATGAGTGAAACTGCCGCCATGATTTGTGAAGGCGAAGTCCTTCAGTTTCAAATGGCAACCTTAGAAACCTTCTCTTTTGAAAATTACTTCAAAATAATTGAAGGAAAAACCGCTGTACTTATTGCTGCAGCAACAGAAGCAGTAGCTATTTTGGGTAACGCCAAGCCCGAAGAACGCCAAGCCTTAAGGCAATTTGGTATGTCTTACGGTAGAGCCTTTCAAATGCAAGACGATTACCTTGATTTACTTGGCAATGAAGCTAGTTTAGGTAAGCCTGTTGGCGGTGACTTAAAAGAAGGCAAAGCCACTTACCCCATCCTAGTTTTATTTGATGCTGGTATTGAAGAAGCCCGAACTATCGTCAGAAGGCACGCCATGCAAGAAGGCGATGTCACACGCATGATAGAGCTTGTTAAAGAACACAGCGCAGATAAAGAAACTCGAGCGCAAATTATTAATGAGGCAAATCAAGCAATCTCAGCCTTAGATATCTTTAGTGACAGCCCCGCTAAAACGCACTTAGTGGGCTTAGCGCAAAAAGAACTCGAGCGTTTAAAGTAGCTTTTTCAAACATAGTAGTCTCAAAACCATAAGGCTTAAACGGTCTCTAAATCAAAGTTCTTTGAGAACTCGACCATATCTACAAGACGCTTAACCCCTTTTTGTTCTTCTTCACTTAAACCTTCTTGATTTTGGTACTCGAGTATGTGTGTTTGAAAGATGTCTTTTTGTTCTGTACCGAGTTGATAGAAGGATAGGTTTCCGTAGTTTTTTGAGGCAAATAAGAGTTCATGAAATGCTGAGCGTGGATCTATGCGTCGCATGACATGGTCAAGTACTTTTTTGAGTAACTCATTATCTACTTCCCAAGTGTATTCTGCATTTTGATCAATTATGATGGTGGCCATAGCGCCTCCTCCTTAAACTAAAGCTTAGTCTAGGGTTTTTTAGGTTTGTTTTCTGCGAAATTCATCTTATTTATAGCGGCATTTAAAAAGCCTCAAACTAATCTACTTATTGAGCAGAAGTATTTAAGTTACTCCGTAGAAGGTTTGCAAAATACTGAATGATTTATCCCTACGCTTCGCTCGGTACTTCGTGACAATCAATCACCCTAGTAAAAACACTATAACTACAAAAAAGCTGCACTCGAGTTTGAAACTCGAGTGCAGCTTTACTTTTTTAAGCTAACTTAAAGCAGACTTTAAGCAGACTTTGGTTTAACCTGCTGGTGTAAATCTGTAGCCTTCTCCTACGGCTGAAATGAAACCCGTACCGGGGAAAGCAAAATGGTAAGCCAGCATGCGTGTGCCATCACTTGCTAAGCGCTCAAGAACAGCACGACGTGTTTCGGTGGCTTGAGCAGGGTCAGCATCAAAGCCAAACGCCCATTCAGGGTGCACGAGCGCAGTAACATGATGATTCGCAGTATCAGCTGTGTACATTAAAGCGTCATCAGCTGAGCTAATAAGAAATGCATGATGCCCCGGCGTATGACCTGGCGCAGCAATTGCCTCTAAGCCTGGTAGTAACTCACCAGCACCGTAAAGCTCGAGCTGACCCGTGGCTTCTGCTGGTTGTAGTTTGGCTAACGATGCTCTGGCACCATCATTATCTGCTGAACTTATAAAATCCCAGTCTACTTCAGGAAAGTGATAACTCGCATTTACAAAATTAAGCACGCCATCTGTTGAGGCGCCACCCACATGATCACCATGCCAGTGACTTATGACCACTCGAGTGATTTCTTCTGGGTTTATGCCTGCACCATTTAAGGCTGCGACTGTGTTTTGACCTGTACCTGTATCAGGTAAAATGACTTCGCTACCATGACGCAATACGGCTAAGTTAAGGCTTGCCTTAACGCCTGTGGTAGGTAAGTTGTACTCTTCTGTCATTAAAGCTTCAACATCACCTTCTTCTGCACCGCCACCAAAAGCAGCTAAGGCTAGGTTAAAAATATTTTCTTGAATAAGCGTGACGCTGCAATGCTGTTGGTAAGTTAGGGCTCATTTCTTGTGCAACGGCACGCTGAGAGCTTAAGCTCACACCTGCACCTAGTAAACCCAGACTTGCTGTCTGGAAAAAGTTTCTACTACTAATAGGTTTATTTAAAACGTTTTTCACACTTACTCCTTTATTATTTAGTTTAAGATTGGGTGCGCTAAACGTACAAATAAGTCTTTTACGCTGTAAGCAAACTGTTTTACAGACAGAAATAATTTTTCTAATATTCGTAAGAGTCTAAACAACTAAGTTAAACTCGAGTGTGACTGAAAAGTATTTTTTAAGCCTTGTCAACCAAAACAAATTTAACTGTGTTTTGCTAGAGCGTTTGCCTGAGCTAGGTTTAGCACAAACACATTTGGTGGCTGGTTGCTTGTTTCAGACGGTTTGGAATGTCTTATCGAAACGTCCTGCAACTGAACATATTAAAGATTATGATGTCTTTTATTTTGATGCTAGCGACCTTAGTTATGAAGCTGAAGATGCAGCTATCAAGAAAGCAAATAAGCTTTTTGCTGATTTACCTGTTGAGGTGGAGCTGAGAAATCAGGCAAGGGTGCATTTGTGGTACGAGCAGCATTTTAACTATTCAACACCTCAGCTAAGATCAGCTACGCATGGTATTGATCGCTATTTGGTCAAAGGTACTTGCTTAGGCGTATCGGTAAATTCTTTAGATGTTTATGCGCCTTATGGTTTTTCTGATTTGGCTGCTGGCATATTGCAGCCTAACCCTAAAAATCATTTACCTGACTTATTTTTAGCAAAAGCAACAAGCTACCAAACGCGTTGGCCTTGGTTGGTCATTCAAGCTGATTAAGCTACCAAAGCCTTTCAGCTAAACATACTATTTCATAGCGAACAAAAGCTTAAGGCTTTAGTTTAACTGCATGGCAAAATTTGTTTTGGTGTTTATCTGTTTACTTGATTTAGCTAAGGCGCAAGTGATTGAACCGTTTCTAATACCCCCTTTTTTTGGTGATTACCCTGTTTCAAACGTTTTTGATCATAAGTTTCCCTTTCCTTTTGAAGCTTCAGGTGGTGATCAGCTTAGTTGGTGGGGTGATAGCATTGTCATGGGTTACGACGGTCATAGGGCTTACGATTGGCGCATGCCTGAAGGTACTCGCTTAGCTGCAGCGGCGGCAGGTGAGGTGGTTAGTGCAGGCTCACAAACTTATTTTTGCCCTAACCCGACGGTTAATAGAAATGTTACGGGCAATTCAGTAACACTTCGTCATGAACAAAATGGCTTTGTTATTTATACAGGTTACGCACATATGAGTGAGGTTTTTGTTGATGTAGGTGAGTCTGTAGAAGCAGGTGACACCATAGGTCGCTCTGGTAATACAGGCTGTAGTACCGCACCCCACTTGCATTTAAATGTTTCGCTAGAGCAAGAAGATGGCACTGTTGTGCATATTGATCCTTATGGTTGGCAGGCTGATTTTCTTGACCCTTGGGAGAGTCATAGTCAGGGTGGCAAGAGTCACTACTTGTGGTTAACTGCACCTCTTCTTTTTAGAGAAACTTCATTAGCTGATGATTTTACAAGTACTGCCCCTGTCTGGATAAGTAAACTGCGTTATATGGCTAGAGATGAACGTACTGAACCTAACAATGAGTTTATTGAACTTAAACTCAACGTCGAAGAAGCGAAACAAGGCTATTACTTAGGTGGACATAAACTCTTAAGCAACGGAAAAATCGTTTATGAGTTTCCTAAAGATAGTTACATTTATCCTAAAAAACCGTAAGAATTTATAGTGGTCAAGGACAAGATTCAGAAACACGATTGTACATTGGTTCAACAGAAGGCCTTTGGCATGACTCATCAGGCTGCGTGCGTTTACAAAAAGGAAGCAGTCAATCTATTTTTCGCTATCGCTATAACCAAGAAAGCTGCGATTAATCTAAGTACGAAGTAAGACGCCTCGTACAGAAAAAAACGTTATACTCAGTACAAAATAATGTTTAGGAGAACCCCAGATGCGTGAAGCCGTAATTGTAAGTGCCGTTCGCACCCCCGTAGGTCGCGCCATAAAAGGCATGCTTAAAGACACAAGACCAGATGACCTAGCTGCCCTCGTTATAAACGAAGCCTTAGCCAAAACCCAAGGCATTGAGCTAAACCAAATAGATGATGTCATTCTTGGTAACGCCCACCCAGAAGGTGAAGCAGGCTATAACTTTGCCCGCATTGCCGTACAACTCTCACAGCTACCCACAAGCGTAGCCGGTACCACTGTGAACCGCTTTTGTGCCAGTGGCTTACAAAGCATCGTCCAAGGTGCACACTCAGTCATACTAGGCATGAACGATATTGTCATGGCAGGCGGTAGTGACTGCACCAGCCGCGTACCTATGGGCGGCTTTAATGTAAAACAAACCCTAAATCGTAAACTTGTCAAAGAACAACCCGAGGCGTACCACAGCATGGGTCAAACAGCCGAAGCTGTCGCCCGCAAATACGGCGTAACAAGAGAACAACAAGATACCTTTGCACTCAACTCACATAACAAAGCTCTAGCCGCATGGGAAGCAGGTAAATTTAATAATCACGTCATACCTGTAGCCACAAGCGTTCAAGATGAAGAAGGCAACTGGCATGACATAACCGTAAGCAAAGATGAAGGCCCAAGAGCAGGCACCAGCCTAGAAAAACTAGCCAGCTTACGTACTGTCTTTGCAGAAGATGACGCTGCCACCGTAACCGCAGGCAATAGCAGCCCCATGAATGACGGTGCTGCCATGACCATAATAATGAGCAAAGAAGAAGCCGATGCACTCGGCCTAAAACCCTTAGCACGCTTCCTACAAGCATCTGTTGTAGGGGTACCCTCCGAAATCATGGGCATAGGCCCTGTACCTGCCATTCGTAAACTCTTAAGTAAAACAGGCATGAGCGTAGCAGACATAGACTTATTTGAAATCAATGAAGCCTTTGCCTCACAAGCTTACTACTGCCAGCACGAACTAGGCATTCCAAATGAAAAAATAAATGTCAATGGTGGCGCCATTGCCCTAGGTCACCCTTTAGGTGCAACAGGAGCACGCATAGCCGCAGATCTTTTTGCCGAAATGAACCGTGAAGGCAAAGAATTTGGTGTCATAAGCATGTGCGTAGGTGGCGGCCAAGGCATGGCAGGCTTATTTCAGTTAATTTGAGGTAAATTCAAGCGCTCTCTAAACCACCTAAGGTTTAGAGAGCGCTCTTTTAAGGAGCATTATGTCCAAACCTTCCGATTCTCACTTTAGGTACTTTCTACGTGATTTAGGGTACCTTTTAAAAGAAGCTTCGCTCGAGGCAAAACAAGAGTTCAGTAATATGAAAGAAAAACCTGAATCCTCTGAAACAGACTTAGCATTTGCTAGCGGAAGAGCCTTAGCCTATTACGAAGTGATTTCTTTAATGCAGCAACAAGCAGCAGCGTTTCAGCTGAATTTAAGGGACTTAAGTTTAAATGACATTGATGCCAATAAAGATTTATTATGACTTCTAACCATTTTGTAACCACTTACCCTGTAGCAAAAAAGGATAAAGTGTGAAGAGAGATGAAAC
>CAZWJZ010000283.1:314-6142 GCA_964634665.1 uncultured bacterium | reverse complement strand
TAGGACTCGCTTCTAGAGAAGTTACGTTAGGACTCGCTTCTAGAGAAGTTACGTTAGGACTCGCTTCTAGAGAAGTTACCCTATTCTTTGAACGCCGTGCTGTTCCATTCATAACCGCTTCGCTCAAACAGTCGTGAACCAGAGGCAGGTTCTTTGATTGCTCAGTATTGTCCTTCATAGCCGCTTTGCTCCTGTGGTTCAGGACTGTTCTTGGCTAAAGGCTTTTAAGCGAGTGTCACGAAGTACCGAGCGAAGCCTACAGATAAACCAATTCAGTAGTTTGCAAACCTGCTATGGAGTAACTTAACCAAACTACCGTAGTACAAAACAGCATAAAACAGGTAAACTAAAGCAAACAAGGAGCAAGTCATGATTTCAATTCCAGAATCAAGCTTAAGAACCGTCATTAGTTACATCTTAGAGAGTTCAGGTAGTAACTCTAGCGAAGCGCAAATTGTAACAGACCATTTGGTAAGGGCTAACTTAGCAGGTCATGACTCTCACGGGGTTGGGCTTATACCAAACTACATGGCAAGCCTCAAAGCCAAGCGCTTAAAAGCAAATCAGCATGTCAAACTCATAAAAGACAGTGGCAGCATCATGATGTTTGATGGCGACAGAGGCTATGGGCAAGTACAAGGCAAAGAAGCGATGGAGCAAGCCATTGCCCGCTGCAAAGAAACAGGCCTTGTACTCATGACCCTAAAAGACGCCCATCATATTGGGCGCATAGGTACTTACGGTGAGCAAAGCATAGCTGAAGAACTCATATCCATTCATTTTGTCAACGTAACAGACCATGAACCCACCGTTGCACCTTACGGCGGAACCAAAGCTCGCTTCGTAACGAACCCCATATGCATAGCCATGCCCGGCACTCAAAAAACAGACCCCATCTTGCTAGACATGGCAACCAGCAAAATCGCCTTAGGAAAAGCTCGAGTTGCTATGAATAAGGGTGTACCAACGCCTGATGGTTCTATGATTGATGCTAACGGTGAACCTACTAACGATGGCAGTGTCTTGTTTAAAGAACCTATGGGTGCTTTGTTACCGTTTGGTGATTATAAGGGTACAGGTCTTGCGCTTATGTGTGAACTCTTAGCGGGTGGCTTGAGTGGGGGTGGCACTATTCAGCCTGAGAAACCTCGCTTGGGTGGCATTGTTAATAACATGACAACCTTACTTTTAGACCCGCAGCATCTTGTTGATATGACATGGTTTAAGCATGAGATTGACAGCATTGTGGCTTATGTTAAGTCAACACCAGCGCAAGCACAAACAGGTCCTGTCAAAATTGCGGGTGAGCCTGAAAAAGCAACGCAGCAAGAACGCAAAAGCCAAGGCATTCCTTTGGCTGAAGCTGCTTGGGAAGGCATAATAAGCGCAGGTGAAAGCATCGGCGCTTCTCGTGAGGAAATAAGCAAAATGCTTAGCTAAACGTATTTTCTTTATTTAGCCCCTCCGCCTAGTTTGACAGAGGGGCTTTCACTATTGTCTTTGGCACTTTAATCCCTTTAGCCTTTCCACAAATACTTGGCAAACAAGTAAATCCAGTGACCTTCAACCTGATGCCATCAGAAAGCCTTGAAACAGAAATTATCAGAGTATTCTAAAGTTAACACTATCAGAACACCTTAAGTCATTGAAAAAAATATGCTGGCTTGACAGTAACTTTAGTCAAGTTACATACTTAAGCTACCTTACAGGAGGTGATACTTATGAACCTATTCTTAAGTCAGCCTATCTTTGTCGCTACTGTATAAATGCAGTAATGCTTGGTAGTTAAACCCATTTTAATTCGTTTTGAACGATGCTTTGTCGTTCTTATTTCCTATGAGCCAAATTTTGGCTTATTAACTTGACCTTTGGGAGGTTAGCTATGCATGTTTTTGTTTTTTTAATAAGTCATAACTGGATTACCTTTTTTCATGGAGGACAGCTTGAAGTACCACAAAGACGAGTATTACGAAACCGAAGAGCGCTTTTATAAGCAAACAGATAGTAAAAAATTAAGTGCTAAACGCTCTGTGAAAGAGCTTTATGACAGTAAAGATACAGGAGATGTTTTTGCTGAACCTGCCTTACAAAGACTCTTTGAAAGAGGCATTATAACAGATATTTTAGGTGACTTAAAAAGTGGTAAAGAAGCCACTGTTTACTTAGCAATTGGACCAAGTGGCCTTATGGCTTGCAAGATTTATAGTGACATGTTGGTGCGGTCTTTTAAAAATGATGGGGTTTACAGGGCAGGTCGCTTTATTGGTGATGATCGCATTCAAAAGGCCATTGATCAGCGTTCTTTAAATGGTATAAATGCCCAGCAAGCCCTCTGGGTTTTTCATGAATACCTGCAACTCTGGGAATTATGGCAGGCAGGTTTACCTGTACCCAAACCCCTTGTTGGTCCTGACCAAGGAGACATGGTTGATGCTGGTCGGGTTGTACTTATGGAATTTATTGGCGATGAAAGCCAAGCAGCCCCTCGTTTATCTGAATGCCGCTTATCGAATGAGCAAGCCGAATCAGCTTGGCAGCAAAGCCTAGACATCTTAATTCGCTTAGCTATTTTGGGTAAAGTACATGGCGATTACTCAACTTATAATTTACTCTGGTGGCAAGACAAAGTCATTGTGATTGATTTTCCACAAACCCTAGACATAAAAGAAAACCCAAACGCATTTATGCTGCTAGAACGAGATATAAACTCACTCTGTAAAACCTTCAAGAAACATGGCATAACTAAAAATGCTTCTGACGTTTTACAAGAACTCAAAGCTCGAGCTTTTTTGTAGTCCATTGAGCTTAGTGGGGGTAGCGGCAAATCATTTGCCGCTACCCTTTTTGCTTTTTGAGTCTTCGCAGTCGTTGTCTTTATCAGGGTAAACTTGGTTTATCTTGTCGGCAGATTTGTTATTAGCTATTGATGTGGGTACGCAGAGTGTGCGGGCGCTTGTCTTTAACGCATCTGGTACTTTGCTTGATAAGGCTCAAGTTTTTATTGAGCCTTATGTTTCAAGACAGGCAGGTTGGGCTGAGCAGGATGCTGAGCTTTACTGGCAGAGTGTCTGCAAGGCTTGTCAAATGCTGTGGCAGCGTGGGCTTGTTAAGCCTGAGGCTATTGCTGGGCTTAGCGTAACAACACAGCGCGGTACGGTTGTTAATGTTGATAAGCAAGGTAAGCCTTTACGACCTGCCATTACGTGGCTAGATCAGCGTCGAACAACGGGTTTAACGCCTGTTGGGGGTCTTTGGGGTTTAGCGTTTCGGGCTATTAACATGCGTAAGACCATTGCTTATTTTCAGGCTGAAGCTGAAATCAATTGGCTTGCTAAACATGAAGCTAATGTTTGGCAAAACACGCATAAGTTTTTGTTACTTTCTGGTTACATTAGTTACAAGTTATGTGCTGAATTTGTTGATTCGGTGGGTTCTCAAGTTGCCTATATCCCCTTTGATTATAAAGCCTTAAGTTGGGCCAAAGCTTGGGATTGGAAATGGCAGGTTTTAAAGCATATTGAGTTGCGTCATTTACCCAAGCTGCTAAACCCTGCTGAGCAATTAGGTGAATTATGCTCTGAAGCTGCAAAAGAAATGGGTTTAGCAGCGGGGCTTAAGGTGATTGCAGCAGCTTCAGATAAAGCCTGTGAAGTCATTGGCGCAGGTGCTTTAGCGGCAAACATTGCTTGCATTAGTTACGGAACAACAGCCACCTTAAACATAACTCAGAAACGCTATCTTGAAGCTATTCCTTTTTTGCCACCTTATCCTTCAGCAATACCTAATCACTACAGTTTAGAAACCCAAGTCTTTCGAGGTTATTGGATGGTGAATTGGTTTAAACAAGAATTTGGGCATCTTGAGCAAGAACGTGCAAAAGACCTACTGGTAAGCACAGAAGCTCTTTTTGATGAACTCATTACAACTGTGCCTGCTGGCTCAATGGGTCTAATCGTTCAACCTTACTGGTCACCCGGGCTTAAAAACCCTGGTCCTGAAGCCAAAGGCGCCATGATTGGCTTTGGCGATGTGCACACTCGAGCGCATATTTACAGAGCCATGTTAGAGGGTATTGCTTACGCACTACTCGAAGGGGCGGAGCGCATGCAAAAACAAAGTAAAGTAGCAATCACCGAACTACGTGTCGCTGGCGGTGGTTCACAAAGCAATGGCGCTATGCAACTCACGGCAGATGTGTTTGGCTTAAGTACTTCAAGACCAAGCTTATATGAAGCGTCTGGCTTAGGTGCAGCTATTGATTGCGCTATTGGTTTAGGCTTTTATGATTCTTTTGAAGCTGCTATTAAAAACATGACGAGTATAGGAGATGTCTTTGAGCCAAATAGCCAAAACCATAGGCTTTATAAAGAGCTTTACGAGCAAGTTTACAAACCTTTATACAAAAAGCTTAAGCCTCTTTATGAAGCCATTAAAGGCATTACTGGCTACCCTACTTAAAAAACTTTTTTAACATTAGGCAAACGAATTGGCGAGCTATTAATGGAGCCAAAAATACCTTTAGGTTCATCTTTATGCCTAATAAGCACAGCAATCATCAAGGCAGACGCATAATGCACATGAGGCACACCCAAAAAGAACGTTAGAAGAAGCAAAGCGTAAATTAAAAGTCTTAGGATGATGCGCATTGAAAGCATGATAAAGTCCCTTGAACTCCCTTACTAGAAAGTTGATAGGTAAGTTTATCGTGCTAAAAAAAAATGGGACGTGCAGCGCGCACATCCCACAAAAAACTAACTACTATGCTTTGCTAAAGCTGGGTTTTTAAGTACTCAAAACTCCGCGTAATGGTTTGAACTGGGTCTTTCGGATTATCATGCTCAACAATAAAGTAAGCTGCCCCTGCCTGCTTAGCTGCAGGTAAAATCTGAGTCCAATCAATCGTGCCAAAACCCACATCAGCCCAGCCATCCTGATCAAGATTTTCACCCGCCGGCGCAAGATCCTTAACATGAACCCTAGGGCAATAAGCTGAATACTGACTTAAAAACACTAAAGGATCTTTAGCACCCTTAACCACCCACGCCAAATCAAGCTCGAGTTGTAAATTTACTAAACCAGCCCCTTCGTAAAGATGCTCTAAAGCGGTTTTGCATTCAAAGGTTTTCATTTCAAAATCATGATTGTGATACAAGAGGTTCATGCCTTGCGCTTTGGCTTTTTTAGCAATTTCAGCAAAGCTTGCACCTAAAGCACGCCAACCCTCAGCGCTTACAGGGCGATCTTCTGCCACAATATAAGGAATAACAAGCGTGTCATTAGCAATATGCTTATTAAACTCAATCTGATGCGCCAAATTATCAGTTAACTCACTAAGCGCAACATGACTCGAGCATACTTCTAACTGGTATTTATCAAGTAGGGCTTTCATTTCTTCTTTACTAAGACCATGGGTTCCAACAGTTTCTACAAAACGATAACCTGCCTCTGAAACGGCTTTTAAGATTTCTTCTGCGGTGCCATAATTTCTTAAACTGTAAAGCTGAACAGCAACATTAGTCATCAAGTTCTCCTTTTTTCATACCCAACGGAAAGGCAGCAGGGCGATCAACATAGGTTTCTAAATCAAGATACGCTTTTGCTTCTGAAGCAAGTAGTATTTTTTCCATAACCTCAAGCGCGTGAAGTGCCTGCTCACCACTCGCTCTTGCCTTGCGACCTGAACGAATAGCATGTGCCATATCTGCAACACCTAAACCACGCTGATTATCTGTGTAATCAAAGTCAATATCTAGCGTTTGCCAAGCATCGTCACCCCGATGCTTAATTCTTACAGGACCCGCAAAATTATTAGGATCAGGAACACTCAG
>CAZWJZ010000283.1:0-304 GCA_964634665.1 uncultured bacterium | reverse complement strand
CTTACTGCCATAAACTTCCATGTACTGATAATTAGTTGCTTGTACATCAAAACTAGCCGTAATACTCGCACTCACCGTGTCACCAAAGGTTAGCAAACCCGTCACATGAGTAGGCACCTCAACAGCAATTTTCTTACCGTAATTTTCTTTAGCCGTTACCGTACGCTCAGCAAAACTGGTTTGCGCCAAACCCGTAACAGTCTTAATGCCACCAATCAAATGAATAAGGCTCGTCACCAAATAAGGCCCAATATCAAGCATAGGCCCTGCACCTTTTTCATAAAAAAAGACAGGGTTCGGATGC
>CAZWJZ010000282.1:0-6234 GCA_964634665.1 uncultured bacterium | reverse complement strand
TTGATTATAAAGTTTAAACACTACTTATCATCAAAATATAAAGTTAAATTTATCAGTATATAAAATTAAACTTGACAAAATATAAACTTTGCTTTATCGTATACCTTATAAGGAGAAGCAAAGTTATGCAAAACCTAAACACGCAACATTATTTAGCTCAAGAAAAAATCAGTAGTTACCATAAAGAAGCTATTGTCTGGAAACTTAGTGAGCATAAAAGTGCTCGAGTGCATCTTGCTAACGTTTTGCATTACTTTGTGAAGAAACTTAAAACTGAAACATCTGAAGTTAGCATGCAACAACTCGAAAGGATGATTTAAATGCCTGAACTACTTTCTGATCAGGATCGCATAAAACAAATGCTTGCAGATGGCAAACTCACAGCTGCCGAAGCCGAGCAATTACTAGAAGCACTTGGCGATATGAATGATGCTGAAGCTACCCTAGATGCTGCCGAAGCAGATATTCAAGAGATGGTTGAGCAAAGCAAAAGAGAAGTGGAAGAAGCCGAAGAAGTCGAAACGAGCATCGTAAAGCAAAAAGAGCCAAAAGAACCGCTAGATGAAGAACTCAACTGGGTATCTATAAACATGCTTTTTGGTGATATAGACATAAGGGTAGATCAAAGCCTAACGGAGCCTGTCGCAGATAACAACCGAGGTAGCTTTGTAAAAGAAGGTAATGTTTATAGACTCAAACAAGGCAACACTAAAAAACGCAAAACGCAAACGGATAGCCTTGAAGATATAGCTAAAAATGTAGGTGACATGGTTTCAGGCTTCTTTAGTAAAACAGGTGACTTGAGTGTGCGCATACCCAAAGGCTTTGCCGTAGAAGTTAGCAGCAAAGCAGGTGATGTAGATGTTGACGGTGCAGCTTATCTAGATGCTGAACTTTTGGCAGGTGATCTAGATGCCAGCAACATAGGTGGCATAAGAGCAAACATGGCTGCAGGTGATATTGACGTAAGCTTAAAAGTAAAGGATGGTAAAAACCTAATTAAACTCTCAGCTGGCGATGTTGACGTTGATATTTTGCCAGGCTCGAGTGTTGAAATTCAGGGTTCTGTCAGTATGGGTGATTTTAGATTGCGTGCCCCTGCGCATATAGAAGAAACCATAGAAATAGAAGACCGCATGATGGGTGGCGCGTTTACTGCTAAAGTCGCTGAGGGTGACGCTTTACTGGTCATTGAAGTAAGTGCTGGCGATCTAGACGTTAAGGTAATGGAATGACAGATGAACGCAAAATCTTAGAAATGCTCTCTTCAGGTCAACTCACGGTGGATGAAGCTACCAAACTACTTGAAGCTCTCAAGGAAAGTAAACCCGAAGCGCCCCCGCCACCCCCGCCCCCGCAAACCCCAAGAGGCATAGCTAAGAACATTCGTATTAGAGTTAAAAATGAAAGCAGTGATGGTAAAAAAGATGCTGATGTTGATGTGGTTATACCTATAGGCTTAGCCAAGTTTGCCTCTAAATTTATACCCGCACCCGCCAAAATCTTAATAGAAAAACAAGGGATTGATGTCAATGAGTTACTCAGAAACATCAATCAAGTATCCCCCGAAACTCAGGTTATTCGTTTAAATGAGGATGACCCGAAACAAGCCACCATCATCATAGAGGTTATGTAATGAGTGAACTAAAAAAATACCCCATGCCAACCCAATGCCCCGTCACCGGAGACCCACTAGACGTCACAAGGCTCGAGTGTGCCACGAGTGGTGTTGTGATTGAGGGTCGCTTTGAACCAAATGAATTTGCGCTTTTATCAGGTGAGCATTTAGAGCATCTTAGGTTGTTTATTAAGGTGAGAGGTAATTTAAAAGAAGCTGAGCGCATTTTGGGTGTGAGTTACCCAACGGTTCGTTTGCGTATGGAGAACATGCTTAAAGCTTTAGGGTATGAGTATGAAGAAATTCAAGAAGATAAAGCCAGTAGGGCAGATATTTTGGCATTGCTTGAAAAAGGCGATATTTCCGTAACAGAAGCAACCAAAAGACTTAAAGCTTTAAAACGAAGTTAAATAGTTAAACATATGAACAGCTCTACACGTAAAGGTAGAGCTGTTTTTTATTGTATTGGAGGGCTAGCTTTTCTGGTTTACAGTCAACATTGTGTCAGAGCATTATTCCTGAAATCAATCTGCTACAAGAACTCGAGCTTCTTCTCTATTTCTAACCACACGTAGGTTAAAGCCACGGTTCAGTAGGTAGGTTTCTAAGAAACTTAGGGCGTTATTGGGTGTTGAGTAGATTATAGTGAAGTGTAAATGCTGCAATTTTTGCTTTGGGCTTAACTGATCTACAAAGTTAGGTATATCAGTAATGCTTAAGCTAAAGGGCTGCTGCTTAAAATCAATGATTACAGTTGTGAAGCCTTGTTTTTCTTGGGCTTCTAAAATACGTTTTAATAAGCTTTCGAAATGCTTTTGATCTAGCGCACTGTTTAGTTGCACATGTAGCGTTTTAGATGCGGCATCCAGCATCTTTGACATGACAAGCTCCTCGGATGTCTAAAAGGTATAAAGTGACTTAAATAGAATCGCTGATTTAGATCCATAGCAGTCAAAACAAATGGGGTCAAAAATAAAAAATGTAGATAAACAGCTTTGCCTATTGACATTGGTTCTGTACGTAGGTTCTGTACGTAGCAAATTTTATATTTGTGATTTTTAGCTATAAGCAGTGATTCTTAACAGAAAAACTTTACAAACACTAATTATAAGCCTATTCGACGTAATATTCATTGGGACATTTGACCTAAAGCTTATGAAAAGAAAGAAATTCATCAATAACGCACTTTTCTCAAAGAAGTTTTAAGCTATTGATATGTCTTAGCTTTGCTTAATAAGCGTTAAACTAAATCATTTGCTTAGCAAAGCAAGCTTTGTTTTCAAAATAAAGTGATTCAAGCTAGAAAAAAAGGTAAGCAAAATGACAAAAGAAGCATTAACTTTAAATCCTGAGTTTCTTATTTTTCTTCTTGAAGGAGGACGGGCCTTTGTAAATGCCAAAGAACTCTTCGAAGACCTCAGCGCTCAAGATGCAACTCGAGTCTATGAGGCTTACTCGCATAGCATTGCAGGAATTGTGGCGCATTTGGCGTATTGGCAGGATTGGTTTTATGCTGGTGCTATAGGTGATTTGCAAGCCTATCCTGAAACCAATGACGTGTCTTTTTCTAAGATTGAGGCGTCTGAGTGGCCTACTTTAAGAGCTTCTTTTTTAATGCGCTTAGAAACCATTAAGGCTTTATGTCATGATGCTGAGTTGTTGGCGCGACCTTTTAGTGAAGGCAAAGAAGTTGCTGCTGGCCATGATGCTCGCACGGTAGGTATGAATTTGCTTTATCAGGTTGCGCTTCATAATGGGCATCATTTTGGTCAAATTATAACTTTAAGGCAGCTATTAAAACTTTGGCCACCTAAAGCTGGCGGTGTTGTTTGGTAATGCTAGCAATCTGGGATCATAAAATCAAAGCCATGTCACTTTCTGATAGTACTTGTGGAACTGCTATGAAACAAAAAAATTGCACAAAAAGCTAGTCTTTTTGTGCAAATAACTCCTTTTATTACTCTAGCTTAAGCTAAAGACGCGCTTTCGAGCATTATGAATAGACTCTTTGTCTAGATGCTTACTTTATAATATCCTAATATATAGGGTTTACTGAATACTTAGTTGAGGAACGGTAATTTGCGCTCTAGGAAAACGTACTTGCAAATCAAACAAACCATGCTCTTCAATATTTAGTCGGAATTGACCAAAGGCATCTAAGCCTGATTGTGCAATTTCTTTATCTTGCTTATAAAGCACAATAAAAGCTTCTTCTTGAGGTTCAAGACCGCTACTAAGCATAACTTGACCTGTTAATTGAGAAACATCACCATCTGGTTTGCAGGTAATATCTAAAAAATAATCTTCGGTTTTATAGAGCCTTGACCATAGGTCAGTAAAGTGAAAACTGCGAACTTGTGGTGCTAGACCACGTGATTCCATGATGAGGGTTGCCTGTTGGGTTTGCATCGAAAGCCTCCTTGAAAGTGAAGTAGAAGATGTTTAGGTTTCGATAAAGTTAGGGTTACTAACGATTTATAGTTAGTCTACAGATAGCTGCTGACAGAATTCTTACAAGCGTTTTACTTTGACACTGCGCAGAGCTATTACAGGCTAAACTTATTGTATGCAAGAACTCCTTAAAACCATGCGTCGTTTGCGGGCACCAGACGGCTGCCCTTGGGATATAAAGCAAACCCACCTGTCTTTACGACCTTACTTATTAGAAGAAGCAGCTGAAGCTGTAGATGCTATTAGTACTGGTGACAATAATGCCATAGCTGAAGAACTAGGTGATGTTCTTTTACAAGTTGCTTTTCACGCCGTTATTGCTGAGCAAGAAAACAGCTTTAATTATGATCTGATTGAAAAAAGTATTGTTGACAAACTCATAAGACGCCACCCACACGTATTTGCAGATACCGAAGTTAAAGATGCCGATGAGGTGGTAGCAAACTGGCAAGCCATAAAAGCAAGCGAAAAAAAAGAAGCCAGCCCCGTACCAAACAGCCTAAGCGCCCTAATGCGCACATCTGAACTTTATAAACACAAAGACTGGCAAACAAGCACTCACGAAGACCTAGTGCAAAAAAGCCAAGCTTTAGAGCCAACAGCTAAATCAATAGCGAATTTACTCATAGGCATAGTTGGCTTTGCCAGAGAAAACGGCATAAATGCAGAACTTGCCTTAAGAGACGCCCTACTCGAGCGTGAATAATGCTGACTGAGTTAAAGACACACTTAGCAAAGCGTGAACGTGAAGAAATGGGCATTGAAGGCTTTCGAAGAGCAGCTGTGCTGGTACCTATTTTAGAAACCCCAGGAGGACTCGAGCTTTTATTTACCGTGCGCTCATCTGGGCTTAGGTCACATGCGGGGCAGATTGCTTTTCCGGGGGGGCGTTTAGATGAGGGGGAGAGTCTTATTGAGGCAGCTTGTCGTGAAACCCAAGAGGAGATTGGTGTGACTGTTTCAGCAGATACGGTGATTGGGTTTTTAGATGACCATCCGTCACCTGCTAAGTATGTGGTTACGCCTGTTGTTGCAGTGCTGCCATGGCCACAACGTTTGCAGCTTAATGACGCTGAGGTGGAAGAGGTTTTTACCGTGCCACTTGATGACTTACTATTGCTTAAGCCGCGCGCTGAAGAGAGAAGTTTAAAGCACTACAAACGCTTGCTGCATTTTTATGATTATAAGCACTATAGTATTTGGGGCTTAACCGCTAATGTTATGAAAAACTTGTTTGAAGCTTGGCAGTTAAAGCATGCTGTTTCTGGCCAGTCGTTATCTAATACGCAGTAACTTAATTCTCGCATTTATCACGAAGTTGAGTAGAAGAAATATCCATACGAAAGGCAGAAGCAGGCACTTCGGCAAACAAATCTTTAAAAGCCTCAGGTACTTGAATATCTTCTAGGGTAAGAAAACTGCCATCGCGCGTGCGACCTGCCACCAAAAAAGAAGCGTTATGCTTTTGGATTTCTTCAAAAGCAGCCTTAAACTCAGCTTCATCATCATGATAATACTTAAGATTAACCAAACGCAGCGCTGTATCAGCACCCACCACAAAAATACTATTATTAAACAAACGTGCTTTATCACTAAACAAAGGTGCCCTACTCAGAATAAGATGATCTAAACCCAAAAATTGCACGGCACGTTTACGCGCAACAGACAAATCAATCGCGGCTTTATCAACATTGGTAAGTGACAACTCAAAATACGCATCTTCAGAAAGTTGCGAAGCAGCCACCTCAGCAAGCGTAGTATGACCCTCATGAACAGGATTAAACGAACCCGACAAAATTGCAATACGGCTAGGAACCTGCGTCACCAACTTACCCTGAGGCTCGAGTACCACAAAATCTAGCTCACCTGTTTTTAGTTTTTCTAATTCGGGTGCAGCTTCAAAGTCACGTTTTATAAGCTCATCTTCGACAAGTGCTAAGTCAGGTAAGTCAAAAACAGCGCAGGCTTCAGCTACTGCGTAAATAATAAGCCAACTCACAAGTTCTTCTTCGCCAGCGCGATCACGTGCACCTTTTTTTAAGACAAGCTCAAAACTACTACTACCCAAGGCATCATGAATGGCAATGGCAACCCTGTGATCACCACGCTTCGGTCGATCTGTCGCAATGCTAGCAGTGCAACCCACTCCAAAGACAGGTGTTTCA
>CAZWJZ010000281.1:0-6262 GCA_964634665.1 uncultured bacterium | reverse complement strand
CCTTTATTAGCCACAAATACTCCTTTTTATTTCCTGAACGGCATGCCCAAAAACTCGAGTAGTGAGCGAGCCTCTTCGTCGTTTTTTGCACTGGTAACTATTGTTATATCCATACCACGTGCGTCAGCATCGTAGCTTAATTCTGGGAATATAACTTGTTCACGTATACCCATGCTGTAATTTCCACGGCCATCAAAACTATTAGGGTTAACGCCTCTAAAATCTCTTACTCTAGGTAAACCAATATTGATGAGTTTTTCTAGGAAAATCCACATGCGATCGCCGCGTAGCGTCACCATAATGCCAATTGGCATGCCAGCACGCAATTTGAAGTTAGAAACTGACTTCTTTGCTTTGGTTACAACGGGTCGTTGTAGTGCTATTGAGGCAAGATCTTTGGTTGCTCTTTCAATGACTTTAGAATCATCTTTGGATTCACCTAAACCCATGTTAATGACAACTTTTTCAAGAACTGGAATAGCCATAAGGTTGTCATAGTTATGGCGTTCTTTAAGAGCTGGAATCGCCTTTTCTTTATAAATATCTTTGAGCTGTACTTTTAGTGCCATTATTATCCTTTTTCTTAGCTATCAAGCTGGGCTTGTGTTTTTGCACTAACCCTAATCTTAGTCGCTCCATCAAATTTATAAGCAACCCTTGTTGGCTCACCTGTTTGAGGATCCAAAATCTGCACGTTGCTTGCATTGATCGGAGCTTCACGCTCAATATAGCCACCTCTTGGGTTTTCTTGAGTGGGTCGCTGAGACTTTTTAATCACGTTCACGTTTTCAACAATCACTCTGTTTACTTCAGGAAGGACAGCCATGATTTTGCCTTCAGAGCCTTTGTGAGCACCTGATATGACTCTCACCTGATCACCTTGTCTTAAGCGCATTTTTGCTTTAGACATTACAATACCTCCGGTGCCAAGGAAACGATACGCATAAATTTCTTATCACGTAGTTCTCTAGCAACAGGACCGAACACACGTGTGCCTCTTGGTTCGTTGTTGGCGTTTAAAAGCACCGCCGCATTAGAATCAAAACGAATAGAGGAACCGTCTTGCCGGTTGATTTCTTTTTTCGTTCTAACAATCACAGCTCTTACAACATCACCTTTTTTAACATTCGCATGGGGAATAGCATCTTTAACCGCAGCAACAATAACATCACCAACGCCACCAACCCACTGTTGACCAGTACCCAAAACACGAATGCACTGTACTCGTCTTGCGCCTGAGTTATCAGCAACATCCAAAATACTTTCTTGACGAATCACAATTAGCCCCTAGCTTTCTCAAGCAGTCTAGCGACTGAAAAGCGCTTACGCTTGCTCAAAGGCCGACTAGAAATAATTTCTACAGTGTCACCCTCGTTATAAACATTTTCTTCGTCGTGGGCTAAATATTTTTTGGTCGTTGTGACAATCTTGCCGTAAAGCGGATGCTTAAAACGACGCTCAACCAAAACAGTAACCGTTTTGTCAGCTTTATTACTAACAACACGACCTTGTAAAACCTTTTTCATTAGGCATTTTCCTTTTCGCGTGCAATAGTTAGCAATCTAGCAATTTCACGTCTTTTTACACGAATTTCACGGACATCACTATTTTGCCCAATTGCCGCTGTAAATCTTAATTCTTGCAATTTCTTACGTCTAGCATCAACTTCGTCTTGAATTTCACTAAGCGTTAAGTTGCGAACCTCATTGGATTTCATCATAAACCTCACGTTTAACCATTTTGACTTTGATAGGTAACTTATGACCAGCAAGTCTAAATGCTTCTTTAGCCTGTTCTTCGGTTACATTGGCAACTTCAAAAAGAATCCGACCTGGTTTTACAACAGCAACCCAGTATTCAACAGCACCTTTACCTTTACCCATGCGAACCTCTTGAGGTTTCTTGGTTACCGGTTTATCTGGGAAAATACGAATATAGATTTTACCACCACGTCTAAAATAACGACTCATAGTGATACGGCAAGCTTCAATATGATTTGACTTAATCCAAGCAGGTTCCATAGCAACTAGACCATAGTCACCAAAGGCCATATAGTCACCACCTTTGGTTGCACCCTGCATACGACCACGGAATTGCTTGCGGTGTTTAACACGCTTTGGTAATAACATTACTTGTTCTCCCTAGGAGGGCGACCAGTACTAGGGCCACGGTCATTACTACGGTCATTAGGACGTTCATTAGGACGTTCATTAGGACGTTCATTACGACGACGCGCCTGTGGACGACGACGCTTACGTTTATCTTTATCTTCTTCACGCTTGGCACGAGGTAAAACAGCTGCTTTACGCTGCTTATCACCAACAATTTCACCCTTAAAAACCCAAGCCTTAACACCTACAACACCATAAGTTGTATTAGCTCGAGCTGTACCATAATCGATATCAGCACGTAAAGTCTGAAGAGGTACACGACCCTCACGATAATGCTCTGCACGAGCTTGCTCACTACCACCTAAGCGACCTGAACACTGAATCTTGACACCCTGAGCACCAGATTCCATCGTACGTTGAACCGCTTGCTTCATGGCACGACGAAACGCAAAACGACGCTCGAGTTGCTCAGCTATTCTTTGGGCGATTAGGGTTGCATTGGTATTGCTATTGGTAACTTCTTGAACATTAACCGCAATAGTACCTTCAACAAAACCATCAAGTTTTGTACGCAAATCTTTGATTGATTCGCCACCACGACCAATTACAACGCCTGGTTTAGCAGTGTGAATCGTAATATTGATGTTATGTGCAGCGCGTTCAATATCAATTTGAGATACACCTGAATGCCCTACTTCTTTGGTAACAACTTCACGAATAATTTCGTCTTCAGCAAGTAACTTAGGGTACTTATCAAACGTTGCGTACCAGCGTGCAGAGGAGCTTTGGTTAATACCTAACCTTAGACCCCTCGGGTTAATTTTATTACCCATCGCGTTCCTCCAGAGTAATCAATACGTGGCTAGTGCGCTTACGCAGAAGATCGGCACGCCCTCTAGCACGAGGCAAGAAACGCTTTAAAACTGGACCTTCGTTTACCATAATTTTAGAGACAAATAAACTGTCTTCAAACATGTCATGGTTATTGATCGCATTGGCTTTAGCGCTTTGCAATAATTTAAGAATAGGCTTAGCAGATCGACGTGGTGTGAACTGCAAAATATCTTCAGCTTCTTTAACATTCTTGCCTCTAATAAGATCAGCAACTAAGCGTGTCTTTTGAGGGGTTGAACGTAACATTGTAAGTTTAGCGTTAGCTTCCATTATCTCTTATTGTTTCCACTATGACCACGGTAGTTACGCGTGGGAGAGAATTCACCTAATTTATGTCCGACCATGTTCTCTTGAACAAAAACAGGTACATGCTGTTTGCCGTTGTAAACACCAATCGTAAGACCCACCATTTCTGGCACAATTGTGCTGCGACGGCTCCATGTTTTAATAACCCTACGGTTATTAGAATCAATCGCTTCATCAATCTTATCTAAAAGGTGATCATCGACAAAGGGGCCTTTTTTCATGCTTCTAGCCATGACTACTTCCCTTTCTTCCGACGGATTATAAATGCAGAACTCGTTTTACGCTTATTACGTGTCTTTAGACCTTTAGATTTTTGGCCCCAAGGACTTACAGGATCACGACCACCTGTTGAGCGACCTTCACCACCACCATGTGGATGGTCAACTGGGTTCATGGCACGTCCACGAACATGAGGCTTTTTACCAGCCCAGCGTGTTCGACCTGCTTTACCACCCGTAATATTCTTATGTTCAGCATTGCCAACACTACCTAAAGTTGCATAACACTCACCGTGAATCCGGCGAATTTCACCACTCGGCAATCTAACAGAAACATAGTTGCCATCGCGACCTTGAATCTGAACGCTTGTACCCGCGCTTCTAGCTAGCTGCGCGCCTCTACCAGGTACCAACTCAATAGCGTGAACAATGGCACCAATGGGAATAAATCTAAGTGGCATAGCGTTGCCCACGACAGGTTCTGCATCAGGCCCACTAACAATACGACTACCCACCACAAGCTTATCAGGCGCAACTATATAACGCTTTTCACCATCTAAGTAATGCAACAAAGCGATGTTTGCACTTCGGTTAGGGTCATATTCAACACCTGCTACTTTGGCAATAACACCCTCTTTGTCACGTCTTCTAAAATCAATAATACGGTAACGACGCTTGTGACCACCACCACGAAAACGAGTAGTAATACGTCCACGATTGTTACGACCACCAGATTTCTTTATAGGAGCTAACAAGGACTTCTCTGGCGTTATTTTGGTAACCTCAGCAAAGTCACTTGTCGTCATGTAACGACGTGAAGGGGTATACGGTCTATAATTCTTAACTGGCATAAAACCCCTTTTTAGGTGAGCCCTTCAAGCTCTTGAATACGTTGGCCTTCTTTAAGTGTAACCAAAGCCTTTTTGCGTTCAGGACGGCGCCCAGAGTAACGACCCAAAGACTTAACTTTTCCGCGAACATTTGAAACATTAATCTTGACAACATTAACATCGAAGACAATTTCAATAGCATCTTTAATCTGAGTACGATTCGCCTTAGGATGAACATAAAAAGCATATTTGCTTTGCTCAACTGTACTTAAGGCTTTCTCACTCAATACTGGTCTCAAAATAACATCATGAGCGGTCATTCTGCTGCCTCCTCAAAAATAGAAGCGTCAGCAACCAAACGATCATAACGCAAAATGTCATAAACATTCAGACCCTTAGTTGCAAGCACGCCTGCCCAAGGTAAATTACGAGCAGCACGGCGAGTTAACTCATCATCAGTAACAATAAGCACACGCTCACTACCATCCATACCGTTAGATTTAGCCCAAGAGACAAAATCTTTGGTTTTACCGGTCTGGCCAAAGCTATCCACTAAGGTTAACTTGCCATCATTTGCCCGAGCAGCCAAAGCCATTTGCAAACCCAAGCGACGCACACGCTTAGGAAGCGTATAACTGTAATCACGTGTACGAGGACCAAACGCCTTACTACCGCCCACAAAAATAGGCGCACGTTTACTACCATGACGAGCACGACCTGTACCCTTTTGAGGATAAGCCTTTGCACCCGTTAAAGAAACCTCAGCTCGAGTTTGTGCCTGCGCAGTACCACGACGACGCTTAGAAAGTTGCCAAGTAACAACTTCATGCAAAACTGCTTCTTTTGGTTCTGGTAAATCAAGCGTTAATTCACGTGACGAACCAACGACATTAAGTGTAACCGCCATTAGTTTGCCTTCCTTTTAGAATCTTTAATAACAACCAAACCACCATTAGGGCCAGGAACGCTACCCTTAATGAGAAGTAAGTTATCATCACTGCGAACCTCAACAAGCTCGAGTCCGACGGTGGTTATTTTTTCGCTACCGTAGTGTCCTGCCATTTTTTTACCTTTGTAAACACGTCCAGGGAACTTACGTTGACCAATAGAGCCACCACTACGGTGCTTTTTCTTAACACCATGAGTTGCAGGTAAGCCAGCAAAAGACCAACGCTTAATTACGCCTGTAAAGCCGCGACCTTTACTGGTTGCGGTAACATCTACATTTTGGCCTTCTTCAAAGATGGTTACAGAAACGCTGTCTTCTTCTGGCGCAAAGTCACGAAATTCAACTAAGTGACGCTGTGGCGCAACGCCTGCCTTTTTTACATGACCTAATTCAGGTTTATTAGCGACTTTTTGACGCTTTTCAAACCAACCAAGCTGCGCTGCGCTGTAGCCATCATTATCTGGCGTTTTGCGCTGCACAACAGGGCAAGGACCTGCAAGTATGACGGTGACAGGCACAAGCTTGTCATCTTTCCATACTTGGGTCATGCCCACTTTAGTACCTAAAATGCCTTTCACGTTTAGCGTCCTCCGACCGTCTTAATTTCAATATCAACGCCCGTAGGTAAATCTAAATGCATTAGGCTATCAATCGTGCTTTTAGTAGGTGATTTAATATCAATCAAACGGTTATGCGTACGAATTTCAAAATGTTCGCGGCTGTCCTTATTAACAAAGGGACTACGTAACACGCAGTAGCGCCTTGTTTTTGTAGGAAGAGGAACCGGACCTGCAACTTTAGCACCTGTGCGACGAACGGTATCTACAATTTTGGTCGCAGAGTTATCTAAAGATTTGTGGTCAAATCCTCTTAATTTAATACGAATTCGAGGGGCAGCCATCTTTACTTAGTAATTCCAGTAACAACACCAGCACCAACAGTACGTCCACCTTC
>CAZWJZ010000280.1:0-6281 GCA_964634665.1 uncultured bacterium | reverse complement strand
TTCGGTTATTACTAACAGTGAAACGCATGAGAAGAAAATTATTTTTCACCCTAAACTGTTACCTAGTCAAGTTATTTGTGACCCTGAACTAACCGTAGGTATGCCAAAAGCCATTACAGCGGGTACAGGTATGGATGCGTTTGCCCATTGTTTAGAAGCCTACTGTTCACCTCATTACCACCCCATGAGTCAAGGCATAGCACTTGAAGGTATGAAGCTAGTTAAAGATAATCTTTTAAAAGCCTATCAAGACCCCACACATCTAGAAGCTCGAGCTAATATGATGTCTGCTGCCATGATGGGCGCAGTCGCCTTTCAAAAAGGCTTAGGTGCTATACATGCTTTATCTCACCCCATAGGCGCAATCTACAACACGCACCACGGCACTACTAACGCGGTCGTCATGCAAGAAGTTCTAAAGTTTAATAAGCCTGCCATTAAAGACCTCATACAGAATGCCGCAAATTACTTAGGGATTGACGGTGGCTTTGACGGCTTTTATGACTTTGTAGGTGATTTAAACAAGGCATTAAGCATTCCTAAGACCCTAACTGATTTAGGCGTAAGCCAGCCAGATTTAGAAGCCATTGTTGAAGATGCCCTAAAAGACCCAAGCTGCGCTGGTAACCCGATAGAAATGACCAAAGAAAACACTCGAGCGTTACTCGAGTCTTGTCTTTAAACCAGTAAGAAGCGAGTATTGATTTACTCGCTTCTTACTTATTACTTTTTCTATCTACTTCTTACTTTTTCCATAAAGCGGTCCGTAGGTTTCGCAGGCTCTAAAGTCGGCACCTTCAGGGTTGCTTGTGCCAAACGCTGCCCATGCATGGGGTCTAAAGATTTTATGGCTATCTACGTTATGCATGTAAACAGGTATTCTTAGCATTGAAGCTAGGGTTATGAGTTCACTACCAATATGCCCGTAGCTAATAGAGCCATGATTTGAACCCCAATTTGCCATAACAGTGTAGACATCTTTAAAAGCACCTTCACCTGTAGTGTTGGGTACAAACCATGTGGTTGGCCATGTTGGGTTGGTGCGCTCATCGAGGGTTTCATGTACATCATCAGGTAATTCTATAGTGTAACCCTCCGCAATTTGTAAAGCTGCCCCTAAACCCTTAACTAAGTTCAGACGGCACATGGTGACAGGCATGCCACCTTTGGTTTTATAGCGTGTTGACCAGCCACCACCCCTAAAGTACTCAGTCATACCACTATGCCATGTGGTTGCGTCAAGGCAGGCAGCGGCATCTTCAGCTACTAGTTCCCAGTAGGGTTTCATGGCGGGTTCGCCTTTTAGGGTTGCCGTGCCTGTTCCGTCTAACGTGGCAGGCCCTGAGTTGATTAAGTGCAAAAAACCATTGGCTGCTGTGCCGCTAAGCTCGTGACCTGTTACGCGTTTGACTGCGTCTGCGCTCCAGTAGGTGCGTACATCTGCAAAAATTTGTGCTGTGCCTGTGAGTAAGTTGCCAAAGAGCATAGACATGCCGTTGAGTGCGTCATTTTCAGTGGCAACGATGTAGGGCTCTCTAATGCCTGTCCAATCAAAGGATGTATTCAAGATGGCTTCCATAAAGTCGCCATTGGGTCTAAAGTCAGTCCATTGGCGTTGACCTTGAAAGCCTGCTGCTATAGCGTTGCGTCCTAAAGCTTCTTCACCAAAGCCCATTTTGGCTAGGGCAGGGCTACCAACCATAAGATCACGCATGATGAGTGCCATTTTGACACTGTAGGCCCATGCTGCATCTTTTTGTTCTCTTGTTTGCTCAAAGCCTTCAGGGTTATAGTCTTTGCCTTCTTGGCAGTTTTCTTTTACCCAAGCTAAGGCTGTTTCATATTCTTTTTGATCAAAGATATTTGCTTCAACACGGCGTTCGATTTCGCTCATGTCTACAGCTTCAACGCGCATGCCAAAGTAATCTTCAAAAAAGTCATGCACAACATAAGAACCCATTATGCCCATTGAAATGCCGCCAACACTTAAGTAGGATTTACCGCGCATGCGGGCAACTGCAAGCCCTGCTTTGGCAAAGGTTAAGAGTTTTTCTTTAACATCTTTAGGAATGGAACTGTCACCACTATCTTGCACATCTTGCCCATAAATGCTAAATGCAGGTAAACCTTTTTGAGCGTGAGCTGCCATAACTGCGGCTAAATAAACGGCGCCTGGGCGCTCGGTGCCATTAAAGCCCCAAACGGCTTTAGGCAGGGTTGGGTGCATGTCCATGGTTTCGCTGCCATAGCACCAGCAGGGTGTCACGGTTAAAGAAACACCCACGCCTTCTCGCTCAAATTTTTCAGCGCATTGTGCTGCTTCTGCAACACCGCCAATGGTTGAGTCAGCAATGACACATTCGACAGGCATGCCGTTAGCGTGTTTTAGCTCTGCTGTTAAAAGCGCTGCTACAGCTTTTGCCATAGTCATGGTTTGTACTTCTAGGGATTCTCTAACACCGCCTAAACGACCATCTATGGTAGGTCGAATACCAATTTTAGGCATGTCGCCAATCAGGCGATTATGGGGTTTGCTGAGCTTCATTTCTTTAGTGTTTGCCATGATTTCTCCTTTGCTAAATTTTCTGTACAGTTACGTACAGTTTTACTTAGTCTCTTTATGTAAGTGATGTGGTGCTTTTAATATGATCTTGCATTTGAAGGGTTTCGTCTTTATTTAGAACTCCCATCTCAACTTCCATACGCCAGCTAGCACCCACAGCAATGGTTTTTATATTGCCTTTGGCTTTTTCAGCTGTATAACCTTCAGGTTCAGCTGTTGCAGGGTCAGCAATGCCAAGGGCATCTTGATCGGGCGTACGGCAAATCCAGCGAACACCTTTATCGAGTTCAGCTGGTTTGTGGCGCATGTAACTCCCTGTTCCATCTGTGTGTCTTAAAAGGCTATGCGCCCAACCGATAGCATCTGCTAAGTAATCAATATAAAAGACAACTTCAGGGTCAAAAGCCAAGTCAGGTTTAAGGACATGATGTTTCTCAGGGTGCTTTTCAAGATCAGCAATAAATTCAGTAAACCCTTCTGGAGGAGTAATGTGTGACGGTATGCTCTTGCGAACCCGCACCGTTTCAGGGCTAACTTTAGCGCTGTAAAAAATCTCGGCATTATCTTCAGGTCTGAAATTTACATGCGCTAAATACATAAGCTCCATAGGCACATTCTTAAGATTTTCAATGAGCAATTCTGTACTAAAGATATTGCTATCTTCATAGACCTTTACAAGGGGTTTAGCTAGGTAATTATGGCTAAAAGCAACCGTATGTTGGTAGTCGCCGCCCATAGCTATAAAACGCCCTTTGCTATCTTCACCCAGTTGTAAAAAAACGTTTGTATAAGCCGCGTTAGGTAACTCACCATGCAAAGGATGACTGTCATTAGCCGCTGGTCCACCCATAGCCGTAACACCACAATGAATAAAAAAAGCACCATAGGTGCTCAAATAATCAGTGGTGATTTGTGGTTCAGAAAACATGCTTTTCATGGTGATATCACGATTATCTACAATAGCTTGCCAGATTTGTTGACCCTGAAAAGGCAAAAGGACAAGCTCCGTGCGTTTGCCTTTAATGCGAAGCCCATGAACACCCGAATCAAACACAAAAACAGAAGCAGTTAAATGACCAAACTCAACAACCCTTTTTTCTTTATCACTAAATTGAGACTTACTAAGGTAAACCTTTGCCTCCATCATACTACTCCTTCATAAAAGCTTCTAATTCTTGCCTTGTTGGCGGGTTAGCCCCTGCCCTTGTACAGTTAAACGCAGCTGCATGTGCAGCAAAGCTTAGAGCCTGCTGCCACTCGTCATCACTAATCAAATCAAGAGACTTATTAAGTTCTAACAAGTTTGTCATAAGTCCACCTGTAAATGTGTCACCTGCACCCACGGTATCAACAACCTTAACAGCTTTTGACTGAGAAAAAACAGCAGCCTTGCCTTTGCGATAAAGCGTAGCACCCTCACCACCATTCGTCACAATAACCGCAAAAGGCCCAAACTCGAGCCAGTCATTTGCCACCAAAGCTGAGTCTTTTTCAGGGTAAAGCCATTCTAAATCTTGGGTACTTACTTTAGCGATTGTAGTAAGCTCGAGCCATTGTTTTAGGCTGGCTTCGTATTCACTTTTGCTTGTTACAAGTGCTGGTCGGCAGTTTGGGTCAAAGACGATAACGGCTTTGTCTTGGTGCAGGGCAATAATGTCTGTTATGGAGGATGAAGTGGGTTCATCGAGTAAGCTTTTAGAACCAAATTGCACAAATTTAACAGACTTAGGTAGCTGCGGGCGGGGTTGGGGGTTGTAAAGTGTATCTGCAGCACCGTTGCTAATAAAACTAAAGTGCGCGTCCCCATCTTTTTCAGATACAAAAGCTAGTGTTGTGGGTGCATCACTGGATTCAACGAGTGATATGTCAACCTTGTTTTTCTTAAGGTAATCCTTAAGTGCAATGCCGAACATGTCGGTTGAAATCTGTGTGCCAAAGCCAACGCTTGGCCCTAAACGTGCAGCGGCAATGGCTACGTTCATGGGAGAGCCACCTTCGTAACCTTTGAATTGCAAGTGGCCTTCGTCTTTAAAATCTATAAGTGCTTCACCAAAACAAACAATATTCATATATTTAGAATATCAATAAATCACTTGTAAGCAGGCGATTTATTGACGCTTTTCTTTTAACCTTTGACTGCTCCGACAAGTAGCCCTCTAGAGATGTATCTTTCTAAAACAATGGCCAGAATAATCACAGGAATAATCATGATAAGAATGTAGACACTCATGTACCACCACTGTGGTCCACGCGTTGCGTTTTGGGCAGCAACCAAAAGCGGCATAGTTTGCGCGTTTGCTTTTGATAAAAAGAGGGAAATAAGATATTCATTCCAAGCAAAGACAAGGACAAACAAAAAGGTTGCTACTAAACCAGGTGTAGCAAGAGGTAAAACAATGGACCAAAACACCCTATAAGGCGAGGCGCCATCCACTCGAGCGGATTCTTCGAGTTCGATAGGAATGTTAATGAAGTAGTCGCGCATGAGCCATACAACTATGGGTAAGTTGACTGCCATATAAGTAATGATGAGGGCTGCTTGGGTATCAAGTAAGCCTATGCGTTGAAACATGACATAAATGGGTATGACGACAGCGACAGGTGGCAAGATTCTTTGTGAAATGAGCCAGAATGCAATGTCATTATTGCCTGCAGATTTGGGAAAGCGCTTAGAGATGGGTCTTAAGGCTAAGAAAAAGACAACTGCGGCAACAATTAGTAAGAGTGATACGGGCGCGCCAAGGTTAGTTCCAACAATGACTAAAATAACAAGAGCTATAAAGAAGAATATAGCCGCAACGCGAGGTCGGTAGCTAAAGCGTGTCAGTCCGTAGGAGGCTGTACCCCCAAAGATGAGTGCTAGAACCGAACTTGCAATAGCCACTACGACGGTATTTCTATAAGGACGTATCATGTCACTAAAGACATCTACAAAGACATATCTCCAGGCATGTAGGGAGGGTTGGTAGTCAACAAAGGGAATGTAAAAAGGACCTTCGTTTACTTGGAACGGCAGCTTAAATGAGGTTACCACTAGCCAGTAAAGTGGAAAAATAACGACGAATGCCCAGAAGAGTAAGACAGTGTAAGAAAGAATGCGACCAAATACAGAGGGTTGATTAATGCCTTTAGATTTAAACATGATAAGCATCCTGAAGCTGACGATTGGGTTCTAGGCTGTAGAAAGTATTTGGAGAATAGTGAGAGCTTAAACGTGAAAAGGGTTTCCGAATTTTGCTTTTGAATTGCATTATCTCACCAGTTTCTGATAAATGAGATTGGCGTAACTAACGCATATAAAGAGTGATATAAACATGAGCATGTAGGCCACAGATGCCGACTGCCCCACGTCGAGCGCTCGCCATGCAAAGAAGGAGTGCAGGGTTAACGATTCAGTAGCCGTACCAGGACCACCAAAGGTAAGAATGTTTGGTAAGTCAACAATTTTAAAAGCCTCAATCACGCGAATAAGAATGACAGTGGCACTGACAGGCACAATTTGAGGTAAGGTAATGTTCCAAAAAATCTGTAAGCGGGTTGCGCCATCAACATGGGCGGCTTCAAATAATTCGTTGGGTAAACCCTCTATGGCTGCGAGTAAAATGATAAATATAAAGGGTGTCCATTGCCATGTGTCAGTAATAATGACAGCCCAACGAGCACCCCATGCAGTTGTAACCCAAGAGAAGTTAGCCAAACCAGCAGCTTGCCAAAGAGG
>CAZWJZ010000279.1:1589-6282 GCA_964634665.1 uncultured bacterium | reverse complement strand
CACCCACGCCCTTACCTTCGGTGACTCAGTTTCTTAAAACTGTCCGAAGTATTGAGAATTAGATTAATTTTATAAAGAAATATTAAGAGGCTGCTGTGACCGTTGCACTCGAGCATAAATCTACAAGAGGTATGCTTTTAATCTTTTATTTGTTACCTGACGCCATTTTGCTTGCCTCAGCTAAACGTCTTAGTCGCCACATACTGATAAAGCCAAATACTGGGCCTAACGCTAAAATCATGAAGGCGTAGCGCCATCCTAAAATAGCTTCTAAGGGCGGAATCATTCGTATCGTAAATAGGGTGAGTAGAAACCCTAAGCTAGTCTGCATGGTTAAGGCAGTACCAACGTAACGCGGGTCACTTAGTTCACTCACAGCCGTACTAAATTGAGCACTGTCCGCCACTACTGCAAAGCCCCATATAAGACAAATAAGGGTTAGTAGAATGGGGGCATCAAAAAAGAAGCCTGCTGTTAGGGCTGCCACTCCTGAAATCACAAGACTAGTCATAGTGGTGCGAGTTCTTCCCCAAGTATCAGCTAACTTACCTGCTAGCAAACTCCCGATTCCTCCAACGGCAATCACTGCAAAGCCTGCAAGTTTAGCAGCGACCGTACTCAAACCTGCCTTTTCGTAACTGGCAAGTAAAAAAAGGGGAACCCAAGCCCACATGGCGTAAAGCTCCCACATATGACCTAAATACCCAAAATTAGCTAAGCGCACAGGTTTATCAGAAAAAGCCTTGACCGCTAAATGCCAATTAAACTTAGCTGCTTTTGCTAAATAGGGACCTTGCTTAACAAAGATGCCTGTCAAGGCAGCTGCTAACACAGCTAAACCTGAAGCTAAATACATGACACTCTGCCAAGATGCCGTGTTCATGCTGTTACTAAGTTCAGGAATGACATTGAGTAAATGGGGAGAAGCAGAACCCACCGTGAGCGCACCCACCAAAAGCCCAATGCCGTAACCACGATCTTCTTTACACCAGCTCGCCATGAGCTTCATACCAGGCGGATAAACACCTGCGAGCGTTACGCCTGTTAGAAATCTTAGTGCAAGCGTAAGCGAAATATCTGTAGCAAAAAGAGGAATAGCAGCGTTAAAAGCAGCACCTAGCAAAGCACTGCCCACAAATAAAGAACGCGCGCTCAGACGATCAGCAAGGGTCAAAAAAGCACTTAGTAAAGCCCCCAGCACAAAGCCAATCTGCACACTCATGGTTAACCAAGACTTTTCTGCCCCGGTTAAGCTCCAAGCAACAGTTAATTGTGGAATGACAGCAGAAGCAGAAAACCATAATGCCATGGCAAACAACTCTGCTAAAGCAAGCACATAAAGACTTTGGCGTTTTTGGTTTAACACGCTCTAAGCCTAAACCAAAGAGTGACAGTCATTAGTCAAGTTAAAGACGCAAAACCATAAGCATCACCTTGCCTTGAGGTTTTAAAAGATACTCCTTTAGAAACGGTAGTAATACTAAGCTGAATTATAAATGTCGTAAGACTTTATAATTCCGACCTAGGGGAGTACGCTCTGACCCACTCAGTCTTATGACACTTTCTAAGCAGTTTAGTATAATCTCTCAATATAGTTTTCAGCGTAAGCACACTAATGCCCTTGAACAATCTCAACCGTCACGCCAAAAACCTCGGCTAACAAACCACTACGATCTTTAGCTTCTTTTAACTCCACATAAATATCGCCCGAAGCAAGCGCTACAATCTGCAAATAGCCTTCAACCAAATGACAACGAAGATCCTGAACTCGCTGTGCTTTACTCCGCTCAAGATACTCAGCCAAACGCAAACACGCTGACAAAACCCGAACTCGCTCCAAATCAGAAGGCTCGAGTATGTCATCTAGAGTCATTAGGCTGGGGCTGCCTTTTCGGTGAAATCTGCTGACTAAAGCAATGAGGGCTTGCTCTCTATGACTAAAGCCGGGTAGCGCTGCACTCAGAACCAAAAAGAAGCTGTGCTTGTGGTGGTCGTAGTAATTTCTATGTCACGAATAATCTTAGCTTCACCCATAGCTTCAGATAAACGCACAATTTCTCTAAGTTCATCTAAAAGCTGATAGCGCTTATTTTCTTTATTAGCAAAGGCAACTAACCTAGCTGAGTTCGAACCCAAATCAATAACTGCAACTCGCTGCACCTAGCTAGTATGGCATACAAAACAAAGCTATTGCGAATTAAACAAAGCTATCAAAAAAAACAAGCATATCAACATTAGGTTTAGACGATCTAGATAAATGAATAAACAATTTACTCTAAGCTAAAGACGCTTGCCCCGCTTGACCAGCAGCATCATCTTGCTTATTAACAACTGTTCCTGTCATAAGTGCCTCAAACTCATCAGCATGCAGTGTTTCATGCTCGAGTAATGCAGCCACAATACGCTCGAGTTTATCTTGATTTTCTTTTATGAAATTCAAAATGCGGTCATATTCAGTATCAATAATGCTTTTAACTTCGGTATCAATAAGTAAAGCTGTTTCTTCACTGTATTGCCTTACGCCTTCATAATCACCCAGATAAGAACCGCTACTGCTTGATAAGGCAATTTTACCTAAAGACTCAGTCATACCCCACTGGGTCACCATGCGTCTTGCTATATCTGTTGCTTGCTGGAAATCATTTTGCGCACCCGTACTTACATCACCAAAAATAAGTTCTTCAGCAGCGCGACCAGCCAAGGCAACGCCAATACGGTCAAGCAGCATTTTTCGGGTCACATAATCTTGATCATCATCAGGTAAAGAAAGCATATAACCACCTGCACGACCACGCGGCACAATCGTTATTTTATGAACAGGATCAGCAAACTCGAGTAAGTAAGCTGCGAGCGCATGACCACCTTCATGGTATGCAACTAGTTTCTTGCGTTTATCACTAATCACTAAACTACGACGTTCTGGCCCCATGACTACACGATCGGCCGCTTCATCTAGGTCACTAAGCGTTATTTCTTTACGACCTGATCTGGCTGTAATAAGCGCAGCTTCATTTAACAAGTTCTCTAAGTCAGCACCCACAAACCCTGGTGTTCGCTTTGCAACTGTTTTTAAATCAACATTAGCAGCAATAGGTTTGCCTTCAGCGTGAATCTTCAGTATGGCTTCACGCCCCTTAACATCAGGCGCATCAACTACAACTTGCCTATCAAAACGCCCTGGCCTAAGTAAAGCAGGATCAAGCACATCTGGTCGGTTGGTTGCCGCAATAATAATAATGTCATGCTGCGTTTCAAAACCATCCATCTCAACAAGAAGCGCATTTAAGGTTTGCTCACGCTCATCATTTCCCCCATTTATGTTCATGCCGCGCCTACGCCCCACCGCATCAATCTCATCTATAAAGACAATACAAGGCGCATTTTTCTTAGCAGTATCAAACAAATCACGAACCCTTGCAGCACCTACACCCACAAACATTTCAACAAAATCAGAACCCGACAAACTAAAAAAAGGAACTTGCGCTTCACCTGCAACCGCTTTAGCCAAATGGGTTTTACCAGCACCCGGTGGGCCTGCCATGAGTACACCATGCGGAATACGAGCACCCAAAGCATGAAACTTCGCTGGGTTCTTTAAGAACTCAACCACTTCCATAAGATCATCTTTAGCCTCTTCAACGCCAGCTACATCTTTAAAAGAGGTATCGGTATTTTCTTCAGTAATTAGCTTAGCGCGAGACTTACCAAACGACATTGCCCCATCGTTACCCGCTCGAGCTCCCCGCATTATGTAAAATAAGAAACCCACCATCAGTAAAATAGGGAGGGCAAAAAGAACAATATTACCCCAATTGCGTCTAGGTAACTCATTTGAAATCGTAATGTTTTGCGCATATAAGGCCTGCTGATCTTGATAACTGAGTGGCTCCGCTAAACGTGTACTGTACTCAGCCCCTGAACTAGTTACAACCTCAAGTGTTTGACCATCAACCACAATAGAACTTATATCCCCTGAATCAAGCTGACGAAAAAACTCACTTACAGATCTAGTCTCAACACTCGAGCGGTTACTACTTTGTGAAATCACAAAAACCACTAATACTAAGACTACTAATGCAATTGCAAGGCCTTTTAGGGGAAATTTAGTCATAACTGGTTTTAGTTTACTGCTAATTATTATTTAGTAGTGATGTGTACTGCACTATTGGATGAAGGCCGTGAACTCATTTAGCTTTAAAATGCTTAATTTTTGACTAATTGTTTTGTTTAGATTGCATAAAAGGACGATTTTCTCCCATACTTGTCATCTGTTGTACGCTTTAATAGGTCTATTAAATCTGCAAGAAAGAAGGAAACATGACACCATTAAGACAAGGATGCATCTTTTTAGCAGGCTTCCTTATACTCATTAGTTTAGCAGCCTGTGATTTATTTGGCGGCTCAGGAAGCTCTGGCAGCCCTGAAATAAGCACACCTGAACCTAGTAGTTTTAACTTAAGTGCTCAAGCAAATGCCACGGCTAGTAGCAGCTTTGTTTTTACAAATAGTGGCGACGGAAACCTAAGTTTTAACTTGAGCAGCAATCAAGCTTGGCTAACCCTAAGTCCTACCTCAGGTACCGTTCAAGCCTCGGAAAGTCAAACTGTTAATGTAACTGCAAACTGTGCAAATGCTGAACTTGGCAGTAACACTGCAAGCATTAGCTTAACTAGTAATGATTCAGATGAAAAAA
>CAZWJZ010000279.1:0-1489 GCA_964634665.1 uncultured bacterium | reverse complement strand
CTTGGCAGTAACACTGCAAGCATTAGCTTAACTAGTAATGATTCAGATGAAAAAACCAAAACCCTTACAGTAAACTTGAACTGCACTACTATTGGCAACAGTGATTTTAATATCGTTTTAAAGTTCTCAGGAAATGGATTTAATACTGAAAGAACAATTGTATTCGAAGCTGCTGCAGCGCGATGGGCAGAAATAATTACGGGAGATTTAGAAAGTGTTAACGATATCCGATTTAATAACAACACGCAAGAAGGTGCGCCCCTAACCGCGAACTTTATTTGTGGATATCCTACAAATGAACCAGAAAATAACGAAGTCATTACAGATGTTGATGACATTATCATTTTTGCAAGAGTAGCTCCTATTGACGGGAAAAACAATATTCTTGCGCAAGCAGGTCCTCGAGCGGTTAGGGCAAATGGCTTACCTTATGCTGGTTGTATGGAGTTTGATTCAGCTGATGTGCCTGAGTTAGAAAATGCAGGTGATTTCATTAATGTGATTCTGCATGAGATGGGTCATGTTTTAGGTATAGGTACTTTGTGGACACATCCTTCTATTAACTTACTTGAATCCAATCCAGCTGGTCAAAACTGTTCTAACACTAGTTCTTTTGTAGTCCCCCCTGTTTTTACAGGTGATAATGCAAAACGAGAATTTTCTGTCTTAGGTGAATCGGGTGATGTTCCCGTAGAAGATCAGTTTGGACCAGGCACACAATGTGGTCACTGGGATGAAGGTGTTTTTGACAATGAGCTCATGACAGGTTTTAAAGAAGCAGCAAATGTGAGTATGCCTTTAAGCCGGTTAACTGTTGCTTCTTTAGAAGATATAGGTTACGAAGTAAGTTATGCCTCAGTTGATAGATATGTGCTACCTGACTGTACGCCTAAGTGTGAAAGATTACTAAGCCCAAATTCTTTTGAACGTTGGGAAACCTTGTTGTTCCCAAAAGCGTTTGTTAACGAAGAAGGTGAATTCATCCTATTAAATCCTTAACTATTAGCTACTAAAAATTAAACATCTCGGTGAACACCTTCTTAAGGAATATCACCGAGATGTTTAATTGTAGCTTAGCTTATTTTTTGTGAAGCGTTTATCACTCTTTAATTTACTTGCTCATCATGAATATCGTCTCAGACGCAAAATCTACGACATACCTTCAAAACTAAGGTGGTAGGTAGTTACTACTTGCTTTTGTGTTTTTTTCTAGTTGCTTTTGTTTTTAAGATGCTTTCTTAGTTTAAGAGCTTTGTTTTTATAGCCTTAAGCTTAAATACATCTTTTCTGTCTTTCGTTATCTAGACTAGCTGAGTGCTAAGTCCTGTAGAAGCTCGAGCTGAGTCCTTGTATCTTCATGTGCCTTTTTGTCCTAGGGTTTGTCCTTATTGTGATTTTCATAAAATGCATCGTCAGGAGGCTTTGGTTGAAGCGTATTTGAAGCGTTTGGGTGAGGAGATGCTTGCTTTGCATGAAGATTTTCCGAGTG
>CAZWJZ010000278.1:0-6295 GCA_964634665.1 uncultured bacterium | reverse complement strand
TCGAGCCCTTCGACATAGCCTAAGAAGTTTGCTGGTGTTGGACCGGGTAAAATGGTTACACCAACATCTTGCACTTCAGGTAACGCATCGTAATTCATTGCATAGGCAACGGCTTTACGTACATTAAGATCGCCTGTGTATTCACCTTGAGTGTTCATTTTGAAGGTGTTGGTAAAAAAGCCAACATAGCTTTCAACTCGGAAACCTTCAGTTGCATTTATGTCTTCAAGGTCGCCACCTGCAATGGTGTCAGCGACATGTGTTTCACCAGCAAGCAGTGAGTTTTTCTGTGTTGAAGCGTCACGTTGAATCACCCAAATAAAGCCATCAAGGTGCTCAGCATTTTTCCAGCCTGCCCAGTAATCGTCAACAGCTATAAATTCGTAGAGGTTGCCAATTTCCCAGCGGCCTTGTACAAAGGGGCCTGAACCTGCTGAGTTTGCTTTTAGATAGGTTTGTCCAAAATCATCACCCAAGTTTGCTTCAACAATGGCAGGGTTAACTACAAATAGTTGAGGTAAGGTACCAATGAAAGGTGCAAAGGGTTGCGTTAAGGTAAATTGAACAGTGAATTCATCTAGTACCTGCGCTGTATTTTCATCACTAATGGATTCCCATCGATAAGTAGGTGGACCACTAATTTCTAAGGCACGGTTAAAACTGTATACAACTGCTTCAGCGGTAACAGGACTACCATCATGAAAAACAGCATTTTCTTTTAATTTAAAGGTCCAGATGGTGGCGTCTTCATTGACTTCCCATGTGTCAACAAGGTGGGGTTCAATATCTTCGCCTCTATAAATAAAAAGGGCATCGTAGAGACTATTTAGAGCCGCATTAATGGAGTAATTTTCACCTGTGGCGGGATCAATATTATCAATATCTTGATTCCCTCCATAAAGCAAAATATCGTTTTCTTGAGCAAATGCCACAAGTGACATAGACAGAAGAAGCAAAAGACCCAAAGACTGAAGTATAAATCTTTTCATCGCTACTCCCTTCATATTACGAAGCCTCAATTAAGTTTTGTTTTAGAGCATCGTAAAAAAGTTCGACGTAATGAGAAGTATTACAGTATCATGAAGTTATGTCAATCATTAATAGGATTTTTAGCTAAAAAGAGTCTAATGAACTCAAAAAAGGCGTCAATTTGCTAACTTAGGCTAACATTAAAATAAGAAAGGAAGATTTTGAATACAAACTCTCAATACACAAGCAAAATAGAAAACTGGCGCAAACAAATGGATGCACAAATGCGTTTAGGCGAACCATGGGGTTGGCTTGCCATTGTAGGCATGTACCCACTTAAAGAAGGAATCAACACCATTGGTAGCGCAACAGATAGTGACATTCTATTACCCGTAGGAAGGGCACCAAAAAGTTTAGGATTTATTAATTTTCAAGAACCACATGGAGAACTCACCGTCACTAGCAACGAAAAAGTAAGCATTGACAAGCTCGAGCTTAAGCAACTTAAGCTTCGCAATCACTATGCGGCTGGGGGCATGTCTGTTGTTCAGGTGAGGGATATCAGTTTTGGTATAATGCAATGGGCAAGTGATCCCTACAATGTGCGCGTTTGGGATGCTAACAGTCCGAAACGCCTGAATTTTAAGGGGCGTAAGTGGTTCCCTATTGATGAAAAATATCGTGTGAAGGGCAAGTTGAATTGCTATGAGAGCTATTCAAAAACAACTGTGAATCACACGGGTGGTAAAACACAAGAGCTTATTTCTATAGGTATGGTTGACTTTGAGCTTTTTGGGCAATCGTTTCATTTTGAAGCTATGGCATCAGAGCTAGGCGTAGACTACATCTGGTTACTTATGCGAGACGAAACAAGTGGTAAATCAACTTACGGTGCAGGTCGTTTTATGATGGCGCCTTTAGCAAAAGATGGCACAGTTGATATTGACTTTAATACCTTTTATCAGCCGCCTTGTGCTTTTTGTGACTACACAAGCTGCCCTATGCCACCCCTTCAGAATAGGCTTCCTTTTGCCATTGAAGCGGGTGAACGCTTTCCAGAATAGCTCAGCTGACTTGAAATTCTTTTGGATCATTGAATTGAATGTAATACTAAACTGATTAAATCGTGTCATAAGGCTGAGTGAGTCAGAGCGTACTCCCCTAGGTCGGAATTATAAAGTCTTACGACATTTATGATTCAGCTTAGTATAATAAGGAAACCTATGGCGTTTGACGGCTTCAGATTTTTTGTTTTTTGGAGAAGAACTGTCCTGTGAACTTCATAGTTTTTTACAAGAATCCTTATGAAAAGCCAAAAGAACAGTCAGATAAAGCCCAACCTATTCTTTTGGCTTTTATACCCACTTTGATCAAGGGCTTATCTTCGTGCCAAATATAACTTTAAACTTAGGTTTTAAAGTTCCTTAAGACAGCAAGCCTGTATTTTCTTCGGGGTTTTCATAGACGCTTAACGGAGGACAGCTGCAAACAAAGTTACGATCTCCAAAAGCATTATCTATGCGATTCACAGTCGGCCAGAATTTATTAAACCGTTGATTCGGGTTTGGAAAGACAGCCTGTTCACGGCTGTAAGCATGGGTCCATTCAGCATCCACCAAGTCATCCTGCGTGTGGGGTGCATTCACCACTGGATTATCTTCTAGACTATAGCGTCCCTCCTCTACTGCTGTAATTTCCTGTCGAATACTAATCATTGCCTGAATGAATCTATCAAGCTCGAGTTTACTCTCTGATTCAGTGGGTTCAATCATCATGGTGCCTATGACTGGCCAGCTCATAGTTGGAGCATGAAAACCATAATCCATTAGTCTTTTGGCTATGTCTTGCTCAGTTACGCCACTTTTTTCTTTTATGTCTCTTATGTCTATAATGCATTCGTGTGCTACTAGATTATTTCTACCTTTGTACAAAACTGGGTAATGGTTCTCTAGTTGTTTGGCAATGTAATTAGCATTTAGGATGGCAAGTTGCGTAGCTTCTTTGAGACCTTGAGCACCCATGAGTCTTATGTAAACCCAGCTAATCGTTAAGATTAGAGCGCTGCCATAAGGTGCTGCACTCACGGCAGTTTGATCTTTTAACGGGCCTTCAAAAGGTGCAACAGCATGGTTTGGAAGGTAGGGAGCTAGGTGGCTTTTAACACCTATGGGTCCCATGCCCGGACCACCACCACCATGAGGAATGCAAAAAGTTTTATGCAAGTTTAGGTGGGTTACATCTGCACCAATGGTTGCAGGATTAGTAAGGCCAACTTGTGCATTTAAGTTTGCACCATCCATGTAAACTTGACCACCTGCTTCATGAATCATTTCGCAGACGCTTCTAACGCCTTCTTCAAATACGCCATGCGTACTTGGGTAGGTAAGCATAAGGGCTGATAAGTTATCTCTATGCTGGTCAATTTTAGACTGTAAATCTGTTAAATCAATATTGCCGTCACTGTCTGTTTGCACAACCACAACGTCTAAACCCATCATGGTTGCACTAGCTGGGTTTGTACCATGAGCTGAGCTAGGAATAAGGCAAATGTTGCGGTGTCCCTGTCCCTTACTTTGCTGATAACGCCTTATAGCTAAAAGCCCAGCGTACTCACCTTGAGCACCTGAGTTTGGTTGCATACTCATGGCATCAAAACCGGTAATCTCGCAAAGCATTTCAGCTAGTTCATCAATCATTTTACGGTAACCAATGGTTTGGTCATGAGGTGCAAACGGATGAATATTAGCAAATTCAGACCAACTGACAGCTTCCATTTCAGTGCTTGCATTTAGCTTCATGGTGCAAGAACCCAAAGGAATCATGCCATGCGTTAAAGAAAAATCTTTATTCTCAAGCAACTTCAGATAGCGAAGCATATTTGTTTCAGAGTGATACCTATTAAAAACAGGATGCGTTAAGAAGCTCGAGTGTCGCTCGAGTTCTTGGGGTATGCCTTGTTTTTGCTTACTGCTGTGTTTTGCACCAAATATTTCTAGGATTGTGTCAAGATCTTTGAGCGTTGTTGTTTCGTCTAAGCTTATGCCAATAGCGTCGTTGTGTAATCTGAAGTTTATACCTTTGGCCAATGCTTTTTCATTTATTGTTGTAACGTCTTTAATAAGCACTGTGATGCTGTCAAACCAGCTGTCATGTTTAAGTTGGTAGCCTGCTTCTTCTAGGCCAGCAGCGAGCATATTTGTTAAATCATGTACTTTGTTGGCGATTGCTTTTAGGCCTTCAGGACCATGATATGTTGCGTAGAAGCCTGCAATGTTAGCTAACAAAGCTTGGGCTGTACAAATATTTGAGGTGGCCTTTTCGCGTCTAATATGTTGCTCTCTTGTTTGCATTGCCATGCGCAGGGCAGTTTTTCCTCGGCTATCTTGACTTACACCAATAATTCGACCGGGGGTTGAGCGTTTAAATTGATCTCTGCTTGCAAAAAAAGCTGCGTGTGGGCCGCCAAAGCCCATGGGCACACCAAAACGCTGGCTGTTTCCTATGACCACATCAGCATCAAATTCTCCTGGGGGTGTTAGTTTTACAAGGGCAAGAAGGTCTGTTGCTACGCAAACCAAAGCTTTTTTCTTGTGGGCTTTTTCAATGATTGCTTTCGGGTTGCGCAGCTCACCTGTGGTGCTAGGGTATTGCAGCAAAACACCAAATACGTCTTGGCTTTCTAGGTCTTTTTCTGGGTTGCCAACTATTAACTCAAAGCCTAAATAGCTGGCCCTTGTTTTTAGTACATCAAGGGTTTGTGGATGCACATCGTTAGCAACAAAAAACCCATCAGATTTTGATTTTGAAGAGCGTTTGCATAGTGTCATGGCTTCTGCTGCCGCTGTACCCTCATCTAAAAGAGAGGCATTTGCGATTTCCATACCCGTTAAATCCATGATCATTTGTTGATAATTTAGGAGGGCTTCTAGTCGCCCTTGTGCAATTTCTGCTTGGTAGGGTGTGTAAGCTGTGTACCAGCCTGGGTTTTCGAGTACGTTTCTTTTTATAACCGCGGGTAAATGGGTATTTGCGTAGCCCATGCCAATATAAGACTTATTTACTTTGTTTTGATTGGCAAGCAGTTTGAGATCCGCTAAGACTTCGTGCTCTTCTTTTGCCGTTGCTAACGACATAGTTTCTGTTAGCAAAATACCATTTGGTACTGTTTTTTTGGTTAACTCGTCGAGGCTTGCTAAACCCAAACTGCTTAACATTTCTGTTGTTTCTTGTTCATCGGGGCCGTTGTGTCTTTTGACAAAGGGTGCAGCTTGGCTTGTGCTTGTTGGGTGACTCAATTTGGATCTCCTAAACAGGATTAGAGTTTGAAACCTTAATTTTTCTCATAGTGCATGCACTAACTAAGCTAAGAATAAAACGGAACCTTAAAATAATCAAGAAGTGTAGCTAACAATTACTAAAACTCTAGCTAGAAGATTACTAAAACTCTAGCTAGAAGTTTTGAAAAACCATTCAACCCTCAACAAAAAAAGTTAAGACCTAGACTAAAAGCTGTCCTAAACCCTTCAATACACTTAAGTTCCCCCAAATTCAAACATACTCACTAAACTGTGACAAAAAAAATTAACGAACACTTCAACAGTTATCATTATAACCGCAAACCTAACAGTCACCACTTTAAACTACTGTAAACCCCAATAATCAGACTTAGAGTAAAGAAAGCTCGAGTTTCAAGTGATTATGGTGCAAAGGGATGTTTAGGTAGCTTGTGTGATTAGAATTTCCGAAGGCAGATTTATTGATAAGCTCAATAGATCAGTTTATTTTCGCGGCGTGAATCTTGGGGGTAGTAGTAAACTTCCTTTTGGCATTTCTAGTCACGATAAACAAGGCTTAAAAAATAAGGAGGCTATTTCTTTTGTTGGTCGACCTTTCCCGCTTGAAGAAGCCAATGAGCATTTTTTAAGACTGAAAACATGGGGGTTTAACCTTATTCGTTTTGTAGTGTCGTGAGAAGCTATTGAATATGCGGGAATAGGGAACTATGATCGGGCTTATCTTGACTATGTTCGTTTATTACTCGAAAAAGCTGCTAGTTATGGTTTTTATATTTATATTGACCCGCATCAAGATGCTTGGAGTCGCTTTTCTGGTGGTGATGGTGCACCCGCTTGGACTTTAGAATTAGCAGGGTTTGATGTTGACGCCCTAACTGAAACAGGGGCAGCGACCTTACATGCAATTCATGGTAGTCCGTTCCCTCATATGATTTGGGGAACAAATTACGGCAAATTAGCAAGTGCAACCATGTTCACCTTATTCTGGGGAAGGGCGTAAGCTTGCCCCTGAAACAACTTATCTAGGCAAG
>CAZWJZ010000277.1:0-6318 GCA_964634665.1 uncultured bacterium | reverse complement strand
CTCATGATCGAAGCACCCGAGCGCTTTATAGAAGACTTTGTAAAAGCAGGCGCACAAAACATCACCATTCATGCAGAAGCCACTAAGCATGTTCATAGGGCACTCGAGCAGATCAAAGCCATGGGTATTGAGACGGGTTTAGCTGTAAACCCACTCACGCCACTTAGTTTTGTAGAAGAAGCCTTAGACTACCTTGATAAGGTGCTCATTATGACAGTCAACCCGGGTTTTGGCGGTCAAAGCTTTATAGAAGGTTCAATAGCTCGAGTTGCAAAGGTAAATCAGTGGCGACATGAAAAAAACCTTGACTTTGATATTCAAGTGGATGGTGGCATTGACGAGCACAGTATTCAACGTGTCACAGAAGCAGGTGCAAACAATCTGGTGGCAGGAAGTGCAATTTTTAAAGCAGATGAGCCACAAACAAAGCTTCGCCTACTAAAAAGCTTAGCAAGCGAAGTTCACGCAGCAAAAACACTAAATTAAGCAGCTTTTACAATTTCTTCATAGCGACCCAAAGCCCTAAAGCGAGCACGTCGTTGCATAACCAAGTCAGTCGGGCTTAAGGTTTGCAGTTGCTCGAGTTCTTCTAACAGAACCTCTTTCACAATATTCATGGTGCTTTCGGGTTCTTTATGAGCACCCCCGAGAGGTTCATCAATAACGCGATCAACAACATCGAGGTCAAGCAAATCGTAGGCAGTTAATCGGAGCGCTTCGGCTGCTCTTGGGGCTTCGGCTGAGTCACGCCATAAGATCGCTGCACATGATTCTGGACTAATAACAGAGTAAATGGCGTTTTCCAAAATAAGTACTCGGTTTGCAACCCCAATGGCTAGCGCACCCCCCGAACCACCTTCACCAATCACAAGACTTATAGCAGGTACTTTTAGGCGACTCATGCGTTGAATGCTTTCAGCAATAACCCAAGCTTGGCCTTGTTCTTCAGCAGCTATACCAGGGTAAGCACCAGGCGTGTCAATAAGAGAAATAACAGGCAAGTTAAACTTATCTGCCATTTCAAACATGCGCATAGCTTTGCGGTAGCCACTGGGGTGCATCATGCCAAAGTTACGGTGAATATTTTCTTTGGTATCGCGTCCTTTTTGCTGCACCATAACCACAACGTTTTGCTCACCAAATCGGGCTAAGCCTGTTACTAACGCAGGGTCATCTCCTAAAACTCTATCACCATGTAATTCATTAAAATCACTAAAAATATGCTGAACATAATCAAGCCCTGTAGGTCTACCTGAAATTCGGGCAACCTGAACCCGCTGCCAGCGACTAATGTTAGCAAAGGTATCTCGCTTTAATTGCTCCAAGCGACGCTCTAAAGAGCCGACTTCTTCGCTTAAATCTATGCCTTGCTCTTGAGCATAGCTACGCATATCATTAATTTTTGATTCCAAGTCATCAATAGGTTTTTCAAACGCTAACGACATCTTCAACCTCTTCCAATTTTGGTTGTCGTTGTTGCCCTGTCAGCAAACTCACGTAAGCGGCAAGTTTGCTCTTAAGTTCCCGACGTGGCAAAACATCATCTAACATGCCTTTGCTAAGCAAAAATTCTGACCGCTGAAACCCCTCTGGTAATTCTTGCTTTATGGTTTGTTGAATTACCCTTGGCCCAGCAAAACAAATAAGCGCTTTAGGTTCTGCCAAAATAATGTCACCCAAAGTTGCAAAACTAGCCGTTGTACCGCCAGTAGTAGGATCCGTCAAAATACTAATAAACGGCAAGCCTTTTTCACTTAGTAATTCAATCGCTACAGTAGTTTTTGCCATTTGCATGAGTGACAAAGCGCCCTCTTGCATTCGTGCACCGCCCGAAGCATTAACCGCAATAAAAGCACGGTTTTCTTCGGCAGCACGCTCAACAGCTCGAGCTATTTCTTCCCCTACAACTGACCCCATTGAGCCGCCCAGAAAAAAGAAATCCATGACGCTAATTGCTATGGGTAAGCCTTCTATAAGTCCAGAGCCAGTAACAATAGCATCGGGTCTACCCTGTTTCTCTTGGGCTTTTTTCAGCCTTTCCGGGTACGGTTCCTGATCTACGAATTCTAAAGGATCAACTGCCTGCACGCCCCCTGACCATTGCTCAAAGCTACCTTCATCCAGAAGCAATTCAAGGCGCGCCTCAACAGGCATGCGGTAACAATGATCACATTCAGGGCAAACATACAAGTTTTCCTCTAAGTCTTTACGATAAATTTGAGCTTCACAAGATTCACACTTTAACCATAAGCCTGTTGGACTAGCATCCTCACTTTTGGTAGGTTTTTTTCGTCTAAACCAACGCTCGAGTGTCATTTGGTCTCCTTACGTCATTTCTTCAAAGTCATTATCTTAAGTTCTAGAGTTACGAGTTCAAACTTAAACTCGCAGTTTCTTTATAGTCTGAGTTTAGCATGTTGACTCTATAAATTAAGATTAGCGCAATATTAGTCGTTCATCTTTTAGAGCTTATATTGGCAAAATAAAACCACGCCGTAGCGTGGTCAGATTTGCTTAAAAACCGTCTAATTTAGCTTAGCGCCAACCTAATCGTCTTGCCATAAACCAGTCAAATAACCTGTCGCCAATGATGCGCTTGGTCAAAATGATGACTTTGGCTTGACCAGGAACGGCGTAACGTGGGCTTGGGTTTTTTGCAGTTACCGCCTCACCAATTACTTTTGCAACTTCATAAGGATCTGCTGCTGATTCGCTTGCTGATTTTGCCATTTCTTGATAGCGGGCTGTGAGTTGTCTGTAAGGCTCTAACTGGGTACGGTCACTTGCTTTATCTTGAGCAACACTACTAAACTCCGTCTTGATAGCACCGGGTTCAATAATGCTTACTTTTATACCAAAGGGTTTGAGCTCCACACGTAAAGAATCTGATAGGGCTTCTAGGGCGTGCTTACTTGCGCTGTACCAGCCTGCGGTAGGTAAAGCAAATTTTCCTACCACTGATGAGATGTTAATAATATGACCCGCGCGTTGATGACGCATAATTGGAATGATTTTTTTGGTTAAACTCATTAAGCCAAAGACATTGACTTCAAACTGCTCTCGAGCTTCTGTCATAGTGACTTCTTCAACACTGCCCATTAGACCATAACCTGCATTGTTAACCAGTACATCAATACGACCTGTATCATCCATAATCTGAGCAATCACTTTATCTACAGACTCTTCGGAAATAACATCTAGAAAAATAGGTTCTAAGCCTACTACGAGCGACTCGGCAATCTTTTCCGTGCGTCTAGCAGCGGCATAAACTTTATAGCCTTGTGCGACTAGTTCTAGTGCTGTTGCCTTGCCAATACCGCTTGATGCACCCGTAACCAAAGCCGTTTTTTGTGTTTCTGTCATTATCTGACTCCTCAAGCCTAAATTCAGTACGCTTACTTAAGCGTTTCTGTGCGTATTATATCTTCAGGTATTAAATTTATTTTTCTAAGTCTTTTGTTTTTCTAACTACAAGCCACTTGCGCAGCGCTTAGCTTAAAACAAAAGCATTAGTCCAGCGTGAGCGTAGCTAAAAAAATAGAGACTCGTCAAGGGACTTTTTTCCACTTCTCAAAACCGCCAAAAAGACTTACCAACCGCCACCTGACTTACGACCCGATCCACCCCAGCCGCCCCCCGACTTCCGACCACTTGCTGCAGAGCTAGGTCTAGAAGGAACACGTGAGCTTGGTAAACGCACAGCTGGTGCATTTTGCGCTGTTGGCATGCTTGGAATACTGCGTGGTCTTGAAACTGGCCGCTGCACATTCACAGGAGAACGCCTCGGTGGAGAAATAATAATAGGTGGGCCAGCGTTAGGCCAAGAACCCCATGAGCTATTTTGCCTTGCAAGCTCCCTAGAACGACGTAGCCTTTCACGCTCGAGCATTTCTTGGCGTTGCTGCCTCAAATCAGCCTCAACACGTTGGGCTTGTTTTACAGCTTCAAGCTGTAGCTCTTTAGCAGCTCCCAAAACAACTTCTGCATCTCGCATAATCTGCTCGAGTTCTACTTGTGTTGCTCGTGGGTCATAGGCAGGCAAAGCCCTTCTGAGTTGATGAAACGACGTCTGGAAAGCAGAACTCAGCTGCTGCCTATTAAGATAATTTGCAAGGCTTTTCAGACTAGCCTCTGCCTCAGACACTTTTTCTACACAGCTTTGCCTTAAAGTCTCCATGGTTTTAAAGTTTGCTTCTACTTGCAAAAACGCTTCATTTGCTTTTTGCTCTGCCCTATCAAACTGCGCCGCTAAGCTTTCTAAAGCAGTAGCCAAAGCCTGTTCCGATAAACGCTCGAGCTCCTGCTCAGCCTTTAAAGCATGGTTGTAACTAAGCTGAGCCTCTTGTGCCAGCTTGGCACTAGTCGCCGTAATATCTTGTGGATGAAGTGAACTAAAGCTTAATAGGCGTTCTAATGCTGACGTTGCTTCTGTTTTTTCTGAAAGCATAAGCGTGGTTCTGCGTTGCATGACTTCTTCTTGACTGCGAATATCGGTCATGGCTTCTTCAGAAAGTTTATCTGCTGCTTGAATGTTTTTCATTGCTGCTAGCCAGTTAGGTGAACTCAGGTCAAGATCTTGTTTAGCAAGCTGCAATAGCTTAGCTGCCTCTTCAAGACTCTGCTCAGGAAGCTCAGAAACCAGCTTATCAACCTGATCCTGCTTCACGTAACTAAGGCTTCTTTTGATATCGGCTTCAACCAGCAAAAGCTGCTCTGAAGCGCTCAGCTCAGCTTTTTGTAAATACTCGAGCCTATCTTTAATGGCATCTATAAGTTTAGCTGCTTGTTCTAACTCCATAAAGCCTAAGTCAAGATGTTTTTTTGCTTCATCTATATTTCTGCTTTCTTGTTGTTCTTGCGCAACTAAGTAAAGTTCATAAGCTCTATTGGCAGCTTTTTGGGCTTCGGTACCGTTGCCTTTTATATCTCTCCAATTAGTTTCGGCATAGCGTTGCAAGCTTTCAAAAATGGGTAAAGCTTCATCGATAATTATTCTGACCTGTTCACCTTGGTCTTTTAATTCTTCTAGTTGTTTTAAATTAGTTTTGTGAAGTTCAATTTGTGCCTGAAGGTGGTGTTCTAACGCTTGACTTTGTTCTTCTGCTTCGTCAACTTGAGCATCTAGCACTTTTAGGTCATCTCGCTTAAGTAAATCAAGCGCAATTCTAAACTGCTCTTTTGCACTCTCTAGTCGATTTTGGCTTTGCACTAGATTATAATTTTGAGCGCTATGAGAAGCTAAATTCTGCTCAAAGCTTCTTAATGATTTTGCAATGCTATCAAACCTAGGAAGTTGTTCATTAACTTGGCTAAGTTGTTTATTTAGTTCAGCTAATTGCGTTAAAGCTTCTAAGGGTTTAGCTTCTTGCTTGCTTTTATCAACATCACTTAACAAGCCTATAAAACTCTCAAATACCCGTTTACTGGGTGGCCACAAATCATCTTGACGAGCAGCTTCATAACGCTTAAAACTATCTTGCAGGTACGTTTCAGCCTTAGCACGCTCAGCCTCTAAGCTACTCAGCTCGAGCTGTAAATCTTCCCATCGTTCACTTAAACTTTCGGTAAATGCTTTTAGTACTTGCGCTTGCCCTAAAAGCGATCTGTAATCTGGGTTTGCGCTAGGCTCACTGAGTTCCTGCTGAATTGTCATGAGTGATTGTGACGCAGCTTTATAGTCAGATTCAATTTGTCGTAGTTCATCAGGTCGTTCGTCTTTAAGAAGCTTACGAAGCAACACCATGTCACTCTGCTGAGCTGCATCTTTAGGTAAGTAAGGGTCATGCCCTGTAGTCACAGCATCATCACTTAAATCTTTAATTAAAGCTTCTAAAGACTGCTTGTCAGCTAAATTCCGAACTTTGTCTTGAAGCTTAGAAGTCTTAGGCAAAGCTCCCTTAGATTTATTTAGGCGTCGTTGCCTAAAAAACAAAAACCCTACGACTGCCAGTAAAATAGCAACGACTAATAAGCGGTTTAAGCTATTGCTTGAAGGTTCATTATTAACGGAAATTTCTGAGCTAGAGTCAACACTCGAGCCTAAATTTTGTAGCCTTAGTTGACTACTGGCTTCTTTAAGGGCAGCATTAATAGCTGCGGTAAAATTACCTTGCTCTAAATTTGGAATCATGATGGTTTCGCGGAGGTGCTCATCTAGGCTTCGCTGGCCAAAAGTACGCTGAAATAAAGGGTCTAGGTCTTCACCATAAACTATATATAAAGGTCGCTGCTCATCTTCTAGCTCGAGTGGGTCAGTACCCAAATAAATAGCAAATAAATTATTTTTGTACGCCTCACCGCTCCTCAGATCATATTGCT
>CAZWJZ010000276.1:0-6325 GCA_964634665.1 uncultured bacterium | reverse complement strand
TTGTGAGTTTAGAAGGCATGACCTTGAGTAATGGCTTGGCACAAAATGATGGCGGGCAAGGAAGCTTTGAACCCCAAGGTGGCGCAATTTTTAATGCAGGTAGCTTGCTCTTAAAAGATATGCGTCTGGTACGAAATAGAGCGACCAGTGGTGGTGCCATTTTTAATTGGGGTAAAGAGGCAAGCGTTGTTATTGAAAATAGCATTATAGGCGGCACAGGAACCAGTGACAGCAACTTTGCATCTCGTAGTGGCGGTGCCATTTTTAATCAATCAGGGCAAGTAGCAATTTATAACAGTAAGCTTAATTTTAATACCTCTAAAGATAGAGGAGGTGCTATTTTTTCTTACCTTGAAGGCGCTCGAGTGCTTATTGATAAATCAGAGCTTATTAATAATGTGTCAGCAGATGGGGGTGCTATTAAAACAGAATTGGGGGGTGAGCTTGTTATTCAAAATGAATCTATCCTGAAAGATAATGTTGCTATTACGGTTGAAGGGGGAGGCATTTTTGCTTCTGATGGTAGCGTTACTATTAGCGATAGCAGCCTGATTGGTAATTCGGTTTTAGATGGTGTTGGTGGTGGTATTTACACGCTTGGTAAAGCTGATTTAACGATTGAGCGTAGCCGGATTTCAGATAATTTTGGGCTTGCTGGTGGTGGTATTTATCATGATACCAATACGGCGACTTTAAGGATAAGCGAAACTATCATTACCTCTAACAGGGCTAATGATGTGGGTGGGGGTGTCTTTACAAGAGGACCAACACTGCTTGATGACAGGTCATCGGTTGTTGCTAATGTTGCTGATGCTGACAAGGATGGTCAAGGGCAAGGTGGTGGCCTTTTTGTGGCTGGCTCAGTTGATGATATTGCTACAGAAGTCGTGATAGATAATGAACCTGATAATGTTTTTATTCCTCCGCCAGAAGAGGAAAGCTTATGGGCTAACTATAGGCTTAATTTTATAAAGCCCACCCCTGATAGATAAGACATAGAGTTCACCCTCATCATCTTCGGCAAAAGAGGTAATTTGTAAGTCGGTATCTAAGGCTAGTTTGCTTTCAATTTTGCCTTCTTGGCGGCGCATAAGCCAGATTTTGCCGTTTGTAAAGTCACCATAAATATAAAAGCCATTCATTTCAGGGTAGTGCTGCCCACGGTAGACATAACCGCTGACAATAGCGTTACCCCCATCTGGGTCAAAAGCCAAATGACCGTAAGTGATGAGCGGGTCAAGGTACTGTTTGTTAAGCTCACAATTTTCAACCGCAATAGCTTTAGTGTCAGGAAAGACAAAGCAGACAGGGCCTTCACGTGCAGGCCAACCGTAGTTACCACCTGCTACAATTTTGTTGATTTCTTCCCAATCGTAATTACCCACATCTGCTGCTAAGAGTTCACCGGTTTCAAAATCAAAAGAGAACTTCCAAGGGTTACGAAAACCAAGTGCGTAAATTTCACCCGGAACCCAATCAAGACTACTAAAAGGATTATCTTCAGGAATGCTGTAAGGGTCGCCGTTATCTACATCTATGCGTAATATCTTGCCAGCAAAGCTATCTAGACCCAAAGCTTTATCAAAACCAGGGGTGTAAGTATATAAGGGCGTACCACCATCGCCAAAGCTCACATATAAATAACCATCTGGCCCAAATTGCAACTGACCCCCCTGATGATAAGGTGCGTCAGGCTTAAAACTAAGAATAAATTTATTACGCACATTACGGTAAGCGTAATTCGGATTACGCTCAGAGACACGGTGCTCAGCAACGACTACTCTGTTAGTTTCGACCTCAGCGTAACTCACAAAAAAACGACCATTCTCAGCATAGTTAGGGTGAAAGGCAATACTATACATAGCTTGCTCACCAGATAGCGCTGTCACCTGACCATCCAAATTTAAAAAAGGTGAATCTAACAACTCACCATTTTGAACAATACGCACAAAGCCATCTAGCTGCACCACAAAAAGACGGCCAGAACCATCCTTCGCACTTGTGGCATAAATAGGCAAGGTTAAACCCTCAAGCACAGGCTCGAGCTCGAGTTCTGGGAAGGGTAGGTTCTGGCTAAAACTAAAACTAAGTATAGAAACTAGCACGCAAACAAACAATCGAAGCATCATTAGCTGCAAGGGTATAACGAATTAGCTTGACTATGCGTTAAAAGACTTTACAGTTCTTTTTTTCGTGCTGCTAAAGCTAATTGATCAACTCGTTCATTTTCGTAGTGGCCCGCATGCCCTTTGGTCCATTGCCAGTTCAAATCATGTTTTTCGCTTAAGGCGAGTAACTCGAGCCAGAGGTCTTTGTTTTTTACGGGGCTTTTGTTAGCGGTTTTCCAGCCGTTTTTAAGCCAGTTTTTAAGCCAGCTATCTGTGAAGGCTTTTTTTAGGTACTGAGAGTCTGTGGTTAGGCTAACTTTGCAGGGTTCTTTTAGGGCTTTTAGGGCTTCTACGGCTGCACTTAGCTCCATGCGGTTATTGGTTGTGTTTGCTTCATAACCACTGTTTTCTTTTTCGCTGTTGTTGTAGCGAATGAGGTAAGCCCAGCCGCCATCACCTGTGCTTGTGTTGCAAGAGCCATCAGTAAAAATAATGACGTGTTTTTTAGGGGTTTCTATCATGGCTTTAGAGTCTAACAGGTTTGTTTTTATCTGTCTAAAGCTGCATCAATGTAAATTCTGGGTTTCTGAATAGGGCTAGGTAAAGGAATTGTCGTTAAACCAAATGCTGTAAAGATGTTTTTGCGTGCTTGAGGTGACCTTATCTGAAGCTCGAGTGCAGCAAATGCATCTTAATTATTCTTTCATAGATGAGCTGTGTGATGAGGCTCGAGATATTTGGGATAGTAAATGGCTTTGGTAAGGTTGTACAAGGCTTACAAGTTTGTTTGTATAACCTTTTCTACACATTGCTTAACGTTAACTCTCACTAAAATCTAATATACCCCGCTATGATTGGGGCTTTCACAATTTTTATAACTTCTTCAAAGGTTGTACATAAGCTTGACAGAGTGAATGCTGAGGTACTATACTTAAAAAAGTTGTACAAGGTTTGAATAAGATTGGTTGAACTTAATGTCTGGAAAATACACAGTCAATGAAGTTGAAGAACGTACTAAAGTTCCTGCGAGCACCTTAAGGCAGTGGGAGAGGCGCTACGGATTCCCTATGCCAGCCAGATCAGAATCTGGCTATAGGTTTTACAGTGACTTTGATGTTCAGCAAATAGAAAGCATGAAGCTCTTTATTGCAGATGGAGTACCTGCATCGCGCGCAGCCATTTTAGTAAAAAATGCTAAGCGTAACCCAAGTCAACCAAAACCAACTGCGCAGTTAGCTCAGGTTTTACTAAGCGCTATGATGAACCTGAATGACATAGAGGCGGATAAGTTACTCAGTGAAGCCTACGCTTTACACACAGTTGAAAAAGTACTCTTAGAGATCATTAGACCCACCATGCTCGAGCTAGGAAATATGTGGCATGACGGCAAAATAAGCACCACAGCAGAGCACTTCGCAAGTAGTTACGTGCAAGGCAAGCTAAGAGGCTTGTTCAGCTTGGCATCGGCCAATCAGTTTTCAGCAAGCATCATAGTCACTTGCGCCCCTGGTGATCAACATGAACTAGGCGCACTCATGCTCGCGGTCCTACTAAGACGACAAGGCTACCGCGTTTACTACATTGGTGCGAATACCCCTGTTGCTGATTTGGTCATTCTGGCCAAACAAATGAAGCCCCTATCAGTAATGATTTCAGCATCTACCACAGAATCTGTTGAGAGACTTTTAGAAGAAAAAACAGCCTTAAAAAGAGCTGCTCCACTCATGATTTATGGAGGCGCAGGCTTTGAAGGCAGACAAGAAAGCATAAAAGACTTAGGCGGACAAAGCCTATCTTCAAACTTAGAAATTGCAGTTATAGAGTTCGCTGGACTTATTGACGGAGTAAGAGTAGAGCAATGAAAGCAACCACGTGGGCAGACGTTAGCGTAATAGGTGCAGGCATATCTGGCCTAGTAGCAGCAGCTATGCTCACAAAAGCAGGTTACAAAGTTGCCGTACTCGAGCGTGATATTCACCCTGGTGGTTGCGCTGCCAACTTTAGCCACAATGGTTTTAATTTTGCAGTAGGTGCAACCGTTGCTATGGGTCTTGAACCCGGCGGACTGGTGAGAAGTATTTACGAAAAATTAGCTTTAGAAGCTCGCTATGTAGATATAAACCCCGCCATTCGTGTTCATTTAACAGATCGCGTAGCTCGAGTGCAAACCTCAAAAGAAGCTTGGTTTAAAGAGCTAAAAGAAGTGTTTCCGGGTCAAGATAAAGCAAAAGAGAAATTTTGGCAAGAAACCAGTGATATTGCTTCCACTATGTACTCTGTGTCAAAAAAGTTTCCTGTCATGCCTTTTAGACATGTTCATGACGTTCTTGATAGCGCTAAAGCAGCGCATCCTAAGCTGATTAGATTACTACCAAGATTAAGACAAAGCGTTTCAGCTAGACTTGAGCATTACGGTATTGATGATGAGGCCCATAATAGTTTTGTAGATGGCCAACTGCTAGACGCCATGCAAACAGAAGCATCTGCTTGTGTAGCGACAAGTGGAGCTTTTGCCTTAGATATTTACCGTTATGGTTGTCAATACAAAATTGGTGGTTTAGCGACAATAGCTGAAGATTTATCTGCCTATGTTATTGCTCATGGTGGCAGCGTAAATTACGCGCATAAGGTTAAAGCTATTCATGCACAAGACAGTATAAAGACAGTAGTGACAAATCAAGGTGAGTTTGATAGTCATGTGGTGATTAGCTCAGCCCCATTAATAAACACTGCGCAGCTTTTAAGCCAGACGGAAACAAATTTAGCTAATCGGGCAGAAGCACAAGCTGAAATGTGGGGAGCTTTTACGCTTTACTTAGGCATAGATGAACGGGTTTTGCCAGAAGATGCACAAACTTATGAGCAAGTAACAAATTTAAATGTTCATGATGATGCCGGTAACTTACTTATATCCACTAGCCCAAGTTGGGACCAATCACGCGCACCAAAAGGGAAACGAGCTATCACTGTTAGTACGCATGTAAATGCCAAAAAATGGATGGAGCTTGCACAAGAAAGGGAAGCCTATGCAGAGGCGAAACAGGTAATGGAAGAACAGCTTTTAAAGCAAATAGAACGGGTTTTTCCAAAGATAAGGCAAGGTATTGAGGTGCAGCTTAGTGGGAGCCCTCGAACCTTCAAACGCTTTACTTTAAGAGAAGGCGGAACAGTTGGCGGTTTTCCTCAAACCTTAGCTGCAGCCAACTTTAATGCACCCTCGCACCGAACAGACGTTGCAGGCTTGTTTTTAGCAGGCGACACTATTTTTCCTGGACAAGGCGTGCTTGGTACAAGCGTGTCTGGTTATAACGCGGCAAGAAGCGCCGCAAGGTTTCTTCGTAAGCAAACTAAACGTTCGCAGCCCCCTTCAGTTTCTCAGTCTGATGCCGAGCATCAAGAAAATTTCACAAAGGAGTTAGCCGCATGACAAATACAAACGCAGACCTAAACCCAATCGAAACACCAATCCAAACCCTTAGATTTCAGCGCAAACAGTCTCTTTATCATAACGGTGATCCTGCTCAATCTATTTTCAGAGTTCGTGACGGCCTTATCCGTATTACCCGCATGACACCAGAAGGAAGAATCTTAACCGTTAGGCATGTAATGCCTGGTGACTTTTTTGGAGAGGAGGCGTTCATGAGTGGTAAACGAGAAGAGATAGCAGAAGCTCTTACCAGTGCCCAAATTGAAGCCATAGACCCTAAACTTGTCAATTACAGTGATCTTTTGACCATTACGCAATCCTTATCAAAACAAATGCAACGCCTAATGGATTATGAGTACCACCTACAAACGGGTGACCTAAGGCAACGCGTGTCACGCTATCTACTAAAACTATCTGAAACCCCTTTAACCATTAGAGATGAATTTGAAAGACCTATTGTATCTGCAACCCATGAGCTTCTTGCAGAAGGCACTGCAAGTACTCGTGAGAGTGTCTCAAAAATCATTACTGACTTGAGAAATGAAGGCTTAATTGAATCAGGCTATAGAAGCATCGTTCTCCTAAATTTAGAAGAAATGGCTGACATAGCAGCAGGTTTCTAAAAGCCAAGTCTAAAGGATTTAATACTAAGCAGAATTATAAATGTCTTAAGATTTTATAATTCTGATCTAGGGGACTAAGCCCTCACTTCCCTCAGTCTTAGGACACGAATAAGTCAGTTTGGTACAAAACCAATAACTTTAGTTTCCACTAAGTTAGAGCTATGAAA
>CAZWJZ010000275.1:0-6330 GCA_964634665.1 uncultured bacterium | reverse complement strand
GCACTCGGACGTGTGCCGCCCCGCACGCCTCCGCCGCGATGGCCCCGGCGTACGTCAGCGGCTCCCACAGCACGAGGTCCGGGCGCCACGCCCGCCCCAGTGCCACGAGGTCGGCGATGATCGGGAAGTTGGACACTCGGTGCCATCCAGCTGCAGCCTCTGTCATCCCCGGCGCCAGGTACTCCCACGTGGCCTTGGCCGGGTCGTCGGCGGCGTCGTACGGCGGGCGGTGCCCGGCCCGCGTCCGCTCACGCTCATTGGGTTTGTGGGCATCGATCCGCCAGGGATTGCGGTCGGAACCCACGGGCGCGAACGGCAGCCCGGTCGCGGTGACAGGTTCGACGAACGCGGGCTGGCTGGCCACCAGCACCTCGTGGCCGGCCGTGCGCAGTGCCCAGGCGAGCGGTACGAGGTAGTGGAAGATCGTCTTCTCGGGATTGACGGCCAGGAGGATCCGCACAGCCGACCCCTCAGCTGCCCGCGGCCGGGGTGGGCAGACGTGCACCCGTTCCGTGCAGCACGGCTTCGGTGTAGGACGCCAAGCCGTCAGCCAGTGCGACGCGCGGCGACCAGCCGCTGGCGTGCTGGAAGCGTTCCGGGTCGACGACGAAGTCCAACAGATCGGTCGGCATGGACTGTGTGGTAGGCGTGACCCGGACGACAGGCACAGGCGGACGCCCTGTCTGACTCGCGACAGCATCGGCGATGGCCGTGAACAGTGCGCGGACAGTCGTTCCCTGGCCCGTTCCCACGAGCCAGTGCCGACCTTCCAGCGCCTCGGTCCGGTCCAGGGCGGCAACGAATGCCCTGGCGGCATCATCCACACACAGCAGGTCGCGTCGGACCGAGCCGTCGTGCCACATGGTGAGTGGCTCGCCGCCGAATGCGCGCCGCGTCATGGTGGCCACCACCCCACGGTCCAGGTCGACGGGGTCCACGCCGCAGCCGTAGAGCGTGGCCAGTCGCAACGTGACGCCACGGACCCGGCTCGTGCTGGTGGCCTCCTCCAGTGCCTGCTCGGCGGCGAGCTTCTGCCTGTCGTAGGCGGTCAGCGGTCGGTCCGGCTCCGTGCCGTCGATGGTGTCTGAATGGCTGTGGCCGACCTGAGACATCGACCCGGCGAAGACGACGGTCGGCGGTCGGCCCTGACTCCCCGGCCGGACGAGGTCGAGCAGCTCGTACATCAGCCCGCAGTTGACGCGTTCGGCCACCGGGTCGTCCGCGGCCACCCGCCAGGTGCCACGGCCCCCCAGATGGGCGATGAGGTGGACGATGGCGTCGCTGCCCTCCACGGCATCGTGCAAAGCGCCGGGAGCAGTCAGGTCGGCGCACCGGATGTCGATGTCCGCACGAGCATCGGACGGCACCCGGGTGGGCCGACGCCCGACGAGCCGCAGCCGCACTGGGCGTGCCGCGAGCAGTCGCGCGACAGCCGTCCCCAGGAAGCCCGAAGCGCCGAGGACCGTCAGCAGGGGAGCGGTCGCAGTCACGGTTTCAACCCCCCGACGGCGCGACCAGGGCCATGTCCGCCGGGCTCCGGTGGCACGAGCCGCAGTCCGAGGGCAGTAGGCGTGGTCATTCTTGGCCTCTCGTGCTGTTGGGAGCAGTGGGTCGCCACGAACTGCCGGGCGGCAAGTACGCGTCGCTATACTCGTAGACCATCTGGTCCCATTCTCTGCGGCCGACCTCGAAAGTGTACAAATCCCATGACTGGCCCCGGAAGTACAGGTGGCCGACTAGAACGGCTGCCTCTGTCCGATCGTTCCGCCCCACACCGAAGGACGCGAAGCTCGCTTCCGTGGTCTGCGCGATCACCTTTCTCACGGGAAAGGTCGCGAAGGCATAATTCAAGGTCATGTGGACGACCTCGGCGCCGATTCCTAGTTGTGCCGTGCGCGGGTCCAGATAGATACCGCACCGGATGTGCCCGCTCGTGTCAAGTCCGTGAAGCGTCGTGAAGCCGAGATACTCGCCGTCGGTTCTTCTGGTGACGACGAAAGCCGCCTCGGGCATCCGCATCGGCGCTGCAGCTGGTGTGCGGACCGACTCGATCCCGGTGCGCATGGTGGTGTCGGCGAAGCGTGCCAGATCGGCTCGGGTGGCCGCCTGCAGTCGCGTGCGCCGGGTACTCAGATGCGGCACGAGGCCGACCGGGCGCTCGTGCGGAGCTCGACTCGATCGTCCCGCCGGCGGGACACCCGGCACGCTCACGCACCTGCTCCGCCGTGGTCGCGGGCGCCGATCGTCGCCGGCTGCCGGTCCGTGGGCGACGGCGCCCCCACTCGTCGTGCTCCGTCCCAGTCCATGTCGCCGACGGCAGGGGGGAGCTCCGCGATCTCGGCGAGGTCGGCGTCGGTGAGGTGAAGATCGACCGCGGCGGTGTTCTCCCGTAACCAGCTCAGGTGTCGGGTGCCCGGGATCGGGACGACTCCCTCGCCCTGGCGCAACGTCCACGCGATCGCGACCTGCGCGGCGGTGGCGCCGTGCCTGGCGGCAACGGCCTCCAGGCCGGCCACGATCTTCTGGTTGACACGGTGGGCGAGGGCGCCGAAACGGGGGTCACGGTGCCGGGAATCCCCGGGAACCAGTGCGCTCAGGTCGAGGCGGCCCGAAAGGTAGCCGCGCCCGAGCGGAGCGAAGGCCAGATAGCCGACGCCCTGCTTGATGCACCACGGCAAGACGTCGGCGCAGTGACGGGTCGCCCAGACGGAGAGCTCGTACTGCACCGCGGTCAGCGGGTGCAGGGCGTGGATCGTGCGCAGCTCGTCGAGCGTTGCGTGCGAGATGCCAAGCCCGCGCACCTTGCCCTGCGCGACCAGGTCCGAAAGGGCCCCCCATGTCTCTTCCAGCGGCACCTCGGGATCGACCCGATGCAGTTGGTAGAGGTCGATGACGTCGGTCCGAAGCCGCCGCAGCGACGCCTCGCATGCCCGATGCAGGTGGTCGGGCCGCGCATTACGGGAGAACCGCCCGCCAGGCTCGGGGACGAGGCCGCATTTGGTGGTGATCAACACCCCGCCACGAACTCCGGTAAGGGCGAGGCCCAGCAGTTCCTCGTTGGTATGCGGGCCGTAGACGTCGGCCGTGTCGAAGAGGGTGATCCCCGCATCCAGCGCGGCGTGGATGACGCGTGTGGACTCGACGTCGTCACGGTTCTGTGGCCCGTAGCCGTGGGACATCGAGGCGCACCCGAGGCCGATGGCACTGACCGTCAAGTCCGACGCGAGCCGTTTCTTGCGCATCTGCCCCTCCGTCGCGAGCCCGCCAACCAAGTACCGGTGCTGTGCGTGAGTCTGCGGTGGCTATCACCGCGATAACGCCGTTGATTCCACATGACAATAGAGAATGACCGGAGCGCGGGCTTTGATGCAAGACCCGGGTGTTCTGAAATCAGGCTGGTTGGTTGTCGCCCTTTGGCACGCAAGCTCGCCCCTCGCTGATCTCGTCGATCAGTTCTGGAGCGATCTCGTGCATGAATTCCATGGCTTGGTTGACCCCCAGGTCGGACGTCGAGTAATGGCCGCTTCCAGCGGCCGTGGAGACACCGACCGTCGTGAGCCCAAGTGCCCGTTGGAGCACTGACTGCCGCAGGGTCACCCCGATGACGGCCCGTTGCTGCAGGGCGACGGTGCTTCGGTGCATCAGGCCCCACCGCATGACGAGGTAGTCCCCTGCGACGCCGTGCCCGAGCGCCCGGTAGGACGCCGTCGCGGCCAGCGGCAGGATCGTCAGCATGGCGACCGGGACCAGCCACGCCCACCAGGGCAAAGCGCCGGTGCCCACCAGGACGACAGTGACCGCGACCACGGCGAACAACCGAAGGGTGCTGCCGATGAGGCGGCGGTGCAGGGCTCGCGCCGGATGGCGCCGCAGTGGTGCCTCGAAGGGTCTGACGGGGCCCGGCAGCACGCAGGCGGCCACGGTTCCGGCCTCACGCCGCCCCATACGGGGGAGCAAAGACGCCGCCGGCTCCCCGCCGGACCAGAAGCTCAGGCCGGTCGAGACGACCTCAGCCTCGGTCAGCCCCATCCAGCGCCAGGGGAGCGGCTCCCCGAGCAACATGCCTCGCAACCGGGAGTCGTCGCGATGGACTTCGCGAAGTCGTAGCAGTCCCTGCCGCGTCACCAGGGCGGATCCTGTCGACGTCGTGCTGCGTAGCAACTCGAACCGCCAGTTGCCCAGCACGAAGAAGGTAGCCAGGCCCACAGTGCCGAGCGCGAAGGCACCGCCGCCGGCCACCGCCGCGGTGGCCCAGGGGCCGAGGTCAAGGGTCGACATGGCGTTGCCCAGGATGTCGCGCAGGTCGACGCCGACGATCTGGAGGAGCCAGAAGGTGAACCACAGGATGATCCCGGCCACGAGGAATGCCCAGAAATTGATGACGTTGTACCAGAACCACTGCCACCGGAACCGGGCGATGACGTCCTCCCGCGGCAACTCTGCTGCCGGGCTCGTCGTGAGCAGTCGCCTTCGCAGTTGAGCTGCGGTCTCGCGGTCGAGAGCGTCCAGCCGCACGGCGGGCTGGGACTCCCCGGACCCGACGTGGACGATCCGCAGGCCGGCGAGGCGATGGCGCAGTTGGGCCGTGCTGTGGACCGAGCGAACCCGGTCTCGCAGCACGTAGCGGTATCGCTGGGAGATCCAACCCGTCCGCACCTCGATGCGCTCCTCGGTGATGCGGTAGCGGGTCTTGAGCCATCGCATGACGTCACCCAGGGAGCCGCTGACGCCGAGCGTCGTGGCGACGAGTGCGGGCCAGATGCCGAAGGAGCCGGCTGAGATGTCGACGCGCAGCACCAGCCATGCAATCGCTGTGGGAACGAGTGAGAGCAGGAACCAGACGAGGTCGACCCAGAGGATCCGCCGGTCCAGGCGTCGCCATTCGGCAGAGGTGTGCGGTTCTCCGGGTAAGGCGGGTGGCCCCATGGACACGTCGGTCACCGGGGCCCCGGTCAGGTTGCGTCCCCGCGGGCCACCTGGGCGGACTGCGTGACTCGTTCGGCGGCTGCGGCCGCGACCTCCGCGTCCAGCCCGGCAATGGTCAGGCCACCCTCGCGCGAGGCCGTCGCCACGCGCACAGTCGCCAGGCCGAACATCTGTTGGAGGGGCCCCCGCACCGTGTCGACGCTCTGCACCCGCGACATCGGGGCTACCCGCCAGGTGCACTGCCACCAACCCGTCCTGGTGTAGACGGCGCGGTCGGTCACCTCCCACCGGTGCACGCGGTAGCGCCACAAGGGCACGACCGCTGTCTGGAGCAGGCCGAGGACCGCGACCGCGACAAGGGCGGGACCGGTCCAGGGTCGCCAAGCCTCCTGGAGCCGGTGGACGATCAGCAGGGCCCCGACGAGTGCGCCGGTGCGCAGCAGGCCGAGAGCCGTCCAGAGATACGCGGTGCGCACCTCGATCCTTTGGTGAGGTGGACGCAGGGCGGATGCGGTGGTCAGCTGCCCCTGTGGCGCGCGGGAATCGCTTGCTGTGCAGGCCGAGACCGGCGGTCGATTCACGTGGCTGCAACGTCCAGGATGGTGACCATCCAGCTCGTGAGATCTTGATCCGCCCGCTGTGCCGCTTCCTTCCAGCGCCGGACCTTGTCGTCGACGACGCTCAGCTGGATCCTGGAGGGCGGCGACGTGTTGCACGCGATCTCGCGGCTGCCGCGAGCCCTGCGGCGTAGCTCGTTGCGGGACCAGGCCTCCTCTTCGGCCTGCGTGAGGAGCTCGTCCTGCCTCTGCGCATCGAGGCTGGCGACTTCGGCATGATGTTGGAAACTCAGCCGATCGCGTCGACGGTACGGCTCGAACCGACGTGCCACCCATGCATAGTTGCGAAGCGTCTGATAGTCGAGGCTGGTTTCGGCGAGTGCCTGGCGGTAGCGGTCAGGGTAGTGGGTCTGTCCGTAGATCAACCAGTCCCCCAGCCACCAGCACGAGGAGTCTGACACGAGGGATAGGCGTCGACCGAGTTTGCGCCAGGTCGACATCGGCATCTGATCGGAGATGGTCAAGCCTGTCCTGTTGGTGCGGGCGCCAGCCTCGCCCAAGGCGCGACGCGAAGGCGAGGTCCGACGGACGCCGTGAGGCTGACCGGCCCCGGACCGATGCCGCAGTGGCGCGGATTCGTTGAGTGGCGCAGGGCCGAGTGGCGGCAAACCCTCGGCTCGTGCCACTGCCCCTCTCGTCGTTTCCGGTGCTTGTGATGCCTCGTTCCGGAGTGGAACGACAAGGCCCTCGGGGTCCCGCTCATGCGGCGTCGTTTCTGCCTTTTTGAGTCCTCCGCGGTGGACCGTCGCTGCTTGCGGACTCATGCCACCCGGGTCTTCTAAGGCAG
>CAZWJZ010000274.1:0-6331 GCA_964634665.1 uncultured bacterium | reverse complement strand
GGCTCAGCAGGTACTGGCTTTTGGTACGCTTTACCTGAAAACCCAACCGGTATGTCTGCTGATCAAAAACTATGGCCTCGTTTTACACCCTTGGGTGGCTTTACTGGCAATGTTGCCCACAGTAATTATGTTGACGGACTCCATGTTGATACTGGCCCTAAAGCCAACCCGCAAGACGGACTCGAGCCTGCTTTTTATGACCCTAGGTTTAACCCTAATGCTGTTCTTAGCGATAATCATGGCAATCCAAAAAATTCATCTAAGGCTTTAAGTGCTTCGTTTGATGATTTACTGGCTTACAAAAATAGGCGCAACGCGGTTTGGTTGCGTGGCTCAAATCATACGGTTAACCATGCAATCATGGCAGATAATGCCGTGGGCGTCACGCTAGCCTCTCAACAAAGTAAGGTAAGCAATAGCTTATTTATAGGCGAGTCAGACAATATAGGTACCCCTGAACTCTGGATGATTAGTGAAGCTGCTGTTGGTGAAGATGGCCGCAGCTTACCTAAATTCTGGCAAAGCGATTTTGTTATTCGTGGTTTTGAATTTTATGATGGTGATGTCACAGTTGAAAATAGTCATTTTGAAGCTTTTATTCCTAACAGTCAACGTGAAGCTGCTGCTCTAAGTTATCTTGACTTTACTCATTTTGTGGTTAACCCAAAGAACAGCTCGAGTGGCTTGACGTTTGGCTCTGATACTAAGGTGCTTCATTTGGCTTCACGTGATTTACCCACTAAGGCAAGTGAAAGTGAAGATGGTTACCGTAGTGCGCTCTTTGTAGATAAAGATGGCAGCGTAACAGGTACAGCAAATGCAGTTGTGACCGTTACAAACCCTATTTTAATTGATAGTAGTTGCAGCTTTAAGGCTGATTGGAATGCACATATTTGTTCGGGTGATTACGCTAGTCTTAGATTTACCAACGTGGATGCTCAAGCTGCTGATTTAGGCGCTGTACCGTTAAGGCGTTCTGATGGCGCAACGCATACGCTTTTAGGTACACCGTCTGCTGCTGTTAATACGCGTTTTGTGTCGAATATTCGCTTAGGTCAAGAGTATCACTATGAACTCGCAACTACACCGCTAAAAAGTCGTTTAATGCTTGATGCTATTAAGCCCGCGCAAAGCGTTGTGGTTAGTTTGCCTTACCCTCATAAAGACGTGTTTATTTATAGAGATTACTGGATTGATAGTCGTAACTTAGCGCAAAAAGCTCAAAGTTTAGAGCAGTTAAGAAGCAGTCTGGGCAATCAGTATTATCTTGCAGATGGCATTTTGCATGTCAAACTCATGTCTCAAAAAAGCTATGACTGGGCATCTTTAGATATTTGTGCGCTTGCTAACTGCCGTTAAACCTTAAAACTCTCTGCGGCGGCTTTTCCTGAAAGAATAGCCAAAGGAATACCGCCACCCGGAAACACTGTTCCGCCTGCGAGTGCTAAGTTCTTAATGCCTTTAATGCTCTGAGCTGGGCGTAAAGTGCTAGTTAAGGATTGTGGCGCTGAGCCATAAATACTACCCCTATAAGCCAGCTTTGCTAAATGATTAGGAGCTATAATTTTCTTTAAGCTAAGCTGCTCTTTCTTTGCCAAACCCCTCTCTACAATTAAGCTCATAAGATGCTCAGCGTAAGCATTTTCTTCGGTAACTGACCAAGGCTGCTCAGTTTCATTAAGCGCAGCAGCGTTAGCCATAACAAACCAGTTTTCACACTCGGGTGGCGCATCTGAAGCTTCTGTTTTGCTACTCACATTTAAATAAAGCGTAGGGTCTGGTACTTTTTTAGCTTGACGTATTGCTTCAAACTCAGCTTCATAATCTTCAGCAAAGCTAATCGTGTGATGCTCAACCTCTGTTTGTCCTTCAACCCCTAAAAGCATGACAAAACCCGAGAGCGAAGCAGGCTTCTTAGCTAAAGGCGTAGTTAAGCCCAAAAGCTTATGTGTACGAATAATATCTAACGAAGACACCACAACATCTGCGGTAAAAACCTCATCTTGACAGATAAGCTCTTGAATTACGCTACCATTACGCTTTATCTTATTAAGCGTTTGACCTGTCTTTATGCTTACGCCCAAATCTATAGCAAGCTCTTGCATAGCCTCAACCAGCTTATAAATACCCCCCATCGGGTAACTTAAGCCCATACCAAGTTCAACATGACAAATATTATGCAAAATAGCAGGCGCAGCGTAAGGGTCAGCGCCAAAGTAAGTAGCAAAGCGCAAAAAGAACTGCTTTAAATCACCTGTAGCACCAAACGAATCAAGTAACTGAGGCAACGTTTTAAACGGATGCGCAGCCAAACCTTTTCTTAAACCATAGTTCGCCAAATCAAACAAAGTCAGGTTCTGACCAAAAACAAAGGTAGCTGCCGACGCTTCATAAAGTTTCTTGGCTTCTTGCAATAAAGCTTTATAAGCCTTAGCCTCACCAGCACTCAATTGAGCCGTTGTTTTAGCCTCATCCTGATAAACATCCCAAACTCTACCCGAAGCAAACACATAACGACACAACAAATCAAGTGGCTCGAGTGTTAAAGGAAAAGGTTTAGCTGCTTGCTTAAAGAGGTCTTCAATGACATGACTTAAAGTAAACACGCTTGGGCCTGTATCAAACCTAAAGCCATCTTGCCTAAATTCACTAGCTTTGCCACCTAAGCTTTCATTTTGCTCAAGCAAGCTAACCTCATAGTGATTTAAAGCCAAATGAATCGCTGCAGAAAGCCCTGCAAACCCCCCTCCCAGCACTACAGCCGTTTTAGGCATAGCTACGCCCCTTCCATGAAATGCTTTTTTGTCTTAAGGCACGAAGCACAATAAGCCACAAAGGAATCACCATGAGCGGCTGCCAGACACACTCGAGCGGGTCTCGTTTGGTTTTTAAGTTGCAAAAGAAGCGCAAACTTAAACTCATGAGTCCAATTAAAAGCCACCACGGGTTTATAAGAATAAACAACCAGCTTAACGAGTGACTCAAGGTATTTAAAAGTGCAAGAATAATAAGGAAAACTTTGTTACTTGAAGCAGCAACTATGTTTTTACTAAAACCCTCTATTAAATCGCTATTACTATGGTACATGCGGGTACTGATTTGCTCAGCACCAACCGCTAAAGCTATTTTTAAGCCTGCTCGTTTGGCTGCTTGCCCCATGCGTACATCCTCTAAGACTTCTTGCTTAAAAGCAGCATGCCCACCCACCTTGCTGTAAGCCTCTTTGCGCCACATCATGACTTGCCCATTACCCGCAGCAAAAGCAGGATGATGACTGTACTTCACACCAAGGTAAGGCAATCCAGCCAGCAAAATCTGATCAACCAAAGGAATAGTAATGGTCTCTAGGGCACTCAGGGTAAGCTGACGCGGCCACACACTCACAAATTCAGCCTTCTCTTGTGTTTGAAAGGCAAGCAACGAAGCTAAGCTGCTTTTTTCCCAACGAACATCCGCATCTGTAAAAATCAGGGTATCACCTGTAGCTGCCTCACTAAGCTGCTGGCAGGCCCAGTTTTTACCCGTCCAAGCTTCAGGTAAAGCTTTGCCCTCTAAAACTTTTAAATGCGCATACTTAAGCTGAAAGCCTGCCAAAATACTAGCCGTATCATCGTTAGAAGCATCATTAAGCACAATCACTTCAGTAGCTACGCCTTGCTGCAAAACACGTGGCAGCGTTTCAGGTAAATTCTTAGCTTCATTCCGAGCAGGAATCAAAATAGAAATACGCTCTTCTAAACCCTCAGCTTCAGAAGCAATCTCTAAACTCGGAAAAAAAATAAGATTAGAAAAAAGCGTTAAAAGCTGCACCGCCAGAAAAACAAACGCCACAACAAAGAACAGCATCATGAGCGAAAATATCGTAACCAGCGCATCTGCTGACTCATGCTTGCCTTGCCCAACAAAACATTCTCAAAGCCCACAGGCGCCTTCTCAGGATGCGAAAGGGCAAGCCTAGCATCCAGATCAGCAAGCAAAGCATTCAAGCTTTCTTGCAAAGCGTCCAAATCACTTGCATCCTCAAGCTCATCCCCCAAAACAATAAACGCTTCAGGATGCTGCGCACCCCTCATGACCATCTTAAACACTAAAGGAAAAACTTTTACTCCAGACACTCGAGCCAAAAAAGCTACCCCCTTCTCTAAGCTCTCAACCCGACCTGCCTGACGCAACTCACCTTCAGGAAACACAAAAAACATATCCCCCCGCTTAATGCGCCTAAGTGCCTCACGCAGTTCTGCTCGACCCACCGCACCCATAAGCCTAAAAAACGAATAGGTACTAAGCTGCTCATCATCCATAAGGGCACTCAGCGGACGCCCCAAAAGCTTACGCAAAAAAATCACCAAATAAACATCCCACCAACTATGATGATTCACCGCAAATATAAAGCCCTCAGACGGCAACTTAGACCAATCCGCCTTAAGCCAAACCGCATGCATATTGCGCCTAAGTGAAGAAAAAACAATAAACGGCAACAACAAAAAAATAAACCGCTCAAGCCAAAAAGAAACTCGAGCTTTCAAAAAAGCCCTCATGACTCAGTAGCAAGCTTAAGACGCGCCTTAGGTCTAAATGCCAAAAAAGAAAAGCTACCCATAGCCAAAAAGGTAAACAAACTCGCCCAAGGCATAGCAAAAAACAGTAAACCTAGGCTCAGCAAAAACGTATGCACAAGAAATGCCAAACGCAATTCAAAGCTATTCTCAGTTTTAAGAGCAGGCTCGAGTTTAAGCAGCAAAGCTATAAGCACAAAACCGGCAAGGTACCAACCTATAAAATTACTAATAGGAATACCATAGTAAATACCCCGCTCAAACTCCCAAAAGCCTTTTGAAACCATAAGCGGGTCTAAACCAATATCCCAAGCTACCAGTGCTAATGGTGCCAAACCAGAAAGATAAGCTTTAGGTGTAACTGCAAGCGCAATCATAGTAAACGCCCACCAGCCCAAAGGCACCAAAATAGGCACCCCTAGTAAACTAGGCCCCGGCGCAGTGTAATCATAAGAACCAAACGGAAAGCCCGTCGTTTTACCAAGCCACTCAACCGCCAAGCCAAACAAAAAACTCACAGCAAACAAAAGCCAAGCCTTCTGACCATAACGCTGCAAGCTATACCCCAAAACCCCCAACGCCAAAAAACCAGTACTCAGATAAGCCACCACAGGAAAAAACTGCGGAACGAGCGGCATAGGAATCAAACTCAAAACCCACAGTAACAAAGCACCCCGCCACGCATGCTGCCACTTAAGCAAACCCTTAAAGGTATTAAGCCGCTTAATAGAATTGCCATCCAAAACCAAAAGCATGCCAAAACCAACAAAGACATTGGTAACAAAAAAGAAAACAGCCTCTTCAATAGGCAAACCCAAAAGCTTAAAACCCGTCGTAAACTCAGGACTAATCCACCAAATATTAAGCCCAATCGCAATACGATCAGCCACCCACAAATAAAGCGTAGGTACCCCAATCATCAAACTCAAAATACGCCATTTAGCAAGTAAAACATCACCCCCGTAACCCCACTGCAAGGCAAGCACAGGGCCAGCCCACAACAAAATAAGCCCAAGATAGGTACCCCAAGACGCCATCATAAGCAGCAAACCAGCAGCAGCAATAAGCAAAGAAGCAACCACACCCACAAGCCGCACGGTATCAGGATGCTTAAGCACTCGAGTTTTAAACTCACGCCGTGTTAGAAAAATAATCCAGAGACAAGTCAGTATAGTTTGCAAAATAAAAAACAAGTACTCTTCAACCGGCACATAACCAATGGTCGCCAAAACACGACCCTCCGGATAGCCCCAAACTTGCCTGTAAACCAAGTAATTATCCCACGGTGTCGTGTAAATAAGGGCAATAAACACATAAACCAAAATGCTCCAAAGCGCCATGCGTTTACCCTGCCAACCCTCACCCGTAAACGGTAAACCACGCTTTAAATCACGCCAATTCAAAAAAACCAATAAGCCAATAACAGGCAAAATAAACACAAAATGAAACTGAAGATACGTCACGCTATAAACACCTACACCAGTCTTTAGCAACAGCAAGCCAAAAGCTCGAGTTGCTTCGTAATCTTGAGACCTAGTCTAAGTTAATAAGTTATAAATTTAAGTAGGACATATTGATATTTAGAAGGCTAGCTGATGCAATCTTTAAGTTAGGATTAACTATTTCCAACTTTATCAAGAAGTGTGAAGGTAATTATTGATACTTTCTTCCTGCTTTAAGACGTCTGGATTAAGTTACCCCATAGAAGGTTTGCAAAATACTGAATGGGTCTGTCCGTACGCTTCGCTCGGTACTTCGTGACACTCGCTCTGCTC
>CAZWJZ010000273.1:0-6356 GCA_964634665.1 uncultured bacterium | reverse complement strand
GCGGAAGCGCGGTTAAAGAGATTAGAGGTCGCTACTTAGCTGAAAGCTGAAACGTTTGTAATCTTCGCATCATAAAAGTACTTGAAGTGAGTCCCGCTTTCAACTTGTGTTATATGAACCTAAACTGGTCTATTCTTGAGTGTAGTACCTAAAGAGGGTTACAGAGCCTTGTGCATCTTAGTTGTAAAGAGGGTTACTTGATAATTGGGGTTTATATTTGGGTTCCACTTCTTCCTGGTATAGAAAGACAGAAACGGCATAAAATTTATCATCTCTTTTGCCTTCAGCGACTATATAATTGCCTTTTTTAACCCTTGACCAGAAACCAGTACTCGTCATGCTGCCATTTTCATCATAAAACCTGACATCCTGGGTTGAAATAGTCAGATCAGGATATTCGACTAGGATAAGACTATTTTGACTTTGATTAAAGGAGACTACAGAGCCTTCAAGATAATCAAATACCGGATACGTACCTATATAAACTACGCTGCTTTCAAATAGGTCGTCATGGTATTTGCCTTCTACTGATAAGTACATACCGGGCTCGAGTTTGGACCAGAACTCTGCTGCACTTACATTTTTAACATAATCAAACATAAAACTGGTTTTGTCTGTAACAAAAATCTCCTGGTTTACAGAGCCATCTGAACCCAAGTTTGGCGTAGCAGCTCCTAGAGGAGACGGGTCTACTGTTACCTCACCATTACTTATAACTAGTTTTCCAAGGCTTTGATCTAAAGAAAGCAAAGTACCTGCTAGATAACTAAGCGTCTGTTCCGTTTTGAGGACTTCGTCAGCTTCAAGCACACTACCATCACTATTAAAGCTACCCACCACTGCAACAAAATCATCTTTTTGTATATTTTCCCAGAATTCCTCAGCACTCAGGGGTTTAGCACTGGCATTATCACTGTAAGTTGTCTCGGCCTTTACCTCAATCAGAGTAGTATCCCAACCGTAGAGTTTGATTTGCCGGGTGTTACGATCAAGCCTCTGGATTTGTCCCTCGAGGTAAGCTTGAGGCTTTGCAAGTAAATAGATCTTGGTCGCTTTTAAGGTAGTCCCCTCCGAATGTCCTTCAAGATAAAGATAATTGCCCAGGCTCAGTTTGGCCCAAAACTGCTCAGCAGATATATCTCCAAGGCGATCATGGTAGTAAAGGGTGTCACGCGAGCCCTTAACCAGAAGGTCTGGGTTACTGTTTAGGCGTAAACTTTGACCTGCAGCGTTTAGCTCGATGATTTCTCCTTCTTGGTAATCAGGAAGGGGAGGAATCTCATCACCCATTGCCGGCAAATAGACATAGGCAACCTTGAATCCTTGGCTAGTTAGCAGACCATTGAGCATAACCTGCCTTCCGACTGCAGCCCGGTTCCAAAAAGTTGCTGCATTTAGTGTTTCATAATCACTATAGAATTGCGTTTCAGCACTAAAGCTCGAGCTAAAGTCCTTAAACTCTTGCAGTTTTATTTGTTTTTGCGAAGGGTAAACACTATCTATTTTGCCGTTTAAGCTCAGATAGCCTGAGTCTCCGATGCTATCCTTAGCCAACATCACCAGAGAGCGAGCCTTGATTACGCCAGCTTCAGCAATGCCCTCTACCGCAAGTGCCTGACCCTGCTTTAGTGCCGCAAAAAATTCATTGGCAGTTACCGTACCAATGCTAACAGGCTCATCATCAGAAGTGGGTTTGTCAAGGTCTTTGGAAAAGCTGGTTTCAAGATAATAAACGGTTGATTCAGTTCCTTCTATAAGAAGCGAGAGTCCCTCGAGTTGTAGACTTTGACCGTTCATCTTTGAGACTTTGGCAGAGGCATAAAGACTAGACTCAAGGTAAACTGGCATATCTGGCGCTGGGTTATCACTTTCGCCACTTACACCTGCACTAAATTCATAGTCACCCGCTCCAAAGGTCTTAAAGCTGCGTTTAGGAACAGATTTTCCATTTAGCTGACTACTGATAAGATAGCTTCCCGGATTTAGCCGTAAGGTTATGCTTGGTTTATTTGGGTTTAAGCTAAATTTCTGCACAGTACCTGTACTGCTAACTCTATTTTGATCATCAAATTTCAGATATTTTCCAGCAGCATCCTGCAGTTCAAAGACCACTTCTATACTCAGGCTTAGCTCCTGTTCAGGGGATTTTACTGCGGCCGACCAATCTGTTACTTTCAGGGTTAAAGTAGTAAAAGGATCTGGTACAGGGCCAGGGTTTGAGCAACTACTTGTTACCAGTAGCATTAGTGGAAAAAACAGTCTCTTTGTCATTATTCAGTCCTTTCATAAAGTCAATCAAGCATTTTGGTAACCCAGTTTAGTGTGGCAGCATCTCGCTAGTGAAGCGCTAGTGAACTACTAATAAAGCTATAATATAATGGCTCATGCGCCTTTTAAGCCTAGGGGCTTTAACTACTGACCCTCCAAATGACCGCCTTGGTTCACAACCCTTGCTGCTTCTATGTTATGTAGTCTTGGAAAAAACACCTAGCAAAGCAGAATTGGCCCAGCTTTTCTGGACTCATTTGGCAGATGGGGTTACGCCTAAAGGTGAAAGGAAAGACTTAAAGAACCTTGGGGTATGCTTGGCACTGCTGAAACGAGAGTTGGGTATCTCCATAGATGATGAAAAGTTAATGGATGGCTTTAGCTGCGACGCTCTCGAGCTAGAACAGGCTTTTCAGCATGGGGAATGGGGGCGGGTACTCGAGCTTTATAGGTGTGGAAATTTTTTAGCCGAACTCGAGCATAAAGGCCGACTCAAGCTTAGCAGTGAGCTTTATTCCTGGCTTATGACCAGACGAGAGCGCATTGCTCAGCAGGCCAGAGAAGCCTGTTTAAGCCTGATAGAGCAGTCAGTCCAAGTAGGCAATTTCACCTCGGCAAATGAGCTTATGGAAAACTACGGCAACAGCTTGCTACAACTCAGCGATTTAGAAGAGCAGGAACCCGCTCTTTTGACACGCCTCTACCATTTGTTTCTAAGCTTAGGACAGCCAGGTGCCAGCAAAGTTCGCCAAACATTTGAGGGCTACTTAAATCATCTGCTAGCTGAAACCCTCCTTAGTAAAGAAGCACTGCACGTTTTACTTGCCCTTTCCTTACAAGGAGAACTGAATCTGGTTGCTGTACAAAGATCCTTGAGTTTATCACCCAAGCAAATGGCCACTTGCCGCGAAGAACTCATCAGGGTCAAACTTCTAGGCGCTAACAGCCAGGTTTTAGCAAAAGACATTAGTACCTATTATTTAGAGAAGCATCCTGGTCTGAAAACTTCCCTACTTTTAGGTTTGCTCATTAATACTACAGAAGACCAAGCCCTTTTTCTGTTTCGCTCCATTTACCAGGCAACCCAAACCTTTGGCGGTATAGGCTACTGGTCTAAGGCACTCGCCGTTTATACGTCACAGGCACAAAATCTTATTACCCATGATAAGTTTGAAGAGGCGGTTATCTTATTAAGTGAATTTAAACAGGCTGAAGAAATTAACCAGCAAGACTCAAGTAGTCATGCTAGGTTTCTGCTAGCTTATTGTTTGGAACGGCAAGGACGATATAAGGAAGGACTCGAGGCAATTGAAGGGGTAAGCGAAACAGCAGACATCCTTAGCATAAGGGCTCTTTTTTTATTAAAGGCCGGACAACTACAAGAAGCCAAAGACCTGGCCTTAGCGGTCAGAGAAAAGGTCTTAAGCAGTCACACCCAGTCCTGGGCCAAAGCCATTGCCGCTAATGTACTGGGGCAACTTGCCTATGAAGAAAACTTGCTGCATGATGCAGAAAGCTATTTTGATGAAGCTGCCGTGCAGTGGCAAACGGCCCAAATGCCCATAAGAGTCTTAGGTGCTCTCATGAACCGGGCAAATGTCTTTGAAAGCCTGGGGGAAAAAAAGCGGGCACTCGAGACATATAAACAGGTCATAAATGCCAGTAAGCCTTTTCCCACACTTAAAATCCATTCTTATTTGAATATGGGGTATTTATTTGAACAGGAAGGTGATTGGAATGAGGCGCTTAAGTTATATCAGGAAGCACATACCCTATGTCAGAACATGAGCCAAGCAACACCTGCGCTAGTGGCTCGAGTCCACAATAATTATGGTTATAGCCTCTGGCAAACTCAGCAAACCTCTCTGGCAGTTGAGCATATAAATGAAGCCATTTTCTTAGCACTAGAGGCAGGTGAGCGTCTGACCTATGCCAAAGCTCTTGGTAATCTGGCGCTTATTTTTACCGATGTAGGCAAAATGGAAGCGTCCTGGCGACTGTTTCAAGAAATGGGCGTAAAGTACGAACTCCAGCAATATCAAACCCTTTTTGTTTCTGCTCTTGACGCCAAGGTAGCAGAAAGTGAAACTACCGATGATGCTGATGCCTTCGCCTTTTATCAGCGTAAACGACAGCTTTTTTTGACGCCTCACTAGGGACTCACTGGGAATTGGGTCTATACTTTTTAGTGAAACTGAGCACTTGGGTAGATTGGGGATTAACGTAATATATGCATTTAGGAACACCCACTATGCTAAAACAGCGTAGTTTTCTAATTTGTCTTTTTACTTGTCTGGCCTTAAGTGCTTGCACTCGAGTCAGTGAACGACCAAGCATTGAAGTAGGTGGTGTTTTTTATTGGAACGACATCATTACCCTTAGCTATGCCCAACCTTTTCAGGCGGGTGTCTTTCCTGATATTAGCTTGAATGGCAAGGCTTTACCGAAATCTGCCATTTTGGCAAATAGCGAAAACAATATCAGTTTTCCTCTAGCGCTTTTAGAAAAACCGCAACCTAGAACCTTAAATGTCGAGCTAAGCTTTGAAGGTAAAGCGCTAAAGCTAAGGCTGGGAAATCAAATTAGCTCCAAATTGACTTATACCCCTAGAGGCATTGCGAATAAAGGACGAATTAATGTGCTTTTACGCTGCAATGCTTTTGAGGATTCAGTCAATCAGCCTGATTTACCCGAGGCACCTAGACTACCTGAAGTAGCAGAAGGTTTTAGCATCATTGATTATTTTGGCAATGCAGGCTCACTGTATCATCCGGAACTAGGTCAAAGTCAGCATCCTGACCCCTGGTGCCTAATGGTGCTAGGTTTTTCAGTCGAATCAACGGAACAGGCAATCAAAAACCTCAAAACCAAATTTAGCCAAGCAGGTATTGAAAGTGTAGCAATTGCACCTGACTACTACATTTATGGCAATGATCCCGGTGGGCACTCCTTTGATACCGACTGCTCCCAGCAAGGGCGCTTAGCGCTCGAGGCCGCCAAGTCACAACAAATATCAGAAGATAAGCTAAGATCTATTGTCGGAGCAGGAAGCAGTAGCTTAACCGGCAAAGGCATTACGATTGCCCTTATTGATGGGGGCGTAGCTGAGCCTGCAAGCTTTATAAATGCCAGTCCTGAAGCACAGTTTTCAAGACGATTCACAGGAACAGACTACCTAAGCACTGATCCTGATGCTCTAGACATTCAGGATGATTTTGATTGCAGCAATACTCCGTTTTTTGATGGCCACGGCTCTTTAGTTGCACGCATTGTTCATAAAATTGCCCCCGACGCCAATCTCATAGCCCTGAAAGCCTGTGATGCAGACGGGCTTTGCAGCACCTCAAGTATCGCCAAAGCTTTATTATATCTACGAAATAATTTCCAGGGTTTTCCCAAAGTCGACATTATCAATATGAGTTTTGGTGGACCGCTCGAGTCAAACCCAGTTTTTGAGTATCTACTTAAGGATTTAATCAGTGATAAAAACATCTTATTTGTAGCCTCAAGCGGCAATAATCCTGATAATAGCGCACATTATCCCGCTCAGTACCAAAGCCTGTTTCCCAATGTTGTAGCAACGGCCGCTCTCAAACAAGCTGAGACAGACGCTAATTGGCAACTGGCTTCCTTTAACACCAAAATGGTGCTTTTTTCAAAATTAAACGGCTTACCCATAGGCGCGCCTGGGGTTGCTATCGTATTGGAAGGTTTAGGTAGCCCATCGGGTATTACGGGTACCTCTTTTGCTGCCCCTGTTTTAACGGGAGTTGCCGCTTTAGCCCTAGAACAAAACCGAGACTTTCAAGGTCAGCTTCTTCTTAAACGGCTAGAGTCTGCAGCTAAACCTTTAGAAGAAGTTAAGCTTATTCAACTTCCACAGGTAGCTAAAACCATTGAGTGAAGAAGTGAAGCCCATACATGCGGGCTTCAGGAAGAGTATCAAGTTGCACAATAGTACAGTAGGGACAGAGTGGACTTGGCTCGTTTACTTAGACAAAAATCATAGATTATAGAATCTATAGAAGGAGTCAGTAAGAATGTAAAAGCCATTTGTTCCTGAGTGTCCTGACCCTCACAGCGATTGA
>CAZWJZ010000272.1:1743-6390 GCA_964634665.1 uncultured bacterium | reverse complement strand
TGCAAAGCTTCTGGCAAGTCAAAGTCACGCAGCATTATTAAAAAAACACTACAAATAAATTCACGCCAGTTAGGGTCATAATCTTTCCATATTTCGTTTTTTTCAGGTGGGTCAGGTTCAATGGGCGTGCGTTTAAAGGTGCCATGATAAATCTTGTCTGGCACATCATACTGATAGCTCAACACAGCCTGAATGGCCTTGTGTGCGCGAGCATCATTGCCTTGTTGCAGTAAACCTAAAGCGTACCAAATGGTGTTACGGACCGTGTGCGTGCTTGACTGCTTAGATTTATTATCATTGTCATTAGATGCTCTAAGAAGCCCCATCTTGTCATCCCAAAATTGCTCTGTCCAAGTCATAGTAACATCAAAATAATGTTGCGCCTGAGGCTTAAGTTGTTTCATAACGATACTCCAAATCAATAAACAGGACATTCAGGTGGTTCAAGCAATGTTTGAATGTACAGTTTACAATAATTGTCATTTCCTATATCCTATAGTTTACATGAATAAAAATGTATGGGTAGACAGCTTTAAGTACTTCAAATCGTTTAAGCATCTCCAGTCTGATATACCTCCCTCTTTACTAATCAAACAGCTTTTTCATACATATAAATCAAAAAAAACTGAGTAGCATGCAGCGTATTCACCCCTACTCAAAAAACCCTTTTTACTGGGAATATAAAGACCAAGCAAGCATACTTATTGGTGGCTCTATAGAAGATAACCTCTTTCAAATTGATGACTTAGAAGCTCATCTTGATACCCTTAGGGCTGCAGGCGGTAATTATGTTCGCTGCAGCATGTCAAGCCGAGACCCCAACGATGTCTGGCCTTTTGAAAAAGATGATTCAGGAAATTACAATCTCGAAAAGGTAGGAAAAGTTTACTGGCAGCGTTTTAAACGCTTCTTAGACTTGGCCTTCGCTAGAGATATCATTGTGCAAATAGAAGTTTGGGATCGCTTTGACTTTGCCAGAGAACCTTGGCAAGACAACCCTTTTAACCCAAAAAACAATACCCAGTACTCGAGCTTAGAATCGGGACTGCTTGAAAGCATTGCTAGTCATCCTGGTGAAAAAGAGAATGCTTTTTTTCGCAGCGTGCCCGCCTTAGAAAATAACAAACTCATCTTAAACTACCAGCATAACTTTGTTGATAAGCTACTCGAGTACTCTTTAGCTTTTGGAAATGTTTTGTACTGTATTGATAATGAGACAAATGAATCTCCTGAGTGGGGCGCTTACTGGGCGAGTTACATAAGGCAAAAAGCCTTAGCGCAAAATCTGAGCGTACAAATAACTGAAATGTGGGATGCGTGGGATTTAAGCTCTCAAGAGCATGACGCTACTCTTAATCATCCTGAGCGCTACAGTTTTGTGGACCTATCGCAAAACAATCATAAGCTAGGACTCGAGCATTGGCAGAATCCTTTGAAGATTCGTGAGCGTATTAAGCGCTCTGGTGCTGTTCGTCCTATGAATAGCGTTAAGATTTATGGTGCTAATACAGCTAGCTATGGTTCAACGCGTGATGCGCAGGAGCGTTTTTGGCGTTTAATTTTGGCTGGTTTTGCTTCGGCTCGTTTTCACCGTCCGCCTGCTGGTTTGGGTCTAAGTGAGATTGTGCAAGCGCATCTTAGGTCTATGCGCATGTTTTTAGATAAGTTTGATATTGTTGGGAGTGAACCTAGTCTTGAGTTATTGACAAATCGAAGTCAGAATGAGGCTTACTGCGCAGCTAAATTAGGTCATTCTTATGCGGTCTTTTTTCCTGATGGTGGTAATGTCTTTGTTGATGTTTCAACTAGCGACAAAGACTTGGAGCTAAGCTGGCTAGATATTCGTAATAGTCAGTGGCTAGACCCGCAAGTTGTTCGCAGCGATAGCCAAATACAACTCATTACACCTTCAGATGAAGGGTATTGGTTAGCTGTTGTTGTAACAACATAAAGGCCTATATCACTGTCACCGTTTATGCATTTAGCCTTAGCATCTTTTGATATGCTTTAGCTAACTTAAGCTGATGGGCCACATACTAAGAAGCCTTAATCACTTAATTGCCCTAAACTCAACTCATTGTCTGATTAGAAAGAAATCTCTTTGCTGACTTTTGCTCGCTTACAAACATTTACCAGAAATATGTATTTTGGCTGGTGGATAGTGGGTGGCAGCATTGTCATACAAATGATTCATGCGACTTTATTGATGCAATCTTACGGCCTCTATGTTGCTATTTTTCAAGAAGAATTCTTTTGGAGCAAAACGGCTCTGGCCTCCGCCTTTGCACTTAGACAAGCTGAAAGCGGCCTACTTGCCCCTGTGGTTGGCTGGGCTATAGATAAATACGGCTCTAAAAGAGTCATGCGTTTTGGGCTAAGCATTATGGGTTTAGGCTTCATGCTTTTTAGTCAAATTAATTCTCTTGCTATGTTCTTTGTTGTCACTTTGATTCTTGGTTTAGGCGCTAGCTTTGGCGGGCAGTTAGCTTTAATGACAACCCTTGTGCAGTGGTTTGAAAAAAGACGGGCAACCGCACTTGCAGTTGGACAAGCTGGCATGAGCCTAGGTGGCTTACTTATACCTTTAGTCGCCATTGCCTTAGCAACTTTGGGCTGGCGCGTAACCGCTTTTGCATCTGGCATTATCATTTTAGTGGTTGGCTTACCTGTGACTTCCCTTATGCGCAGCAAACCAGAAGATTATGGCTTATTGCCCGATGGTCGCAATGCAACAGATCTTACTGAAGAAGTAGCTACTGCGCAGCTACAAACCCAAGACTTTTCAGCCAAAGAAGCCTTAAGAACTCGAGCTTTTTGGTTTTTGTCTTTGGGTCATGCTTCTGCGGTGCTTATTGTTTCGGCGGTTACGGTTCATCTTATTGTTCATTTGACTGAGGGTTTAGGTTACTCTTTGCAGGCTGCGGCGAGTGTTTTTGCGCTCATGACGGGTTGTACTTTTGTTGGCCAGCTTTTGGGTGGTTATCTTGGTGACAAGATTAGTAAGCGTGCTATAGCGGCTGTTGCTATGTTCGGTCATGCAAGTGCCATTCTTGCTGTGGCTTACGCTAGTTCTTTTGCTGCTGTTTTTTATTTTGCGGTTGCACATGGTTTATCTTGGGGCATGCGGGGGCCTTTAATGAGTGCTTTAAGGGCTGATCTTTTCGGACGCAAATCGTTTGGTTCAATCCTTGGTATTTCTGCCCTTATAGTCACAATTGGTAATGTAACTGGCCCAGTGTTAGCGGGCATCATGGCTGACACTTTTGGCAACTATAAAGCGGCCTTTAGCATACTTGCAGGTCTTGCTACACTGGGTTCTTTGTTTTTCATTGGGCTTCGTAAACCAGAGCATAAAAACGCAATCTCTGAATAACTTAAGCTTGGTTTTAAAAAGCTTTTTGAAAACTTTCTACGCTTACTCTCCTACGGTCATGACAACTGGAATATCAATATTAAATTTACTAGCACAGTCACTAAGTTGCGCCCATGTCGTCTCATCAATCGGAATGCCCGACTCGAGTCTTTGTTGGGTCATTATGCGTTCGGGTTCACCGGGTAGTAAGACCGCGTCTACATTGGGTGCGGTTGGTATGGCTTTAAATAAATCGCTGAGTTCTTGACTGTCTCTTAAGAAAGGCTCGAGTGGTCTGAATGCTTCTATCGATAAGACGATGAAGAGTACGCCGTTATGAAAGTTGCCGTAGTTTGGCAGGCTGGGGCTGCCTTGGGCTAAAAGTAAGCCGCCGAGTAATTCCATTAGGAAAGACAAGCCTGAGCCTTTGTGCCCACCCATAGCTATGAGTGCGCCACCTGCATAAAGATCATTTGGATTTGTTGTTGCTAGCCCTGTTTGGGTTTGGACAACGCCTTCGGGTAGGCTGGCTCCTTTGTTGCGAGCAACACGCACTTTTCCTTCTGCCATGACGCTAGTGGCAAAGTCAAGCACTATCGCAGGGCTGTCTTTTACAGGTACAGCTGCGGCAAAAGGGTTGGTTCCCATAAAACGCTGGGCGCTGCCATAGGGGGCAACTAGACCACCGGGGCTACCTCCGTTACAAAAAGCAAGGCCCACCATGTTTTCTTCGGCTGCTAAGGCTACCCATTCGCCTAATCGACCAACATGACCACAGTTAGTTAGACCAGTTGCAGCTATGTCGTGGCTTTTGGCTTTTTTTATGGTTGCCCTAATACCATAGTCTGCTATGACATGCCCTAAGCCAAAATGCCCATTAATGGTTGTTATGGTTGCGGTTTCTCGTTCTACGGTGGGGCTTGCTTTTGCGTTGATAATGCCAGCTTCTATACCTTCTAAGTATTGACTTACGCGTATAACGCCGTGGGAATCATGGCCTGCTAGGTTTGTTTTGACTAATGAGTTTGCCACTAGGTGAGCGTCTACTTTGGCTACACCAGAGGCTTCAAAGATGCTTTGCACTAGGTTTGTTAGGGGTTCAGCTTGAATGCTTATCATTCGTTAGTATATCTCTTTTTTTAGGGATGTATTTCAAAATAATACCGATGCTTGAGCGCTTGATTTAGCGTTTTTTTGCAGCTATTCCTTGCCTGATGATTAAAGTTCTTAGATGCTCTAAGTATCGCTAGGGTGAATTTGCAAAATGCAAATTCACCCTAGCAGAGCGATTGTCA
>CAZWJZ010000272.1:0-1733 GCA_964634665.1 uncultured bacterium | reverse complement strand
CACGAAGTACCGAGCGAAGTCTACGGATAGACCCATTCAGTATTTTGCAAACCTTCTATGGAGTAACTTAGGTCTAAGGCACGATGAACATTTTTTATGACGCCGTAAAATCAATATGCTTTACATGGTCACTTGCAGTTGACAAAAATAACACTGTTAAGTAAGATAAAGCTGTAATGAAAACAAAAAAGAAAACTCAAGCTGAACGCATTAAGAATGCTAGCACTAGTCGTAGGCAAGCTAAAAAAGAAGAGCTTCGCAGTGCTATTTTAGAAGCTGCTTTGCTTCTATTTGAAGAGCATGGTTATGAAAAGTTTTCGTTGCGCCAAGTTGCTGAAGCAGTTGGTTACACAGCAACCACTATTTATCTTTACTTTGCAAATAAAGATGATTTACTGTTTCAAACAGCTATGGAGGGCTTTAGTACGTTTGGCAATAGGCTTCAAAAGGCTTATGACAGTTCAGATGATCCACGAGTGCGCTTCTTGAATATTGGTCAGGCTTATATTGCCTTTGGACTCGAGCATCCTGTTCATTACCGTCTTATGTTTATGCAACGTGGCGAATTTATGGAGTTGACTCCCGATAACGATTGTGAATCTGTGGTTGATTCTTTTAAAGTTCTGCAAGATGCCGTTCTTGATTGTATGAAGGCGGGTTTTTTAGAAGAAGCTGAAGTAGAGACCTACGCAAATACAGCGTGGGCTTTTGTTCATGGCATTGTCGCGCTAGCTATTAGTGTTCCTTCTATTGACGCATCTCAAGTTAGTAAAATGCAGGCACAGTTTGAACATACCTTCAGGGAGGGGTTTTTTAAACTTCAATGAACAAAAAAATTTAGCTTTTAATTAACAGTGTTAAGTAAAAATGACGTTATTCAATAGGAGGATCAAAGTGGCATCTAGACAGGTTCAAAACCCAATCAGTAGTCAGCTAAAACAGTTCAAAGAAACACATTATGGCTTCTTACTTTCAACCTACTTTACAATTGGCCTACTCATCTTTTTTATTATGGGTCTTTTTCTTGATAGTCGAACCATAACAGGCGTAGCTGCTTGGCTTAAACCAACAAAGTTTGCAATTTCCATAAGCATATACAGTTTTACCTTATTGTGGTTCTTAAGCTTAATAGACACAAGCAAGCGTTGGCGTAAACGCCTTGTAAGCATTATTGGCTGGACGCTCGCCATTACCTTCTTAATAGAATGGGTCGGCATTATTACCCAAGCAGCCAGAGGCACAAGAAGTCATTTTAATGTTTCAAGCCCCTTTGATACCGCTATTTGGAGTCTAATGGCCGTTGCCATTTTCATTTTATTTATTGCCAATATCGGCGTTGTTATTTTACTTTTAACGCAAACATTTAAAAGCCCTGTGTTAGCTTGGGCGCTAAAACTAGCCATGATTATTGCTGTTATTGGCTTAGCTCAGGGTTACTTAATGACTGACCCAAGCGCCCAACAAATGGCAGGCTGGCGATCTGGCGAAGCCATTACAATTATAGGGGCACATACTGTTGGTGCAGAAGATGGCGGAGCAGGTCTCCCCTTCTTAAACTGGAGTACCGAGGCTGGCGACCTGCGAATTGGACATTTCGTAGGCATGCACGCCTTACAGGTCATTCCTTTTTTTGCACTACTCATTATGCGCCAACGCAAACTTAGAGAAAAACAACAAATCAACTTAGTGTTTATTGCCTCAGGTGCCTACTTAGCCATAACCTTACTCTTAAC
>CAZWJZ010000271.1:0-6405 GCA_964634665.1 uncultured bacterium | reverse complement strand
ATAGTCTTGACAGAAATTATCCACATCAACAAATAATTCTAGTAAACTCATACCAAGCATCTCTTTTTTTGGCTTTGAATACCTTATTTTAGGAGATGCTTCTTCGTTTGGAAACCCTGAACTCAGGTTAAAAAGGCTAGTCCTCTGAGATAATTCCTAGGCTCAACCTGCTCAAAATCAACTAAGGTCATGACTTAGCCTTTCATATTCTTCACGGGAAATCTCGCCTTTAGCTAGACGCTTCCGAGCAATATCCAAAGCCGAGTCATTGGTATTCTGAGGAAAAAGCAAACGCACAATCAAGACTGTTGCTATAACTAATGCAATGGGTACAAGAAACATCCAAATGCTTCCAAAGCCCATCATTGGATTTCCCATCATAGTATTTACTCCTAGGCATTAAGCATATAAGACTTATATTTTCTGAGGTTAAAGCTGTTGTAAATCTAATGTAAAGAAGCAACACACGTAATCCAAGTAGGGTAGTAGTCAAAGGGCTCAACGAGCTTGTAGTTCCCTTAAGGTTTCTTGGAAAGTAGCTATTTCTTGGGCTTGATTAACAATAATGATTTTAGCCAGTTCCCGCAATTTTGGATGTGTTGCCTTAAACAAAGCAAGTTGCGCCATGTCAATGGCACTATCATGATGCAGTGACATCTGACTCAAAAATGCAACATCAGGATTATCCAATTCCTCCATATTTGTCATCATGGTTTGCATGTCAGCAGCCATCATCGCTGAGGCTTTAATGTCAGAGCGTCCTTCGTACCATTCATCAAGCCAGCTTTTCATAAGTTTAATTTCGGGTTCTTGCGCCTCAAGAATTAGTTTTGCGCTGCTTGTAATGCTTGGTAGTTCTGAGCGATCTATAATCCATTGCGCCATCTCTATAGCACCTTCATGATGACTAACCATGGCTGACATAAAGGCAATTTCAAAAGCTTCGGCTTCTAAGTCACTTAGATTTTGACCTTCCATGGTCATGTTACTCATGTTGTGTTGGGCAAATCCAAAAGATAAACTTGTAACTAAAATGATAAACCAGACTCTCATGTTTATTTGACCTCCTGATAGCTGATGAATAGTGCTCTATCAAAAGGCATACTATGCTTAAATTATCACGCTAAAATAAAGGATTTGTTAAGAGATTGTAAGGTTTAGTTAGTAGCGTGAGCCCCATGATCTATAACTTGTGCTTGAAACCAAAGGTGTAAGGCTATAACTACGCTTAGGTCCGTAGCTGTATAAATGATTTGTGCACCATCTTCTAGGTCTGCGTAGCTTACCTTAAGTAATCCTTGTTGTCCTGCAACCTTAAGGTCTGCTAGTCCTGGCATGGTTTCGCCATGTAGGTAACTAGGGTCATTAAATTCACCAAGGGCAAATAAGTCTGCTTCTTCTTTTAAGTGACTTTGAATTAGCTTAATGTTTTCATTATCTGTAGGGTTTTTAGCAATGACTTTTTGAATGCCACCTGTCTTTGTATCTTGAAAGATATGCGTTGTTGCGCTTAGGTCAAAAGGCATGACTTTTTGTTCGCGTTCAGCAAAGTCAGTCTCGGTGCTTGTTTGCTTTTGGTTATGCTGACTATGATCGATTGAGCTATGGTCATTTTGAGCAATAGCTACGTTTATTGTGACTAAGAGAATAAGGATTTTACAGTACATTTTCAGTTTCATTTAGGACCTCCGTGAGGGTTGATAAGGCTGAAAGAACAGCTTCTCGTTTTGAATGGGGTAATGAGTTTGTAATTGCATCAAACTTAGCGCGTCTTGCTTTTGCAACTTGTGCCGCTTTTTTTTCTCCTTCTAAGGTGAGCATAAGTAGATTAGCTCGTTTGTCAGTTGGATGAGGTTTGCGTTCTAGCCAGTTTTTTTTGCTTAAGTTTAGAATAAGGCGACTCACAGTACTTTTCTCTAATTTAAGAAAGCTAGTGAGTTCAGTTTGGCTTAAGCCTTTAGTTCTAGCTAGTTCTGTAAGGGTGTGTGCTTCTGATACCGTTATAGTGATTCCACAAGGTGTTTGATCGCTTTGATGTAAACCAAATGCTCTTACAAATGCGGCTAGAGTGTGCTCGAGTTCGTAACTTGTTGTTTTGTCCTTAATTGGCATAGTTGTATGTTACAACTATATAGTTGTGCGATGCAACTAATTGCATTACCTTTTGATTACGACCACAAGAACCGGTATGACTAGCCTTAAACAAACTGGTTTTCTCACTATGAAGTTTAGAAAGCCTAGACCGAATCTGAACCACGCTCAAATTAAAAGCTTTAAAAAACATTTCCTTTATTAAAGGCTATAGGTAAAGTAAAGCAAAACCTAGTGCCCTTACCCAATTCACTTTCAACACTTAAGATACCCCCTTGAGCCTCAACATAATACCGTGCAATAGTAAGACCAATACCGCTACCTGTTAAGCGATCCCTAGCACTATCAGCACGATAAAAACGCTTAAAGACAAATGGCAATGCCTCAGCAGCTATACCTTCACCCGTATCACTCACAAAGACAGCAGCCTCTTTAGCATTACTACTAAACCAAAGCTTCACTTCACCCCCAGAAAGTGTATGCCTAAGTGCATTGGTTAAAAGATTTGTTAACACCTGTTCAGTACGAATAGGATCAGCTAAAACCTTTAAATCCTCAGAGGCTGATAAAAACTCTAGCATGACAACCTTTTCAAGAAACTGTGGCTTAACCGTATTCAAAGCAGCCACACAAATAGCCTCTAGACTTGTTGATTCAGGATTAACCGTCTCCTGTTTAGCATCAACACGAGAAAGTAAAGCTAAATCATTCATAAGACGCTCTAAACGCTCAAGCTGTTGTTTCGTAGCAGCCAACGTCTCATCAAGCTGAAAAACACCATCTTCAACCCCTTCAATATAACCACGAAGATTCATAAGTGGCGTCCTAAACTCATGTGCTAAGTTTCGAATAAGATCCGAACGTTGCACCTCAACAGATGCCAAAGTTTGAGCCATCGTATTAAAGTCAGCAGCAAGATCACTAATTTCTCCTGGCCCTCTATAAGTAACCCGTTCGCCATATTCACCCTTAGCAATACGCCGCGTTGCACTTCGCATTCGGGCAAGCGGATTAGCAACTTGAGCAGTTATATATAGACTAAGACCACCCCCGATAAGCAACGCTGATATAATCGCCCAAAAGAGCGACTGAGTAAGCGCATTGCGATAAGCAATATCAAGATTTACCAACATCTCCTCAGTACCAGCAGGCACATTATGATTCGTGATACCCATACTCTCTAAATGCCCCTGAAGAAAAGTGGAAGCAAGTGCAGAACCAACAGTATAAAGCACCAAACCAGCCACCAAAATAACCAAAAAAAACGCAAATAAAAGACGAGGGAAAAAACCTAAACGACTCATACTTCAACCAGTTTGTAACCAACACCCCTAATAGTCTGCAAGACATCTTTCGCACCCGAAAACTCGAGTTTCTTTCTTAAATTAGACACATGCACATCTACAACACGGTCAACCCCACCAAAATCACTCCCCCAAACACGTGAAAGAAGATCATCACGTGTATAAACCCTACCCACCTGCTCCATAAAGCAAAACAACAAATCAAACTCTAAGGTAGTTAAATTAAGCAACTCAGATTCAAAAAAAGCCTCACGCTTAGCCGGATCAATACGAAGCGCACCCTCCTGAATAGGTTTAGGATCAAGTAATAAGGTTGTACGTCGCAATACAGCACGCACTCGAGCAACAAGCTCGCGAACACTAAAGGGCTTAACGAGGTAATCATCGGCACCAAACTCTAAACCCATAATGCGGTCTATTTCTTCTGTACGTGCCGTAATCATAATGACAGGTATTTGATTCTCTTTACGTAAACGCTTCAAAAGTTCTAGTCCATCTAGCTTTGGTAAATTCCAGTCGAGAAGTACAAGGTCAGGTTGAATTTCTAAAGCTTTACTTAAGCCAGAAAGGCCATCTACAGCAACTTCAACCTTAAAGTTACTTTGACCAAAGTAACTACTTACAATACGAACAATATCTGGGTCATCTTCAATAAGTAAAAGGGTTTGCATACGCTTATCTCTGAGTTTAGCTTACGAACAAACATCCTTACAGTATATCTTTGACTATTTTAATGATAGCTATATCTTTCATTCTTATTGAATGGCTGACTTAGAGAGCACGAAAAAACCTGAGGTTTGCACTTTTCATAAGGGCTTCTACCTAAAAGATGTAGCAAAAAATCGCGATTCTTATGAGGGGTGAACTTGTACCAGAATGAATCAACCTCACAGTTTTTCGTGCTCTCACAATCTCTCATTTAACACTAGCTAGTATGAACTAGCATCTAGAACTTGCATTGCAAGCTTAGTTAAACGCAAGCCAAGCACTAATGCAAAAAAGCTTGTATCAACAAGATCTAAATGATGTTAAAGTGGAATTAACCGTGCTTAATACTTACTCGAGTCGCTTTCACTTAATCCTTCCTGCTGGTATAGGTCTAGTTGTTTTAGCCGCTCTTGGCTACTGGGGTGGGATACCCAGTAAGAATCAGGGCTTGTTTTTTCTTGGTATTGGCTCACTGCTTATTATGATGATTCTTACCATCACGCTTGGCTGGTTGCTATTAGCTACTCCTAATTCTGAAACTAAATATCCAATCTCCGGTAAAACGGTTGGTGTAGGGCCGCGGCAATTTATGGCGCTTGCTTTAACTGTTAGTAGTATCAATATTGTGGTGGGTGGATTTTGGGATGAAGTCTGGCATAGAAAATATCACATTCCTTTTGGAGATGATTTTTTCTGGCGACCCCATTTAATGTTGTACTTTGGTTTAATACTTGTCATACTTCTAGCCTTATGGAGTGTTTGGCTACTTGGAAGACAAGAAGGCAGCTGGCGGCAACGCTTCAGGCGTAACCCGGCCCTAAGCTTTCTGTTGCTACTCGGTGGGTTTCTAACTTATATTGTGCCTGCTGATCCCATTTGGCATTTCATCTATGGGAATGATATATCAGCCTGGAGTCTGCCACATATCTTGTTAGCCCTTAGCTTTGCATTAATATCCATTGCGGCTATAGCTATTTTGGTTAGCACGCTAGTTGAAAAACAGTGGGGTTTTCTCGGCTTAAATCCAGCTGACGGAATTTGTATTATAGCTTTAGCATTTGCCTTTACCGTTTCACTTCAACTCATGACAACCGAGTGGGACAGTATAAGGGTGATTAGCCGATATAGCCCTTACATTTTCTGGCAGCGACCCGAATGGTTACTTCCTGCAGTCATCGCCTTTATTGCGACATTTTTTGCTGTTTTTGCCACCTATGTAACAAGACGTATAGGTAGTGCCACGGCGGTAGGTATTCTCGCGTTAAGTCTACGCTTTGCGCTGCTAAGCATCTTCGACTTGAAAACTCTTAGTGCAGATACCTGGCTAGTCAGCCTACCTATTTTTTTGACGGTTGACGCTCTAGCTGTGCTTAACTTGCGTGTTAATAACGCGTTACGCTGGTGGCAAGTAGGTTTAAGTGCAGCACTTAGTATGACCTTTATGGGTTTGTTTTTACTTTCCAAGCTTTTTATTTATCCTGAAGTGAAACAACAAACGCTGCCCATGATGGTAATAATGATCGGGCTAATGTCATTATTTGCAAGTTGGTGCGCTATCCAGTTGAGTAAAGCCTTAAATGCTAACAAGATGCCTGAAGAAACGATGCCATCTCATGCGCTACTCTGGATTTCCCCGCTTGGTATTATTCTAATGATAGTGTTTATCGCTTACTTTATCGCTACAGCTCAACCACCCTTTGGCATAAGAGGATAAGGTTGGCTTAGTAAGCTTTTTTTCTTTTGTAGAGGCTTAAAACTGGCTCAGCTTTAATACTTAGCTGATTTAATTGTGTTATAAGTCTGTGCTTACTTCCTTGGGTCAGAATTATGAAGGCTTGCGACATCTATAATTCGGCTTGGTATTAGGTTAGAAAAAACAGCATTAGGGGATGAGTATTTCCCAAAAACCAACATTACTGATTTGAGTTAGATATGACAGCACTTAATTATTTCTCAAAAGAAGAACTACAAAAATATAGCTTTCGACTTTCAAGGCAAACTCGAGGGGGAGCTTTATTCTTTACCATCATGACGGCATTGTTGCTTACTTTTGCGTTCTTACTTTATTTAAACGTCATATTCATTTCTCCTAACACGGACAAAGGATTTCTTGCCTCTTTTTCTTTTCTTCTTTTTCTGGGAAGTCTTTTGCTTAGCCTATGGTTTTTAGATTATCGTCGCCGTGTAAATTCGATTCTAGAATTAGGCTATTGGGCTATAGAAGCTTCTATTATTTTTGGCTCAATTTGGAAACCAAGGGCATAAGAAATCAAAGCGCTAAAATGACAAGATGGTGCTTTAT
>CAZWJZ010000270.1:1441-6424 GCA_964634665.1 uncultured bacterium | reverse complement strand
CATAACTCATTTTCTCTCTTTTTTTACCCTTTTTCTACTAGCAGTCGAGGTTAATAAACTTTATAACCTGAGAATGGGCATACAAAGCTGCTGTTAGTCTTTCTGGATCGGTTTTCGCTGCTTTTTCATAAGCCTGAGCTGCTTCAAGGTAATTACCTAACCAAGTATGTGCCATACCTAAGTCAATAAAATCTTCGTAGTCTTTAGGATCAGTATAGTAAAGCCCTTCTACAATTTTTAGCGGATCATTTCCCCAATTACTTCGGTCTTTATGCATTGAATCACGAACATCCTGGCTAATGAATGTCTGTTCTACCTCAACATCTACCTGTCTATTGGACCAAGGTAGATTTAGTCTAAATCCACCTTCAGAATTCTCTTGAGCCAACGAACTCGTAAACAACATACAAATAATTAACCCGAATACTTTTGACTTCACTTTACTCCTCCAAACAAATTTAAATACTAATTATAGTACGCTGCGTTAAGTGTAACCTACATTCCTAGGCCTCGATGAGGAGAAATTGGAATTAATCCATAGATGATACACTTTAGTTTCCACTAAGTTAGAGCTCAGGACTTACGCAGTAAGTTGAAAAGCGTTTCACAAGGTTTTACGAAAACACGAGCGCAGGAGCACGAAGCTGCTGCTTGATATAGTGATCAAGAAGACCTTGTTTGAGGGCATAGACGGTAGAGAATAAACGAGTAGCATGACGCTTGAAAGAGAGCCAGACGAGCAAAGCACAAGCAATGTGATTCCGTTGGGAACGTGCTTTACGACATTGACAGGCATCGACGCCAGTAATGGCTTTGAGTTCGCGGTGAAACTGCTCCAGCTTCCAACGAAAGCCCTGCGCTTGCCGCACAGCCTCCGCCTCTAGTGAAGGACTATCGTCATTGCTGACAATGAGTTCCGTGCCGTCGCTAGAGTCGGCAATCCGAAACAGTTTCACATCTAAGCCTTGGGGAAACTCACGCAGATGCAGTACTTTGCCCAGGTCAAGTTCATCTAGGCTCCAGGCTAAAGTTTCAGCAGCTTGATAGCTGTACTTTTGTTCAGGCTTGACCTCGCTGACGCTACGATTGCCTTTGATGGGGCAGTAGAATAAACGTTTGGAACGATGTATCTTTACCATCAGCTTGGTCTTGGCATAGCAGATGTCCATTAACACAGCTCGGAACTCAAGCTCTTCTTGCAGCTAGCGTTCACAGCAGGCATCGTACATCTCAGACACATGTTGATGTTTGTCTTTAGCATCAGTGTCAGGATCATAGATGCGATAGTCAATTACCCAGAACTCGTTCAATTCAGGATTGACATAGACACAGCTGATCAGGCCTATCCCGCGAATAACACGTTTCTCATTTCCACTGTACTGGCGCTACACCATCGCTATCTCTCGCGAGTGATTCTTGTCGATCACGCTATCATCGAACACTAGCTAGCCTTGGGGACTCACAACCATGTCAGCTTTCGCTTTCTCCCATACGCTACTGGGGCGTACATAATCTCGGGCCAGATACCTTGTCGCTGCATCGTGACTAAAACCCTTGCCATGCGCTGCAAAGTACATCCCTGTGTAATTTACTTGGCTGACCATCAAAAACTGACAGTAATCGTCTCGTTTTACTAAGCCGTTCATCTCTTTAGCTTACGTCCTAGACAGCCTCTTTTGTTACCCTCTTGCCTTCAGTGCGTAAGTCCTGAGCTTAAAGGGAGCGTAACAGAAGTACCCAAAGCATTACAGTTAGTCTCTGCTTAGTCTTTTGTGTTTCTTGCTCCAGACTTCTCTAGTTTACAAAAGCACAATAATGAAAGTTCGTTGTGATATTTCCTAAACTGTCTCACCAGGCTTTTGTTCTAGCCAAAGTGACAAAGACTAATTCCGTGATTTACTGAGATTATAGAATTTGCGATTGGAGCAGTATTCATAATTATCTTTGCTGCTCAAGTGCGAGGGTTTTGCAAGATATTTATAGCCTTGGCATGAATTTTGTTTACAGATATCTAGTCAGTAAATTTTAGAGTAAGCTCTTATTCTTTTTGATACAATTATCAATAATGCCTTTCTAAGAGCTCGCACGTGAAATGACGAATGAAGAAATTGCTCCTAGATTTAGAGTAGAAATTATTGCCAGAGAAAGCTCAGAAAAAACCTAGGAAAAAGAGTACGAACACTTAAGCACCCCATTCATTTATGGAACTTTTTTTGAGCTAATATCAGCGACTTTTGGGTCTTGCAAATCTACTCGAGTTCATCCAATGATACGAACCCTCGCTTAAGCGCAAACACCGTTGCGTGGGTGCGGTCACGAAGGTTTAACTTGCTAAGCACGTTAGCGATATGTGTTCTTACTGTTGCTTCGCCAATGGCTAGTCGTTCTGCAATCTGTGAATTATTAAGACCCAGTGCAACTTCGCGTAAAACTTCTAACTCTCTCGGTGTCAAATCTATAAGTTCGCCCTGTTGGGCAATATCTGTAAGCAGCACGTCAGCAGCAATGGGGTCAATGGCACGCTGCCCTTTGGCAACACGGTAAATCGAGTCAATTATATCCTGCGCCTTAGTGACTTTAAGAACATAACCCGAAGCACCCGCGCGAATTGCATCTTGAATCTGCTGCGGTTGCACCATAGAAGTAAGCATGAGCACCGCGCATGGAAATCCCAAAGCGCGAATTTGTTTGGTCGCTTCGATGCCGTCCATAACTGGCATAACCAAATCCATCAGGACAATATCAGGACGAAGTTTTTTGACAAGCTCGAGGGCTTGCTTACCATCCTCTGCTTCGCCAACAACTGTAATGTCTTCACTAGCAGATAAAAGCATCATCAAACCTTGCCGCACGACAGCATGGTCATCAACAAGCAATACTCTAATAGACATAGCTTTCCTTTTTTACGTCAACTCCTGTGAGCGGAATCTTCACATAAAGGTGCGTTCCCGAAACCATCTTCTGTTCACTGCTTACCAAACTTTCAATCGTCACTGTACCACCCACACTTTGCACCCGCTCGCGCATTCCCAGTAAACCAAGACCTGTAGTGTTTTCAGCATTTACAAAGCCATGACCATCGTCACGTATACTCAACACGACCTGATTCATGTCTTCTTTGAGTAACAGTGTAACAGTGGTTGCACTAGCGTGACGAGCAACATTATTAAGAGCTTCTTGGGCAACGCGGTAAAGAACATCCTCGAGAATCATCGGTAGCGCTAGGGGTTGAAGAGTCGGGACAACTTCAATACCACTGCGCTGTGTCCAGCTTTTACACAGCTCTAATAAGGACTCGAGTAAACCTTTAGACAATCCTTTAGGTCGCAACTCGGTCAAGACTTCGCGGAGTTGATCTTGAGCTTTGGCAGCAATATCTCTGAGTTGTTCAGCTTGAGTGGCCGCCTTAGTCGGGTCACGGCGAATCAGGTTACCCAAATCACTCGTACCCATCGCCAAACTAAATAAATGCTGTGAAACAGAATCATGCAAGTCTCTAGATAACGAGGCACGCTCTGCGCGACGAGCATTTTTTTCAGACTCTAAAGCAAGCTGATTATTTTCTTCTGCCAAGCGGCGCAATTCCTGTACTTGCGAACCAATAGTCGTAGCCATCGCATCAAACTGTTGACCCAGTTGCCCAATTTCATCTCTCCCTTTATCCTCGGTACGAACCGCCAAGTTGCCAGCCGCAAACAGTTTACTCGTATCAGACATGCGCTGCAAGCGGCGAATGATGGGGCGAGCAATAGCAAGCGAAAGCAGCAAAGCAATTGGAAGTGCCGAAATCAGTACTAAACGAAAAAAGTAAAAAAAATATCTTAAAAATTCCCACAATATTTCTAGGCGTGTATACAAGCGCACTCTGGAAACGATACGAATATCGTCTTTCAAAAATTTTGTAAACTCATAGTAGGGCTTGCCTGCAAGAAAAACACGACGACCCTCTTGAGGAAAACTTGCAGCACCAGACAAGCTGGTCTCGAGCAAACTGCCAACCTCACAAGAAGTTTTTACATCAAAGGTATTTAAGCCATACATCACACGTCCAGTTGCGTCCACTATATAGGACTGGTGAGGCAAGTCAAATTTTGCGCCACGCTCATCTATATCAGCACCTTGCCACTTTGACACGAACAAGGCACTAAACCCTTCACGAATGCCGAAGAGTTCATTTGGCAAAGGTTCAAAATAGGCAATCGTGATGACAATACTTGCAGACAACAAGGTCGTCGTTAATGAAATAAGTAAAAGCCTTAGCCGAATAGAATCCATAGCACAGCTTACTCTGTTCTTTCTGGTTTTAACCTCTGCCCAGCGTAGATAAAGTCTCAACAAAATGCTGAGAAACCCTCCACGTCTAGTGGTTTTATCTCTGGAGCAAAAGTCCTATTATCAGCGTATCGAGGTCGTTTGTATCTCGAGAAGTAGATACTCTTACCATAAGCGCAGGTTGGCTTTTATTAGGCAAAAATGAGATATTTCTCAAAATATCCACACCAGGAGGTTTTATATGGCACTTATCAATGCCCCAATCCAAACCGCTACAACCCCCATCAATGCTGAACGTTTTCGGCTTTTAGCAGGTATCCCGCTTTTACTCGGCGTGATGCTCTCCTACTTTGGGCTAGCTTGGGATATTCAGTGGCACGGCGAAGTTGGGCCAGATACTTTTTTCACACTGCCTCATTTGTTTTTTTACAGTGGTGTGGCTATTGCAGGTCTAGGTAGCCTCATTGTTACCCTGATGAGTAGCAGAAGCTATCAACAAGGTAGCAGCATCTTTCCAGAAAAGAACTTAACCTTCGTCTGGCCTGTGTTCCGCGTACCGGCCAGTTTTATTATTACAGGTCTTGGTTCAGCTATTTTTTTATTTTTTGGTCTCTATGATGAAATCTGGCACCGCACCTTTGGCTTTGATGTCACAGTTATTTCACCACCGCATCAAGGTCTACTTTTCGCCATCATGATTAACATGATTGG
>CAZWJZ010000270.1:0-1431 GCA_964634665.1 uncultured bacterium | reverse complement strand
CTTTGCAGCTGCCAAGTACCAGACTGGTCAGTGGCGTTTGGGCGGAAGAACTTCGGGTATTGGCTTAGCCACTGCCGTCATGATATCGTTTATGCCTGTTTTTATTCTCTTGCTCCCTGAGATTATTCCCTTCCCAAATATCTTCGAGTTAGGCATGGCAGGAGTGTTTACCATTTGCTTACTGCTGGTTAGTTCTGCCACCAGACAACCTGGGGCAGCTATACTAATGGCTTTGTGTGTTCTGGCACTTCGCACTGTAGCCTGGTTTACGGCTCCTTGGGCTACACGACTGTACGCAGATTCCCTAGGACTTTTCATCCGCGATGGCAGTACCGGATTCCCAGAGTTCGCAAGTTACTTGCCGATTTATCTTGTAGTTGTTGCTGTGCTTGTTGACGCTTTCTTGTGGTTTGGCAAAAGGCGCAATTTACCCGTACGAGCTGTTGTCATGATTGTTGGCAGTGTCGCTACACTTTTACTGGTTTTACCTGTTCAGTATGCTTACTTTGGGCTTTGGGGGCAAACCTTTAACCCCATCGTTATTCCAGCCGCATTGATCATTGGTGCGTTTAATGGTTGGTTTGGTTGGAAGCTGGGGGCGGTGCTAAACCATGCGTCCAAATAACTGAACCTTTAAGTTTTTTCGTAGGGTGTGAGGAAAGCTCACCGCAACTGTAAGAGTTACAACAAAATCACATTTATATCAAACGTTGCGACGGTGGGCATCTGCTCACCCTACAGACCTAACAGCCTAAATCAAAAGGAGAACTTATGCGCTACTTCATGTTTATAATCGTACTACTATTCACCTTCACTTTTGCACAGCCTGCAAAAATTGTTCACACCGAAACCGTCAAGGTTGGTCCATATAACGTTCAAGTCGGTTTTAGTCGCTGGCCTGTACAAGCAGATAAATCTCTCGATATTACCTTTTCACCAGACGGCGGCATCACCGATAAAACTGCTACGATTGCCCTCATAGCACCAACCTTAAGAAGCGCTGAGGAAGATTACAATACGCCTTTTCCACTATTGCGGTATGCCAGAGACCGCACTATGTGGGGTTTTGATGTCATCTCGTTACCCGAAAAAGGTCAGTGGAAATTTCAGTTTGAGATTGATGGGCCGCAAGGTAAAGGCACAGGAAGTTTAGGTGTGGTGTTGCTCGAGCGACCCGCTTTTTTACCGCCCCTCATCAATTGGGCCATAGGACTACTACCCTTTATCGGGCTCGTTGCCTTTATCTCAAGTGCTTGGCGTAAGGCTAAAACGGGTAAACGTCCTGAAACCTGGATGTGGGGTGAAACAGTGTAAGTAGTAGCTTGTCATTTATTCGTGTACCCATAGAAAAATAGTTTGATCAAAAAATACATCTTATCTTTAAGGAGAATTTATGAAAATAATAAGACTTTTAACCTTGCTAGGGCTTAT
>CAZWJZ010000269.1:170-6426 GCA_964634665.1 uncultured bacterium | reverse complement strand
TAAATCTATAGTTTTAGTCAAAAATCCATCAAAAATCGTATAACCCCTATTAAAAAAGCACGTCCAGGACAGTGTTTTAGGGTGGTAGGTAGTTACGTTTTTACTTTGAAACCTGACCTTTAAAGCTTTTTAACTAAATAGGTGCAGCTTGGGTAGTAGCTGTTTTAGGTCTTGTCTGAAAGCTCGAGTGTTTTGTGGGTTGGGTATTTTTTGGCTGATTAGGTCTGTGAGTTCTTCTAGGTTTTTTGCTTTGCTTAGGCAGTCTCGTAAGATAAAGATGGCCATGGGACCTACATATTCTGCGAGTAGTTCGGTGATTTGATTTTGTTGGAGTTCGCTTAGGCTTGTGTCGAAGCTGTCTCGTTGTTTGTCTTGTTCTATTTTGCCTAGTATGTTTTCTGTGGTGAGTAGGTGGTTGTTTTGAAAGTCGAGCGCTTCAGGGTTTAGTTTGTGGTAGTGGTTTATGAGGCTTAGGCTGGCGTTTTGGTTGTGTTGCCAAGCTGCTGTTTCGGCTGCGTTTGCATCTTTGTTTTGAATGGCGTTTAGGATGGCTTGGTGTTCTTTTTCTATCTCTGGGTAACGCCCTACGCTTAGGGCGGCGCTGGCAACAATGAGGTGGGCTTGCCCTAAGACACTTTGGGAAATGTCTATTAGACGTTGGTTTCGGGTTGCTTCTGCGATGGTTCGGTGAAAGCTTAAGTCTAGTTCTATGTGTTGCTCGGTGTTGCCTTCTTTGGCTGCTTGTATTTGCTGGCTGAGTATGTCGTTGAGTTTGTTGAGGCTGCTTTTGTTGGCATGAATGGCTGTTAGTCGGGCTGCTTTTCTTTCTAAGGCTTCGCGTATGCTGTAGATTTCTAGTACGTCACTGGCATCAAAGCTTGGTACAAAGAAGCCTCTGTAAGGGATGGCTATGACTAGGCCTTCGCTTTCTAGGGTTGTTAGTGCACTTTTTATGGGGGTGGGAGAGAGGTCTAAGATTTCTGAGAGTTCTCTTACAATTAGTTGGGTTCCAAAAGGGATGGTGCCGGTGAGTATGGCTGAGCGTACAGAGCGATAAGCATGGTCGCTGAGTACGGTTTTAGGGGCTTGACTGTGGTTTTCTGTCATACGCTTACTCTTCTTAGCGAGGCGGTGATCCGCTAGACTTAGGTTATATGATGGCTTTAAGTATAGCGTTAATTCATAATTCAGATTTTAAATTTAATGTTGACATTAAATTTAATTTTTGATAACCTTAGGATTGAAACAAAATTTTATACCAAGGCTTTAGTGCTTAGAGACTTAGTGTTAGCTAAGTTGAGCTACCTAGTTTTTGGAAAATGGAGGAAAGAATGGCTGTATTTAAGAGACTTGCTGCTAGCCTAGTGCTTGCCCTTATCTTTGGTTTAGGCTTCGCTCAGTCAAGCTTATCTATCGCAACCGGTGGTACCGGTGGTGTTTACTACCCTACAGGTGGTGCTTATGCTGAAGTTATTAATAACCACTTAGAAGGCTATACGGCAGTTGCTGAAGTTACAGGTGCATCTGTAGAAAATGTAGGGCTTATTTCTCGCGGTGATTCAGACATTACTTTAGCCTTAGCTGACACAGTGTTTCAAGCCTACTCAGGTACGGGTAATTTTGGTCCTGGTGGCGAGTTCCCACAACTTGCTAATTTACGTGCGCTGGGTAGTGCTTACTCAAATGCTATGCACATTGTTACCTTAGCTGATTCAGGTATTACTTCGCTAAGTGACCTTGCAGGCAAGCGTGTTTCTGTGGGTGCACCGGGTAGTGGTACAGAAGTTTCAGCCCAAACCCTTATGTTAGCTAACGGCTTAAGCTATGACGATATTGATGAGCAGTTCCTTAATTTTAACGAAACAGCAGACGCACTTCGTGACGGTCAGCTTGACGCTGGTTTCTTAAGTGTAGGCCCACCTACCAGCTCTCTTTTAAGCCTTGCTGAAACACGTGACCTTGTCCTTATTAGCTTAACTGCAGACGAAGTTGCAAATGCGCTTGCTGCTGAACCAACCTTTGCGCCTTACACCATTAGAGGCGGTTTGTACAAAGGTCAAGACGCAGACACCACAACGATTGGTACACCAAACGTGATTGTTATCGCTGCTGAAATGGATGAACAACTTGCCTACGATATCATTGCAGCTATTTATGCAAATATCGCTGAAGTGATTGCCGTTCACCCTTCAGCAAATGACACTACGCCAGAGTTTAGCTTGGCATCAACACCCATAGCACTGCACCCAGGCGCACTTCGTTACTATGAAGAAATGGGCTTTGAGATTCCAGCAAGACTCATGGGCAACTAAATAAAACTCAAGGATGATTTGCTGAATCAGCAAAATTATCTCGTGTAATTAATGAAACAATCTCTTCCCTCTAAGCTGCTTACTAAACTTAGAGGGAAGTTTTTATTTTGCCTGCTTGTAAGTGTTAGTTTTGCTTTAGCACAAGAGCCTTACCTAAAGGTTCAACTAGACGGCTCGAGTATTGTTTTTATTTCTCTTAAAGAGCAGCCTTGTTGGATTATGCGTTGGAATCATTCGGTGACAGGCATATTGGTGTCTGATTATTATTGTTTCTTAAAGGGGCAAATGCTTTTAACAGACTCGCATACGCCTTCGTTTGATGCAGGTTTAGGGCATATTCCTGATAGGGGAACGTTGGTTTCTGACGGATTTCATGGTTATTTTATTTTTGATATTGATGAAGCTGTTGCGAACAACGAGTATCTTTTAAGGGTGGGTGGCATGCGTGTGAACCACCGTATTGAACATAATGGCAAGATTTATTCTTTGAGTGAGCAAGCTGCCAATAAACGTGTTTCTGTTAGTGTTAGCTTGCAGTAGCTAAGAACCTAAGATTTGCCTTTTTGGTATTAACGAAACTGCCTGATTTTGGGTTATCGAATCCAAGTTAGTCAGTGAACAACTTAGTGCTTTGATTGAACTGAATTTAAGATCACGGTTCTAGTTTGGCTATAGCGTTGCTAGAAATGAATTAGGGATAAGGGTGATAATGTGACAACAGTAGCAAGTCCAGAAACAGCGTCAGACGGTTTGCCATTAAGCAAATGGTTGCTAAGAATCGTTACGGTCCTTACGATATGCTTATCTCTTTTTCAGCTTTATACAGCGGGTATTAAAGCGCTAGGTGCTTATTATCAGCGAGGTGTGCATTTAGCACTCATGCTGGCACTTGTATTTTTACTGTTTCCAGCCTTTGGTAAAAATCGCAAACGCGGACTTTTAGGCTGGATTATCGATTTAAGCTTTATTGCAGGCTCGAGTTTTGCTGCTTGGCATATGCTTCATGATTTACAGGGTTTTGCGCGGCGTGTGGGTTTTTCGAGTCAGACAGATATTATTGCTGGTGCTATTTTAATTATTGTTTTGCTTGAGGCAAGCCGCAGGGTTATAGGCATAACCGTTACTATTATTGGTGTGGTTTCAATTATTTATGCTATGGCTGGTGAACGAGGTACACTGCCTTGGCTTGCTGATTTTTTACCCGGTATTTTGGAGCATAGGGGTTACCGCATTGATCGTATTGTCTCTACGCTTTATATGGGCTTAGAGGGCATTTTTGGTATTCCTTTGGGTGTTGCGGCAACGGTTGTATTTATTTTTGTTTTGTTTGGTGCCTTTCTTGAGAGTACGGGTGCAGGTAAGTTTTTTATTGATTTAGCGTATGCTGCTGCGGGTCGGCAACGGGGTGGTCCTGCTAAAGCTGCGGTGGTTGCATCAGGCCTTATGGGTAGTATTTCGGGTAGTGCTATTGCAAATGTTGTCACTTCAGGTGCCTTTACCATTCCGTTAATGAAAAAATTAGGCTATAAACCTGAAGAGGCTGGTGGGGTAGAGGCCGCTGCTAGTACAGGGGGGCAGATTATGCCGCCTATTATGGGTGCGGGTGCATTTTTGATTGCTGAGTACACTCAGTTACCTTACTTAGATATTGTTAGGTTAAGTATTTTGCCTGCTATTTTGTACTTTGCTACGGTTTATTTGTTTGTAGATATCATTGCAGCTAAGCGTGGCATGCGTGGCATGACTGAGGATGAACTGCCTAAGTTAAAAGATGTTTTTCGGGATGGTTGGTATTACCTTGCGCCTTTAGCTATTCTTATTTTCTTTTTGCTTAGAAATATTTCGCCTGGCCGAGTAGGGTTTATAGCTATTGTTTCTATTGTTCTTGTGTCAGCTATACGCTTTTTAATACGTCGTTATCTTTTAAATGTAAAAGAAGCTAAAGAAGATGATGTGCAAACTTTAGCACGCACAGGTTTTAGTAACATTGTTACTGCTTTAGAAATGGGTGCGCGTAACTCTATTTCTGTGACGGTTGCTTGCGCACTATCAGGCATAGTTGTTGGTATGATTGGCTTGACAGGCTTAGGGCTTAAATTCTCTAGCCTCATGATTAGTTTTTCAGGCGGAAACTTACTACTTGCTTTGCTACTACTCATCTTAGCTAGCCTTGTTTTAGGTATGGGCTTACCTGTAACAGCTAGTTACATTGTCTTAGCAGTTTTGGCTGCGCCAGCTTTACAAACTGAGTTTGGGATTCCTTTACTCATAGCGCACTTAGTTATTTTTTGGTACTCGCAAGATTCAAATGTAACACCGCCCGTAGCGCTAGCCGCATTTGCTGCGGCAGGAATTGCAAATGCTAACCCCATGAAAACAGGCATAGAAGCATGGAAATTTGCTAAAGGGCTTTACCTTATTCCTTTATTTATGATTTACAACCCTGAAATGATAATGGGTGGCCCATGGCTTATTGTTATTTGGACGGTTCTCACAGCCATAGCTGCATTAGGTGCATTTACCGCAGCTTTAGAAGGTTACATGTTTACGCATATGTTCTGGTTCTCGCGTATTTTTGCCGTGATTGGCATGATTGGCATTTTCTGGCCAAATCACTGGTTTGAAATTACAGGCTTTGCACTCATACTGATTGTCTTAGGTATCAATTACACAAAAATGCAACGCGAAAAAAGAACAAAGCTAAACCTAGCTTAAGACTTCTCTTTAATTAAAAACGTGGCACAAGCTAAGCCTGCTAAAAGTGCAAAAACACTAAATGCAACCACACTTGGGTAAGCAAACTTAGCATACGTCAAACCCGGGAGGTAGCCCCCAAGGCTGCCTCCTAAATAAAAAACAACAAGTACAAAGCGTTTGCGCCTGCTCTATCTGTCTCAGTAGCCGTAGCAATATAGCCAACCGCTAATCCTTGCACAAGCCAGTTACCAAAACAAACCAGCAGCAAACCCAAAAATATAAGGCTTAGCTGATCACTCAGGGTTACCAGATTGCCTAGAGCTGCCAAACTAAAGCCAAGCATAAAACTCGAGCGTAAACTAAATCGTTGTCTGAATCTGCCTGCCATGCTTGATGAGATCATGCCTGCAATAAAAGATAAATAAGCAAAAGAAATAAAGCTCGAGCTTAACAAAAAGGGTTCGGCTTTGAGTTTGAAAGGTATGTAGTTAAAGCTTGACTGAAAGGCAAAAAATAAGCAAAAGCCAACAGCAAGCCCAGCAACTAAGAGCTTATTTTTTAAGTGAGCTAAGGTGCCTGAAAGCGCAGCTTGTAAAGTACGGTTTGCACCTTCCTTTACGATTTCTTTTTGTTGTGACCAGAGAAAAATAAGTAAAGTATAAAAGAAGCTACTTAGTACAAAGCCGTAGCGCCAACTGACAAAGTCAGCTAAGGTGCCTGACAAAAGTCGCCCGAGTAAACCCCCAACTACGGTGCAAGCTACATAAATGCCAGCAGCTCGAGCCATTTTTTCTTTACTTAGTGCTTCTGAGGTATAAGCAACCGCTACGACAAAAAGCCCCGGTAAGCAAAGCCCTTGTAAAAACCTTAAGGCTAGCAAAACGCTAAAGCTCGAGCTGAGCGCGCAGGCGAGCATGGGTAAGGCTAAAAGGCTGGATGCACCCATAAGGATGCGCTTGCGCCCGAACCTATCTGAAAATATGCCTATAAAAGGCGAGGCTAAACCAATACTCAGAATGGTTAAAGAGATGATAAGACTCGAGCTTTTGGCGTCTACTTGAAATTCACTGGCGAGTAGTGGCAGGATGGGTTGGGGCAGGTAAAGCCCAATAAAGGCAGCGAAGCCTGTTAGGTAAAGGGCAAATGCTGGATTATTGCGGTAGGTTGGCAAGGGCTTAGCTTTCTTAAAGAGTGAGTTTAAGCTAAAACGCTTACCCCAGCATAACGTGCAGGGTAAGCGTTTTGAT
>CAZWJZ010000269.1:0-160 GCA_964634665.1 uncultured bacterium | reverse complement strand
TGATAGCTTTGTTTTAATGTTTAGGTGAGCATTCGTATGCCACGACTAAAGCTTATTTCTACTCGTTGTTGTAACCATCATAATAAGGCTACTAGGGCAACACCTAAAACATCTGTCCAGAGGGGGGTCATGTAACAAAGAAAGGTTGCACCTGCCAAAA